>BMAH01000015.1 GCA_014132615.1 Gammaproteobacteria bacterium
ATTTAAAGAATATCTTATTGTAGGGGGTTTGCCTGCTTCAGTATTAAGCTGGATTGAAGAACATTCATTGACTAAAGTTGAACAAATACAATATGACTTGCTAGCTACTTATAGGGATGATTTTGCTAAGTATAAAGGTAGACTTTCACTTGAACGATTAGAGGAAGTAATGAGTAGCATTCCTCGGATGTTGGGACAAAAATTTGTATTTAGTCATGTTAATAAGGCAATTCAGGCATCAACCATTAAGCAAGTCTTGGACTTGCTAGAAAAAGCGCGCCTTTGCTCTCAAGTAGTCAGTAGTGCTGCAAATGGTGTTCCTTTAGGTGCTGAGGTTAAAGAAAAATATTTTAAAGAGATTTTTTTAGACGTTGGATTATGTTCTATTGCATTAGGCCTAAGCTTAACTCAAATTAATCAAGCAGAAGATATTACCTTAATCAATCAAGGCGGTATTGCAGAACAGGTTGTTGGACAACTCTTAAGGACTATTACCCCTCCTTATAAAGAGCCAGCTCTTTATTGCTGGCATCGTGATCAAGCAGACTCTAATGCAGAAATAGATTACGTTATACAGCAAGGAGAAAGAATTATTCCTATTGAAGTTAAAGCGGGCAGTACAGGTAGCTTAAAGTCTTTACATTTATTTATGGGGATGAAAAAACTACCATTAGCTTTACGTATCAATGCTGATTTACCTACTAAAACGAATATAAATGTAAAAGACTTTAAAGGTGATGTGGTTAATTATGAATTAATATCATTGCCATTTTATTTAATAGGCCAATTACATCGTTTGGTTGAAACCACTAAATGAATTTTAATTTATTTAAATAATCTATTTCCTCAGGCGGATGACCAGTTTGCTGAGCTTGCCATAAGGTTTGGGCTAAGCAAGTAATCATTTTGTGTTCGACGTCTGCTTGATCAACATATTTTTGTAGTAATTGTTGGTGTATGAGAGCAATGCCTTTAGGTCTATCGCTGCGAATTTGTTCGCGTATTGCCATATGCAAACTCATATGAAAGAAGGGATTTTCTTCTAATTTAAATTCTTGTTTTTGTAATTGCTCATTATTGCTTAGTAAATCGTGATATTCGGGGTGAATTAAAATAATTTCTACCATTTGATTTTCTAAAATCGTTAATGGCAATTGCTTTAAATATTTTTGCCAAGCTTCGTAAAAAGCTTGTCTATAAGCTTCGCGTTGATTGGTATACATTATGCTTCTTCTGTCGGTTTGG
Source organism: Gammaproteobacteria bacterium (assembly GCA_014132615.1). Lineage (GTDB taxonomy): Bacteria > Pseudomonadota > Gammaproteobacteria > DSM-16500 > DSM-16500 > Aquicella. The sequence continues at coordinate 1,246 of BMAH01000015.1, forward strand.
TTTTAAATTTATATTCGCATAAATCACGTATGATGCATTCTGGGCAATGTGGTTTTCTTGCTACGCAGACATATCGGCCGTGTAAAATTAACCAATGATGTGCATATAATTTAAATTCATCAGGTATCACTTTTTCTAATTGTTTTTCCACAGCAAGTGGTGTTTTACCATTGCTTAATCCAATGCGGTTGGCTACTCGGAAAATATGAGTATCAACAGCAATGGTGGGTTGTTTGAAGCAAGTGTTTAAAATGACATTGGCAGTTTTTCGCCCAACGCCAGGGAGAGATTCTAATTCTTCGCGATTGTCTGGAACGCGCGAATGAAATTTTTCTATCAGCAAACGGCAAGTCGCTATCACATTTTTTGCTTTGGCTCTGTAAAGACCGATATTTTTAATAGAATCACGTAATCGATCTTCGCCTAATTTAAGTAATTTTTCGGGGGTGTTTGCTTTCTTGAAAAGAACAATAGTTGCTTTATTGACCGATTTATCTGTTGCCTGTGCAGATAATATGACAGCAATTAACAGTTCAAAGTGGCTGTGGTAAACCAATTCCGTTGTAGGGTAAGGATTTGCTTTGCGAAAACGCAAAAATATTTCACGAATTTTTTTTGGTGTCATTTTATTTAAAATTTAAAATTAAACAGGCTGTCTTAGTTAACTTAATCATAATATAATCCATCCCAATTGAGCAGACTAAGGTTATTTTATGTCACGTCCTTACATTAGCGTTGTCATTCCTGTCCATAATGAGCAGGAAGTGTTGGAAGAATTATATACTCGTTTAACCAGCGCTTTGGATAAACTGAATAAACCTTATGAGATAATTTTGACCAATGACGGCAGTACTGATAACTCTGCTAGCATGCTGCGTGAATTGCACGCACGTCGCCCTCATCAAATTCGCATTATCGATTTCAATGGCAACTTTGGCCAACATATGGCCATTATGGCGGGTTTTGAAAAAGTTAGAGGTGACATTATCATTACTATGGATGCAGATTTACAAAATCCTCCTGAGGAAATTGGTAAATTAGTTGCAGCCATGGAAGCGGGTCACGACGTCGTTAATACGTATAGACAAGATAGACAAGATGCTTGGTGGCGTCTGAAAGTATCAAAATGGCATAACCAATTGCGCGAAAAAATGATGCCTAAGTTAAAAATGAAAGACGAAGGCTGTATGTTAAGAGCCTATAGCAGACAAATAGTCGACTTAATGGCTTCAACAGGGGAAAGTACAACGTTTATTCCTGCTTTAGCACTTACTTATGCAGCTAATCCGACAGAAGTGGGTGTTGCGCATGCTGAACGTAGTGCAGGTACATCAAGTTATAATTTCTATAAACTCATACGTTACAATTTTGATTTAGTAACAGGTTTTTCTGTTTTCCCCTTGCAAGTCTTCACCATGATAGGCTTGGCCATCTCACTTTGTAGTTTTGGTTTTGTTGTCTTTTTATTTTTACGCCGTTTGATTCATGGTCCCGAAGTGGAAGGTGTATTCACTTTATTTGCTATCCTCTTTTTCTTAATCGGCATTGTATTGTTCGGTTTAGGTATAGTGGGTGAATATATAGGACGTATTTACCAAGAGGTAAGAAAGCGTCCGCGTTTTGTGATAAAAGAAATTATCGAACGTCCTCAGGATGAGCCCATTATGCAAATTGCTTACGAGGCTAATGCTAAAAATTAATAGATTATATTAGGAAAAAATAATACATGTCGGACATAGGTAGGGATTTTGAATTAGTTGCAGGGGTGGATGAAGCAGGGCGTGGTCCATTAGCAGGACCTGTTATTGCAGCTGCGGTGATTTTGCATCCGCATAGACCTATAAAAGGATTGGCAGATTCTAAAGAGCTAACTGAAAAAGCGCGCAACGAATTATTTATTGAGATACGCGAAAAAGCGTTAGCCTGGTCTATAGGTAGAGCAACTGTCGGTGAAATTGATAAAATAAATATTTTACAAGCGACATTTTTAGCTATGCAGCGCGCTGTTGCTGCATTATCAGTCATGCCAACAAAAGCATTAATAGATGGAAACTTATGTCCGGCTTTAACCTGTGAAACACAAGCCATTATCAAGGGTGATCAATTAGAACCGGCTATCAGTGCAGCATCGATTTTAGCAAAAGTGTTTAGAGATAGAATCATGGTAATGTTGGATAAGCGCTACCCAGAATATGGTTTTGCTCAACACAAAGGCTATGCTACTTCACTTCATATGCAAAATTTACGTAAGTTTGGCCCTAGCCGTACTCACAGACGTTCTTTTTCTCCAGTCACTGATCTGTTAATAGAATAAAAAAAGCCCTAGTAAAAGGGCTTTTTTAAAAATCGGAATGAAGCTTAAGCTAAGTTAGATTGTACTAAACTAGATTTAGGTGCAACGTCTGCGCCACCGTAAACAATAGTAATGTCATTTTTATCTTTTTTATGATGGGTTAAAGGTTGAGCTTTCCAGGCTGAACTGAGTGATTTAATATCAGCATTGCCAGCAAACGAAGTACTCACCATCAAGGCAGTAATTAACAGGATTAATTTTCTCATTCTTTTCTCCCGAGTAAAAACAATAAGTTGACCAAAATTAGGCCTATTATACAGAAAAAATGGCCAATAACCAAGCCCAGGGCAAAAAACAGAACAAATTAAAATTTTTATTAAAATTAAATAAAAAATTCAGCTAGTTACCGTTTTAATTTCTTTATTTCATCTAAGACTAATTTAAGAATAGGTGCTTATAATAATTTTGTAATATTGTTGTAATGCTACTGTAATCTTAATCAGGAGATTCCATAATGCTATCTAACAATAAGGATAAAATAACGACAGAGGAAGAAGAATTGTCTTTTTTAGATAAAATGTTTTCTACATTTGTCCAAGAGTTATTGGCAGAAATTAAGGTTGTCCAAAGTAATATAAAAGAAGTATTAGAAAACGATAAAGTTTATTATCCAATCATTAAATCTACAAAAGTGAAATTCTGGCGCACGCAAAGCTTTAGAAAGAAAAGGGAAATGGCTAAAGAATTGTATGACATGGCAGGAATTAATATCACAACCCTCACTCAAGTTGAAAATTTTATCGATAAATATAAATCATTCGTTGAAAAAAATCGTGAAATCGATAAAAAAGGAGGAAGTTTTGGTAGCATATTAAATAAATTTGCCGAGCCCATTGAGTATTTAAACACTCATCATAAGACTATTTTACCTACTTTTACTAAATTAAGTGCGTATAGAAGAAGCATTTGTCATCATCTAATTTCAATTCAAAAAGAGATGAAAGAGATAAAACATCTTAAGCAAAAAGATGTTACTAATATTCATGAAAATAGATCTTACCATTTTGAGCAGATAGGGATAAATCAAAAAAACGCGCTAGATAATTTCCGCCATCTATTATTGAAGAATCAACTTGATATAGATATGCAAGTTATTAAAGAAAAACTTAATACATTAAATTCGAATGAGAAAAAAGTTAATTATTTAATGTCTATTATGCGCTCGGCACTATACTTAAGTTGTGAAGATAAAAAAGAATTTTTAAATAAATACGCTGAAATTAAAAAAGAATTCAAACACTATATTAAAAATCCTGATATTTGTTTGGTTAAGGTTAGAGAGATTATACAGCTTAAGCATGTTAATTATACATTAAAAAACTTAAGTATAGATTTTGAAAGCAGTATTTATGAGGAAGGTAATCAAAATTCTTTATTGGGAAATAATGAAAGTGAACTAGATCGCATTCATCCTTTTTTACAATCTTCTATTACCCCTTCACATAAATTTGAATTAAAGTTAGATATTTTAAATTTTGAAAAAACCAATGTTAAATATACAAATCTATCTTCAGAAGCTAAGAGACGTTATTTATTAACAAGATTACTAATTAAAGAATTTGCCGATAGAGTTCAAGTAGAAGAGAAAAAATTTCTATTAGCTGCAGGGATAAGACATAGCCAAGATGCCGACATTAAAATGTATAAAATTTATAATGAATTTATCGGTGAGTGGTTAAAGGAAGCTTATCTTAGTAGAAAGTATGTCACTAATGACAAGCAATTTGAAATTATAATAGAAGAAGCGAACGAAGATACCGAGCCCGCTGATGGTAAAAAAAAATATCAATTAAAAAGGGAGAATACAAAATATGAGACTGTCACTGAGCATCATACTATTGAAATCCAAAATGCAGATAATTTTCTAACCAGAGAATTGTGTGATGATTTAATAGAACTTATCAATGAGAGAATGCACAATTTGCATGAAACTGAAGAATTACTAAAGCAAATTAGTGAAGTTGAAAATGAGTATGTCATAAAATTTGAAAAATTATTACAAGAATTAGTATCAAAATTCCAATCGTTAGATAGACAGTCATTGACTGCTTTTTTATCTTCATACAAGCTTTCATGGTTAAAAAATGTAGAAAACTTATTTAAAGGCTTGAAAGAGCAAATTAGTGTGCTCGATACTTTATTAGTTAAAGCAGAAAATGATGAAAACTATTATCCTAATCCAAAAATTAATAAAACAGAAAGTGTTAAAGATGAATTTCGTTTCTTAAAGCTTTTTCAATATGCTCAAGCTGCATTAGGTTTTAGGGTCAATAAAAAAGTATTAAGGAAAAATGATAGCAGTAGAATGCTAGCTGGAGTTGGGCTGACAAACCCTGTCCAATCAACTACCAAGCTAACTACTAGCAAGTTAGGCTTATTTGTTTCTTGTAGCGCTAATGCAGAGTTTGCTAATGGAAGTCGTTGCCCTACTCCAAAAAAAATGGATAGAGAGCATCAAGCTGCACTAAGATGTTAAGGATAATTAAAAAAGAAGCTGTTATATAACAGCTTCTGTGCTAGGTGTTGTTTCAAGCGATAAAGCTTCACTCTGAGATAAGTTATCAAACTCAGCCCGCTCAATTTGATTAAATCGCTGAGTAATTTTACGCGAAGAAATATGTACTTGCTCAATGTCAGTGTGCGCTTGCGCAATTCGTTTCGCTAAATTATCCATACGCATTTGGAAACGATCAAAATCATCTGCTAATAATCGCAAATGTTTTTGAATTTCGTGGACTTGTTTGCGAGTGGCAGCATCTTTAAGCACAGCTCTTGCTGTCGTTAAAATGGCCATCATGGTAGTAGGAGAGACTAGCCATACTTTTGCTTTATGTGCAGCTTCAACTAAATCACTGTGATGTGCATGAATTTCAGCAAAGACAGCTTCTGCAGGAATAAACATGACAGCGCCATCTGCTGTTTCACCGTTGATAATGTATTTTTCAGCAATATCTTGTATGTGCTTGCGAATATCAATTTTGAATTGTTTTAACGCTTGTTGTCTATCTGATTCATGGGTAGAAGAATCAATTAACAAGCGGTAGTTTTCTAAAGGAAATTTAGCATCGATAGCAATATTACCAGTAGGTTCAGGTAAGAATAACATACAGTCAGGGCGTTTATGATTACTAAGCATATGTTGGAAACTGAAATGTTGTTCTGGAATCATGTTATGAATTAATGCGGATAATTGCACTTCACCAAACGTACCGCGCGAGCGTTTGTCATTTAAAATTTCTTGTAAGCTGACTACATTGCTGGATAATTCGGTTATTTTCTTTTGCGCAGCATCAATAAGCGCTAAACGCTTAATGACGTCTGTAAACGTTTCATTCGTTTTTTCAAATCCATCTGCTAACCGTTTTTCAACGTGGGTATTAATTTCTTTTAATTTGGCTTCTGTCGTTTGAGTTAGTAGATCGACGCGTTTGCCTAATTGATTTGCATAGTCAGTTAATGCTTCTTTCACTTGCAGACGATTTTCTTGTACACCTTTATGTAGTGTATCTTGCAAAATTTTTAGTCCTTCTAATTGTCTTTCTTCAAATCTTGCTCTATAACTTGAAAAAGCTTGCTGCAATTGTTCTTTTAATTCAGCACTGTGTTGATTTTGATCTAATCTGACTGCACCTAATTTCTCTGCTAACGTTTGTTGCAAATTACCTAAATTAGTTAATAAACTTTCTCGTAATTGATGCTCGGCATGATGGTTCTTTTGAGCTAGCTGTAGAATTTGTGTTTCTAGTCGTGTAGTCGTTTTTTCAGTCGCATTGCTCAGCAAAAATTGCTTAATGAAGACAAAGAGTGAAATAGCTAACGTTGTCGCACTCAAACCAATTAATAAATACATTAGCATAAAAATTCCTTACTTTACTGTTGAGAAGCTAAACTGCTTCTTTTTTTGGCATTTGGTGATTAAGGAGGAAGCGGTAAAGAATTCGATTCTAAAGTATAAAGAGTTAGCTAGGCAATAAGAAAGAGGGTTATTACCATAAGCATCTCGTCTTAATTGCTGCTTGTCATGACAAGAATAAAACAACTAGCTAACTCATATAGTTAACTCATAAGCTCTTAGTAAAGTCTTAGCATATCGTTTAGTAAAGCTTGTAGTAAAAAGAAGATAATCAGTACAAATCCTAGGCGATAGAAAATATCTAGTACTCTTTCTGGTAACGGTCTGCGTATTATCATTTCAATTACGTAAATGAATAAATGACCACCATCTAAACCAGGTATGGGTAGAAGATTAATCACCCCAATAGAAATACTTAAAAAGGCTAAGAAACTTAAAAAGGAAAGAAAGCCGTAATTTAAGGCAGAGCCTGCACTTTCAAAAATGGTAAGGGGACCACCTAGGCTTTGTATGGAAATTTTGCCGATTAGCATTTTGCCTAGTAGTAATAAATTAAAATAGGTTAAATCGACCATTTGCTGCCATGCGTGTTTAAACGCTTGCACAGGACCGTATTGCACCTTATTGAGCAAATCTTTAGGTAAAGTAATAAGAGGGGCTATGCCTACATACCCCGTTTTGTGTCCAAGCCAGTTTTGTTTGTAACCTGTCGTAATGGGAATAGAAATGAGTTTGCCTTGTCTTTCTATAGAAAGTGTATAGCTTTTTTCTGGATTTTGACTAAACGTTGTTATCAATTCTTGCCAATTTTTAATAGGTTTTTTATCAAGCATTACCAGTTTGTCACCCACTTTAAGTCCCGCTTTTGCAGCAGGTGAATCAGGTGTAATGATGCTTATAGTTAAAGGAATTTCTGGCTCGTAAGGCTGAATGCCTAAACTGGCTAAAGGTTGGGGATTTAATGAGTCTAGTTGCCACGTTGCTAAATCGAGTGAATGGGTGGATGTTTGATTGGCAGATTTCACTTCAATTTGAAGTTTATCTTTATCGCCTGCATGGGCGAGTATGCGAAATAAGATACTGGGCCAACCTGAAGTTGGGCGTTGATCTAGGGCAATGATTTCTTGTTTGGGCTCTAAACCTGCATTGGCAGCAATGGAATTAGGTTGTACTTCGCCTATGATGGGACGTAATGTGACAAAACCCACCATGAAAATAGTGGCATAAAGCACCCAGGCGCAAAGTATATTCATTGCCGGGCCGGCTAATATGATGAGAATTCTTTTGTAATAAGGTTGGTGATTAAAAGCAAAAGGTAATTCAGTAGGTGCCACTTTCCCTTCACTTTCATCTAGCATTTTGACATAGCCCCCTAAAGGAATAAGCGCTAAAACATATTCAGTGCCTTTCTTATCATGCCAATGAAGTAGCTTCTTGCCAAAGCCTATGGAAAAACGTATTACTTTAACGCCTAACAAACGCGCCATAGCAAAATGTGCAAATTCGTGCGTGCCTATGACAAAAAAGATAGTCAGTAGAATGCCAGCAATCGCTATCAGAATGTGCAACATAAGCGTTAACCTTATTTAGTTGCGTATAAACGGTTTGATTTTATACCTAAACCACGTAAACGTGTTGCTACTTTATCAGCTGTAGTCACATTATTAAGCGGGCCTATTTGTACTTTATATAATTTACCTTTTGCCACTTTGACAGGGGCATCGAGTAATTGATTTAAACGTTGTTGTAATCTGTCTGCATGAGATTTATTTCTAAATGCACCAACTTGTAAATAAACAGACTTGGAATTGGGTTTAGAATAAGAGGAGCTACTAGCTGTATAAACCGGTTTATTCGCATGCGATGAAGTATAAACAGGGTTAAACTTAGGGTAAATTTTAGGCGCATGCTTTGCTAATTCGAATTCCTTGCCAAACGTATAGGGATTGATTGCCCTTACTCTAACTTGTGCCGTGCCACGACCTAACATACCCAATTTTTTAGCAGCGACGTAAGAAAGATCAATGATACGGTTAGATTCGAATGGACCTCGATCATTCACTTTTACAATGACTTTACGATTGTTAGAGAGGTTTGTGACTTCAACATAAGTAGGGAGGGGTAGGGTCTTATGCGCAGCCGTCATTGCTAGCATATCGTAACGTTCGCCGCTTGAAGTGCTTCTATCATGAAACATAGTCCCGTACCAAGAAGCAGTACCCACTTGTTCATAGTTATTGCTAGATTTCATCGTATAATAGCGTTTGCCAAATACGACGTAGGATTTCATATTGCCGTATTTAGCTAAGGGCTCGGGCTTAGGCACGGCATCATCTACTTTACTGACGTCAATATGATATTGCGGTGCACCATCCCGTTTCACTCTTTGAGTGCTGCAACTGGTGACCATAATTAGCATGGCTAAAACGAGTAAATGAGATGCCTTCCTTGTGCATTTATCCATTACGTTCCCTTAGTGCATTAATGTAAGTACTTAGCTGATACACAGCCATTGCGTATAAATCACTAGCATTATAACGCTTAATCACCCCAAAATTATGAAAGCCTAACCAATATTCTTTACTATAACGGCTATCAAGTTCAATGACTTTCACTTTTAAGCTTTCATCAGTGGATTTAATTTTATGTTTAGGAACTACACCGTATTTGGCTAATTCATCAAAACTAAATGATTGAGTAGTGCTATTATTGCGCATCCAATAAGAAAACCTATCACCTATGACAGAAGCTTGAACGGCAACAGGTTGATTAGTTTTCCAGCCATGTTTTTTATAATAGTTTGCAATACTACCAATTACATCTATTTCATCGTGCATTAAATCCGTTTTGCCACTGCCGGAAAAATTCACTGCATAGTAGCGATAGCTGCTAGGCATAAATTGAGGTTGGCCAATAGCACCAGCGTAAGAACCTGTTACTGTCATGGGATCTATATGTTCTTCTCTAGCCAGTAATAAAAACTGTTCTAATTCATTACGGAAATAAGGAGCACGTTTTGAATCGCTAAAAGCAATATTTGAAAGTGAATCCATGACTCGGTAGTCACCGGTTCTTTCACCGTATTTAGTTTCAACACCAATGGTCGCAACGATAATTGAAGCAGGTACGCCGTAAGTTTCTTCTGCTTTACGTAGAGCAGCTTCATATTTTTTCCAGAATTTAACGCCGTGTTCTATGCGCCATTCACTCACGAATAAGGTTTGATAGGTATGCCAAGGATGTTTTTCTAAAGGTTTTTTAATTTGTTGCATCACTTGCGGGCGTACTTTCACTTTGGTGAATAAAGCCACCAAATCTTCTTTCTTAAAATGATGTTTTTTTACCATCATTTGTATAAATTCTTGCACATCTTTACGTTTAATAAATACGGCATCTTCTGCTGCATAAACTGATGAAATCCCTGTGCAGGCAAGAGAGATAAAAAGAATTAAACGAGCAAGCATTCTAAACATGAGTTTCACCTTTAAGTAGTCACTAACTTTCTGTGCGTTTGTATAGACATCAGGATACCGAAACTTGCCATAATCGTCACCATGGATGAGCCACCGTAACTCACTAAGGGTAAAGGAACCCCTGCAACGGGCAGTATGCCAGTTACCATTCCCATGTTAATAAAGAAAGAGAAAAAGAAGGTAAAGGTGATGCTGCCTGCTAATAATCTTGAAAAGGTATCTTGTGCGTGAAGGGTGATATAAAAGCCGCGATAAACAACTAACATGAATAATAAAATTAAAATAGTGCTACCAACGAAGCCAAACTCTTCACCGCAAACAGCAAAAATAAAATCGGTTGAATGTTCTGGTAAAAATTGTAAGTTAGATTGGGTGCCATTTAACCAGCCTTTACCAAATAAGCCGCCGGAACCAATTGCAATTTTGGATTGAATAATATGATAGCCTTTGCCTAATGGATCGTGCTCAGGGTTTAAGAAGGTGAGTACGCGGTTGCGTTGATAATCATGTAATGCATACCAGAGTAGCGGTACACAGGCAGCAAGTAATGCTAAAGTGGATAAAATGGTGCGCCAAGTTAATCCTGCTAAAAATAAAACGCTGCCGCCTGCGATGGCTAGCAATATAGCCGTTGCTAAATCAGGTTGTTTGGCAGTGAGTAATACAGGTACAGCGATAATTGGAATGGCGACAGCTAATGATTTTGGTGTAATAGGTAAACGGATTTTATGGCAATACCAAGAAAGTAGTAGAGGAATACCTAGTTTCATTAATTCTGACGGTTGTAAGTGAATGATGCCTAGGTTAAACCAGCGCTGCGCACCTTTACCAATATGACCTATGATTAATACAACGATAAGTAATAATAAACCTATGCCGTATACCCAAGGTGCTGAGCGTTGTAAGGTAACAGGCGGGATTTGGGCTAAGAAGAACATAGCAATAAAGGCTACCAACAACCTCGCACTTTGTAGTTCTAAGGTATGTAATTGTCTTCCGCTTGCGCTGAATAAAATAAATAAACCCGCCGCGCTAAGAAGTAATACAAATGAAAATAACGTGACATCAATATGTAAATATTGCCAGATGGTGCGATAACGCACATCATGCGCTGGTTTTTTCAGCTTGGACTTCAGTATGTTTAACATTTTGCTTTTTACCTAAATAATGATCTAAGACCACACGGGCAGCTTCAATCGCAACATTGCTATTTTCTGTGATTATAGCAATCGCAATTTTGGGTTTTTCAACAGGGGCAAAGGCAATAAATAAATGATGATCGCGCCATTTTTCTGGCATGGTGTCTTGCTTATTGTCTTCTTCATCAGGATTGCGGCGTGAAACAACTTGAGCTGTTCCCGTTTTTGCTGCCAATGTATAGGAAATAGGACCTGTTGCTCTATAACGTCTGGCAGTGCCGCGGGGGTGAAGAACGACATCTTGCATAGCATCGATGACTATATCCCAATACGCAGGGTCACGTAGGGTGACGGTATCTAAAGGAATGGGTTGTTGCGGAACGTACTCTTTACCAGGCGTTTGATCGCCTAGTAATAAATAAGGCATAAATCGTTGACCACGATTAGCTAAAGTTGCTACGGCTTGTGCTAATTGCAAAGGCGTTGCTTGCATAAAACCTTGGCCTATGCCTGAAATAACGGTATCACCTTCATACCATCTTACCCCCTTGGCTTTTTTCTTCCATTCAGGTGATGCGACTAAGCCGCCCAATTCTTCTTCTAAATCTATGCCTGTGACTGCGCCAAAACCAAATTGCGTCAAAATATCATCCATACGCTTAATGCCTAACTTAAGCGCCACTTCATAAAAGTAAACGTCGCAAGAAAAAGCAATGGCGCTATTTAAATTTACTATGCCATGGCCGTTAGGACTGGAGTCATGATAGCGTCTTGAATAGTTGCGCAATTGAAACCAACCGGGATCAGATACCGTGTAAGAAAGATCAACGACACCTAAATTTAATGCTTGCAGAGCAAGGTAAGGTTTAATGGTTGAAGCAAGTGGATAAAGTCCGCGTAAAGCGCGATTAAAAAGAGGACGGTTTTCAGCGTGTTGCAATTGTTTATAATCTTTTTGGCTAATTCCTAATACAAATACATTAGGATCGTAAGTCGGGGTGCTAACCATAGCTAATACTTGGCCGGTTTCCGGTTGTATGGCAACGATAGCCCCTCTGTGACCATCAAGTGCTTTTTCTGCAGCAAATTGCAAACCGCTGTCTAAAGTAAGGTAAATATTTTTACCAGGTAAACTTTTTATTTCCTTTAAAATTCTAACTGATTTACCGCTTGCATCATTTTCAACTTCTTCATAGCCAACTTGGCCGTGTAACTCGTCTTCATAGTATTTTTCAATGCCTAACTTGCCAATGTAGTGGCTGGCGCTATAGTTGGTAGCATCAATCTCAGTTAGCTCTTGGGCGTTAATACGACCGACGTAACCTAAAACATGACTGAATTTATTACCGTAAGGATAGTGGCGCATTAATCTAGCCTTAATAGCAACACCTGGGAAGCGATGTTGGTTTTCAGTGAAGCGGGCTACTTCTTGTTCGGTTAAGCGTAATTTTAAAGGAATTTCATCGAAGCGGCGATGTTGCTTCAATTGCTTTTTGAATTGGCTTAAATCGCTGTCTGTTAATTCAACGATTTTTTGTAATTCAGCTAATGTTTTTGTTAAATCACCGACCTTAACGGGGATGATATCCAAGCTAAAAACAGGGATATTCTCAGCTAGTAATATGCCATTCCTGTCATAAATTAAGCCCCTGGTTGGCTCAATGGGAACCAAATCTAACCAATTTTGCTGAGATAAAGTAGTGTACACATCTTCTTTATAAATTTGTAAATAGGCTAGACGAATAAGTAGTAAAAAAATTAAGCAGCAAATGATAATCAGCCCTTGCATGCTGCGCTCTGCAATGAGTTTTACTTCTTTATGATGGTTTTTAATGGGAATACGTTTATGCATGTTATAAGCCTTGGTCACAAGCTTTATGGTACTAAAAACAACACAGCAATACTTGCTTTTCTTTTATTTATTCTTAACAATAATTTAACTTTTTACCTGAGAATTATAAAAGGGAACCCAAGGATGCGAAAAGTGCTTAGGCTACTTTCTTTAGTTGCGGCTTTTGTAATAAATTCTGCTTATGCTGATCCTATTGAATACAGTATGGAAATTAAATGCCCAGCTATTAATGGAACGAAAAATATTCTGGCAAATTACGGTGATTACGTGGGTGGGTATGGTTCTCAAATCATAGATTCTAACCAATCAAGGCCTATTTACTTTAAATCTCTCAGCTTACCTAATGGTATGCCTGCAAAATTGGGCACCTATGATAATAGCTTGGCTGAATACAATAGTGCTACAGGTATTGTCTCTTGCAAATACGATAGTTTCGCTGACCAACCTGTTTTTACTGTTTCCTATGCCTTAACCAACAGCAAAGGGGGAATAGTCGTTTCTCAAACTAGAGACAGTATTTTTTTAATGCTGCCAATAGGTTTGCGTTAAGCAAATCGATAGCCTAAATCAAATACGATGGGTGCAGTAATACCTGAATTGTGTGAAGAGATATGGGCATTAGAATAGTGGAGAGCGTGAATGCCCATGGATAAGCGTTCAGTTTCACCAAAAAGCGCCCCAATTCCCATTCTGTCTTGAAAAGAAAAGTGAACACCTAGATTTCTATCGCCTAAATAGGTTTGATTCATATAAGCAATACCAATACTCAATTCTATATAAGGCAATATAGGGCCGCGTTTTCTAAATGTATAACGAATGATAGGTGCAGCTGAATAAATAGTAATATTGGTGTGATAGGGAGTGTCTGTTACCCAAAAATGTGAAATACCGCCATCAAAATAAATATTAAATTTTCGCCATTGAAAACGTTCTGGATCGTAATTCAGCATAAATTGATAACCGTGTAAGCTGCTGGGTTCTTTTCCTTTTAATACGTAGGAAATATTTGTGCCGTAATGAGTGCAAAAAGCAGCAGGAGAAAAAAATAAGAAAAAAATACAGCAGTAGCGTTTTAGACTTTGCATGTCAATTCCATTTTCCTTAGCCAGTGCCGTCTCTTTTTATCCTAGCACGCTAACTGAGCTAGGTAAATTTTACCTTTTTTTGAATCCTAACGCTTGTAATCGAGTTTCTAATGAAGGATGCGTAGAGAAGAAATCATTAAGTGAAGTTAGAGATTGAATGCCGGCGTAGGAAGGATCATATAAATAAGCTTGTTTACGCACATTTTCATGCGCGGTTTGTTCATAAGCATTTTTATATTTATCTTGAAATTGCATATGGTCATGATGAATTTTTAATAAAGCTGATGCTAAAGGTTGGTTGTTACGCGTTAGTTGCACGGCGCCTGCATCAGCCATTAATTCGCGGGTGCGGCTTAAATAGAAGATTAATAAAACACTGATAATCGGCAATAAAAAACGTAAGATAACAATAATGAATCCTAAGGATTGGCGCGAGCGATTATCATTTCTTCTATTGCCGTAGAGCATGTTATGAAAAAATATATCTAATACCATAATGGTTAAGTTAGATAATAAAGATGCAGTGAGTGTTAATTTAATATCTAAGTGTCTAATGTGGCTTAATTCATGTGCCATGACAGCTTGCAGCTCATCCCGATTTAATTTTTCTAAAAGGCCTCGCGTGATAGCAACCATAGCTGAGCGCTCACTGTAACCACTAGCGAAAGCATTCATATAATCAGCTTCAATTAAATAGACCTTAGGCATGTAATGGAGGCCGGCTGCAATTTTCATTTCATTCACTACATTATAAAGCTGAGATTCCGCTGTGCTGCGTGCTGTTTCGGGGGTAATTTCATGATAGGTGGTGCCTAATAGCATTAATTTATCATGTAGTAGAAAGCTAACAAATAGTGAAATAGTGGCAATTGCCAACATGATAATGGTTGCGATTGGAAATAATTGAAACGTAATGAGAGAAAAGAAAAGTGTTGATAAGGGAGGTGGGGCGTAAGGTGCATACATATCTGCATAGAGATACATATCAACGATTAAGCCTATACTTGCGTAAATCGCTATAAAAATCCCAATGACGATATAAGTACGTGATGAATTTTGGCGCAAGGTTTTGCGCCAATCAGCTGATGAGATAGTATATTCTTCAAACGCTTGTTTCATGAGTAGTTATAATTGAACTGTATAAGATTCACGTTCAGCAACTTTTTGCTCACTTAATTGCCAGTATGGAAAATCCTTATCTAAAGAACTTCTAAATGCACCCACTATAGCATTGGCAGGGAAAGAGTGCTTATTAGCATTATAAATTTCAATGCTGTCATTATAAGATTGTTTTGCATAAGCCAATTTGTTTTCTGTACTGACAATTTCTTCTTGTAATTGCAGGCAATTTTGATTGGCTTTTAAATCAGGGTATTGCTCGAAAACCACATTTAAATGAGATGCAATATCAGAAATTTGGTTTTCAGCTGCCATGCGAGTTTTTTCATCGCCTTGGTTTTTGGCAGCCTGAGCACGATTACGTAAGGCGACAACTTCTTTTAATGTTGTGTTTTCATAATCCATGTATTTTTTAACAACATTAATTAAGGATTCAAAAACTTTAAAACGTCTATCTAATTGTATGTCAATTTGCTTTTGATTGTTGCGTATGGCTTCAATCTGGGCAATGAGGCGATTGTAGGTTAAGATAGCATAGCCAACGATGAGTAATAGAACAATTAAGATAATCAAAGTCATTGTTTTCAATCTCGTTTAAGTCGTACTAATGCTGCTCATTATAGCATTCTACTTTGGTAAACCAAGCATTTTACTGTTTTATGACTTTTTTTAGAAAAAAACACTACATTAACAATTGCAATCTAATCACGTAGATAATGCAATAAGGATAGAATATGAGCACTAAAACCATTAATTTAACACCTAAATTATATGATTATTTATTAAACGTCTCATTGCGCGAGCATCCTGTATTGCAAGAGTTACGTGCCATGACTGCGCAACTTCCAGCGGCGCGTATGCAAATTTCACCTGAGCAGGGTCAGTTTATGGCGCTTTTGATTCAGCTCCTAGACGCTAAAAAGACATTAGATATAGGCACTTTTACTGGTTACAGTGCACTTGTTGTGGCACTTGCAATGCCTAATGAAGGTAGCGTAATTGCATGTGATGTGAGTAGAGAGTGGACTAACAAGGCATTAACTTATTGGGAAAAAGCAGGTGTTGCCAATAAAATACAATTAAAAATTGCACCTGCATTAGAAACATTACAGAAATTAATTGAGAATGGTGAGTCAGGTACCTTTGATTTTGTTTTTATTGATGCTGATAAGAAAAATTATCTGAATTACTATGAACATGCTTTAACACTGCTAAGACCTGGCGGATTAATTGCGATTGATAACGTATTGTGGGATGGAAGGGTCGCCGATGAAAATAATCAAGAACCTGAAACGCAGGCGATAAGGGCAGTAAATGAAAGTATTAAGCATGATGTACGTGTGACTTTTAGCCTCTTACCAATTGGTGATGGATTGATGCTAGCAAGGAAAAAATAGCTGTGGTGGAGTAAATGTTTTTATATTTAAAAGCTAGATGCCAGCTAAAAGCACGCTGGCATCTAAGTATG
The DNA here is from genome assembly GCA_014132615.1 of Gammaproteobacteria bacterium. Lineage (GTDB taxonomy): Bacteria > Pseudomonadota > Gammaproteobacteria > DSM-16500 > DSM-16500 > Aquicella. The sequence goes on from BMAH01000015.1 coordinate 17,588, forward strand.
ACAAACTACTAAAGTTAAAAACCCCTTATATTAATTAAACACGCGAAATAGCATGCTCGCTAAATATATGATCTATCCACAAATTACTAATATGCTCTTGTAAGCGGTTTTGTTGTTGGCGTGCATCAATGTGATTAATATCTATAATTTCTAAGGGCTGATCTTGCCAAGAACAAGTAAACACAGCTTTAGTTCTTTCACCCGTAATAGGGTCAATTTGCCATTGTAAACATTGAGCGCATACCCCTTTTAGCATGCATTGCATATTCCCGTAGATAGAGGCAAAAACAGCGGGATTTTTTTCTAAATAAGGTTTAAGAACATCTTGCCTTGCAGCTTGAAAACGTCTCATTAATTCGGTATCACCAATAAGATAAATACGATCAATGCTTGCTAAAGATAATCTCTCTGCTTCTTCACAAAGTGTTTTAACGACATCCTGATTTTGTAAATGAATGTCATTAGGTCTATGTGTATGGATGCTACCTTCTTTAGTAAGCCAAACAATAGTATCTGTATTTTCTTCTAGTTTCTCTTGGCAATATACCTCATCTGCATTTGCAAATTGGCCCACGTAAATGACTTTGTTATTTTCTTTTTTTAATTCAGCGCCATAACTTCTTATGAAAGGAAAACTAGCTTTATTGCCTATTACAAGAATAGTTTCATTTTTTGCAGGAATTTTAGCTCTAACGCCGGTTGGGCCCATCAAAGAAACAGGGTCGCCGGGTTTTAGTGTTGCACATAACTTAGCAGCCGTTGTTTCCTCAGTAATAAGGAACGTTAATGAACCTTCTTCTTCATTGCATTCCGCTGCAGCTAATGCTAACGGTTCCATTTGTAATAAAGTGTGAGTTAGATTAGGGGCAAACGTTTCAAAATTTTGTAATCGATAAAATTGCCCCGCACGAAAATGCTTAGCAGCAAGTGGAGCTTGTATAGTTAATTCAATAACGCTTGGCGTTTTTCTACTAATTTCTTTTACTTTGGCAGAAAATAGATAGTTCATCTGCTCTGCAAATTGTTTATATTCCGTTTCATCACCCTGCGTTATTTGGTTATGTAAAAGCTGCATAATTTTAGGATAACTACGCATGCCAGATGCAATCGCTTTAACGACATTGCCGTGAAATACGGGATGTGTGTCGCCAATTAAACTAATACGATGCGCCTCTTTTTGATAAGAAGTGAAAGGGCCAAAGTCAGGGTGTTTGCAATGCTCTATTTCTTCCGCGACAGTTAATTCACCTTCTACATCTTCATAATGTTGATACTGTAGATTAAGTCGGTTAAACGTGCCTCTATGTTCAAATTCATAAGCTGTATTAGGTTGAGTACCGGTTGCGACCAAAATGGATTTAGCTGGTAAGCGCACTTCTTCTTTGGTTGTTATCCATTCATTCTCTTTACGTTCTCGTTTAACGCAAAGCAAAGCTTGGCTATGCCCGTATTCATCTAATTCTACTGCTTTTGGTTCAAGACCTTGCGCATAAAATATCCCTTCTTCCAGGGCCTTTTTTAATTCTTCATGATTATTTATGTAAGCAGGTGATTCTTGCATGGAGCGTCTATAAGCAATGGTTACGCCACCCCATGCATGTAATAAAGGAATAAAATTAGGCACTACACCTAATTTTTTAGCGCGTTCTCTTTCTTCACGAATAGCCATAGCATGTCTTAAGTATTCAGCAAGAATGGCTTGAGACGCATTATCAAGTGGTGAAACAACGGCTTTTTCACCGTATTTATCAATTAATGTTTCATAACGATTTAAAATCTTTTCAACTTGTCTTATATAGTACGCTTGTACTTCTGTCGCGGTATCAACACCTGTCAATCCGCCGCCTATTATCACAGCAGGTAAACGCACTTGTAAATTTGTTAAGCTGCTTGATTTAGCTGCGTTGCCTAATTGCAAAGCCATGAGGAAATCATTAGCTTGTCTCATGCCAGGCGCTAAACTATCTTTGATAGGTAATGCTTTAGGGAGGCCTGCGCCTACTGCAACGACAAAATGATGAAAGCCCATATCCCAGGCGTCTTCTACTGTTAATGTGCCACCAAATCTTACACCACCAAAAACTTGGAAATGAGGCTTACGCATGAGGCTTAAATAAATTAACTTTAAAAAGTTTTTATCCCAGCGCACAGTAATACCGTATTCTGCTACACCACCAAAACCTGCCATCAAGCGTTCATCTAATGATTCTTTTAAATCAGCAAATTTATAAATAGGCTGATGGATTAATTCAGCAGGTAAAGGCTCAATCTTTAAACCATCAAATCCAACGACAGCACAACCTTCAAGTAACAAGTGATGGGCTAATGTGAAACCAGCAGGACCCATGCCAGCTATCATGACTTTTAAACCATTATAAGGTTTCATAATAGGTTGATGTTGACGTAGTGGATTCCAGCGGGTGAGTAAATCATAAATTTCCACACCCCAAGGTAAATCCAAAACATCCGTTAGCACACGCGTTTCAATCTGAGGAATATTAACCGGATCTTGCTTTTGATAAATGCAAGATTTCATACAATCGTTGCAAATACGATGGCCAGTAGCGGGACACATGGGGTTATCCACCATGACCATAGCGAGAGAACCTAAGGTATGACCATCTCGCTTTAACAAATTCATTTCAGAAATTTTTTCTTCTAAAGGACAGCCAGTGAGGGTGATATCTAACGGATTTTTCTTAAGCCCTTGCAGCGGATCACCTTTTTTAACAGGGAAACCTTTAGAACAGAAATCACCATCGTGATCATGACAGTAAATACAATAGTTAACTTCATCTTGTACTTCACGTGCACTCATGCGTTCATCAGTTAATTTAAAACCATCACGCATGCGCCATTCATTAGGTGAAGCAGCCAAGCGCCCGCAATCATCTACAGTGATAACAGGGACTAAATTGGCGTGATCTATACGTTCTGGTAAATGAAAACTAGTCCAGCCAGTAATGAGAGCTTGGCCTTGATCAGTCGTCATTGCACGTACGCACCAAGCAACTAATTTATCGATATTCTCAGTTTGGGCATCAGGATTTTCTAAATAATGCGTACCCAAGAGGGCAATGGCTAACTCTTTATCGGGTGCTGAAATGGGGCTTTTCTTCAATTCTTCATCTAGCCAAGCATTGAGTGCTTCAAAACTAGGAAAATTAGCTGCTTTAGCTAATTCCTTTTTAGCACGCCTTAAAACAAAATATTTTTTAAAAGTGGTGATGGGATTGAAAGAAGTCGTTTTTGCTTGGCTTACTGCAACGGCTTCTTGGATATTAAATAAAGAAGCAATAAAGTCCTCTAAGATTTGGGCGCAACTTATTAATAATTCGCTGGTTTCTATCGAGGCGCTGGGTAGTAGTCCGGCTCTATAATCCAGTAGTTTAGCGTGTAAATCGGCATTTTTTTGGCTTAATTGTGTCAAAAATGCAGTATCAAGGCGTGCCAATCCATCCGCATGAAAAAGCTCGGCAAAAGAAAACCCATTTAATTTCAACGCTGAATGAGAAGCCATAGGGATATTGTAATGTAAATTATTAAATAGTGGGGAATTATAAAGGAGTTTATTAAAAAAATGATGCTTTTTTAATGTAAAGGGGAAGTATAATTTTTTCCTATTATATTGATAGTTTTTAACCATTAACACTTTCATTATACTAGGCTTTTTAAAGGAGTCGTATATGTCTTCATTGCAGAAAGCGTTATTGGATGCATTAATGAAAAAATATCAAATTTCGCCTCGAACAGGTGTTTTTGAAAGAATTATATTAAGACTAAGCGGAATTAAAGATGACCATATAGTTGTTTATTTTGATGTGCTTCCAAATAATAAGATAATTTTTTCTTTTTCTAATCAGTTTTCTAATGAAACGACTTTCAGTGAAAACAATGTTAATAAATTACTAGTATTTTTTCGTAGTCATGGTGATACCCAGGTGAGTTATAGCAAGAAAACGGGATATACGCCTATGGGTAGGTACATTAACCATGAAATGACTATGTCTTGTGATGCTGTATATAAGAGCATTTTTCCTCTTTTTCTAGCGAAGTTAAGAGAAATAGCAGCTACTGAGCCGAGTTTTCTTGAGCGTTATCAAAAAGAAACAAGGCATATGGCTAATGCTTGGAGTAAGTTACCTCTATCAATTACGACGAGTGCTTCTTTGGTAATACCTGGTTTAGCACAAAAGTATTATTTTATCTTTCAAGATAATTATTCTAATGTGGCTGATCAAAAATACAATGATGCTTTAAATCGATTAAAAGACGTTTTTTTATTAATTAGCATGAAAGTTACTCCGCATAAACCTATTGAAGCGTGGGAAGCTTTCTTAAATGAAAGTAAACGCTTGAATAAAGACATATCTCCATTTTTGTGTAAAGAGATAGTGAAATTTTTATCAGAGAAGTATGCTTTGTATTATGAAGTAGGAGAAAAAACGTCGTTTACTTCCTTAGCTTCACGAAATTTATCCTTGTTTTCGGTGAAACAACCTGTGAGCGATTTGGTGAAAAAAATGGATGTTTATATTTCCCAAGCTAGTACAACTAAAGCAAGTACTATGCTGGATCAAACGTCGTATAGTGAAAAAAAGGTAGGTGCCTTAATTGCTCATTTTGAAAATAAAAGTGAGGCGCGCCAAGAAACAATTTTAAAACTTAAATAGTAATGATTAAATCATATTGCAATGACGTAGTATCTGACGTCATTGCAATAGAGTTATAATTAACCTTGCAGTTTCTTTTTAAGCATGTCATTTAATTGAGCTGGATTCATCTTGCCGCCAGAAAGTTTCATTGCTTGACCAACAAAAAAGCCAAACAATTTTTCTTTACCCGCACGATAATCAGCGACTTGCTGAGGATTGGCTGCAATAATTTCATCGATTAATTTTTCAATAGCACCGGTATCTGTCACTTGTTTTAAGCCGCGCTTTTCAATAATTTCATCGACACTACCTTCTTTATTCCATAATGCTTCAAAGATAGTTTTAGCAATTTTGCCTGAAATAGTATTATCGCCTATACGCTCTACTAATTGGCCTAATTGTGCTGAAGAAATAGGGCTTTCATTTAATTCTAAGCCTGCTTTATTAAGTGCGCCTAACAATTCACTAATAATCCAGTTGGCAGCGAGTTTAGGTTGATTTTTAGAAGCATTCACTGTCTCTTCATAAAAAGCGGCCATGTCTTTACTGCTAACTAAAATGCTGGCGTCGTAAGCGCTGAGATTATAGGCTTGCATAAAGCGTTCACGTTTTTGCTGAGGCAATTCAGGCAATTCGCGTTTTACTCTTTCAATTAATTCACTAGGTATGATTAATGGCAGCAAGTCAGGATCAGGAAAATAACGATAGTCGTTAGCTTCCTCTTTGCTGCGCATGGACCTTGTTTCATTTTTATTAGGATCGTAAAGGCGCGTTTCTTGTGTAATTTTCCCACCGTTTTCAATAACATTAATTTGGCGTTCTACTTCGTAATTGATAGCACGTTCTACAAAACGAAAAGAATTAATATTTTTTAATTCTGTACGCGTACCTAATTTAGTTTCACCTTTTGGCCTGACAGAAACGTTGGCATCACAACGAAATGAACCTTCTTGCATGTTACCATCGCAAATGTCTAAATAGCGTACTAAGGTGTGTAAGGTTTTAAGATAAGCAACCGCTTCTTTAGCAGAGCGCATATCAGGTTCAGAAACAATTTCGAGTAAAGGCGTGCCTGCGCGATTTAAGTCAACGCCAGTTGAGCCTTGAAAATCTTCATGTAATGACTTACCAGCATCTTCTTCCAAATGCGCACGTGTGATATTGATGCGTTTAGTCGTTTCGCTATCTACCATCACATCTAAATAACCCTTACCCACAATAGGCAATTCAAATTGACTAATTTGATAACCTTTAGGTAAGTCAGGATAAAAATAATTTTTACGTGCAAAAACAGATTTAGGTGAAATGACTGCATTAGCACCTAGCGCGAATTTAACCGCCATTTCTACTGCTTTTTCATTTAATACGGGTAGTACGCCTGGCATACCTAAATCGATAGCGCATGCTTGAGTATTGGGTTCTGCGCCAAATTCAGTAGATGCACCCGAGAAAATTTTACTTTTGGTTGAGAGTTGTGCGTGAACTTCAAGACCAATAACGACTTCCCACTCCATTTAAAAACCCTCCGGTAAGCGTGTGTGCCAATCAGTCGCTTTTTGATATTGATGCGCGACGTTTAATAATTTTGCTTCACCAAATAAATTACCTATCAATTGCATGCCTATAGGCAAATTATTCACAAAGCCTGCAGGTAGGGAAATACCCGGTAAGCCAGCTAAATTTACTGCAATCGTGTAAATATCTGAGAGATACATACTAATAGGATCGCTGGTTTTCTCACCTAGTTTAAATGCAGGTGTCGGTGTAGTGGGAGATAAGATGACGTCCACTTTAGAAAAGGCTTGCACGAAATCATCACGAATTAAACGACGTACTTTTTGGGCTTTTAGATAATATGCATCGTAATAGCCCGCAGATAATGCATAAGTACCGACCATAATTCTGCGTTTTACTTCACTGCCAAAAGCTTCGCTGCGAGAGCGTTTATATAAATCTAGTAAATCATGAGGATCTTTGCAGCGATACCCATATCGCACTCCGTCGTAACGAGCAAGGTTAGAAGAACATTCAGCGGGTGCAATGACGTAATAAGCGGGTGCTGAGAGAAAAGTATTAGGCAAGCTGATTTCTTGAATTTGCGCACCTAATTTTTCATATTCTTTAATCGCTGCTTCAATGGCTTTAGCAACATCGCTATTTAACCCTTCGCTAAAGTATTCTTTAGGCAAACCTATGCGCAGGCCAGAGACTGAATCGTTTAGCGTGGCAGTATAATCTGGCACGGGTTGATCAATGCTAGTCGAATCTTTTTCATCAAAACCAGCCATTGCATTTAATAAAAGGGCGACGTCTTCTACTGTTTTAGCAAAAGGACCGCCTTGGTCTAAGCTAGAAGCAAAGGCAATCATGCCGTAACGTGATACACGGCCGTAAGTTGGTTTTAATCCAGTGATATTGCAAAGGGCTGCAGGTTGCCTAATGGAGCCGCCAGTATCTGTACCTGTTGCACCGGGTGCTAATGAAGCAGCGACGGCTGCAGCTGAACCACCAGATGATCCGCCTGGTACGCGCTCTAAATCCCAAGGGTTTTTTACAGGCCCGTAAAAACTAGTTTCATTGGATGATCCCATAGCAAATTCATCCATATTGGTTTTACCCAACATGACTGTGCCAGCTGCTTTTAAGTTAGTCACAACAGTTGCATCGTAAGGTGCAATAAAATTATCCAGCATACGTGAACCGCAAGAGGTTTTTACGCCATCCGTACAAAAAATATCTTTTTGTGCGATAGGTATGCCTGTTAGCGCTGTTTGTTTATTTTGCGCTATTTTTTCATCCGCAGATTTTGCTGCAGATAATGCCTGTTCTTCAGTAACTGTGATAAAGCTATTTAATTTACCGTCTAGCTTTTTAATTCTATCTAAAAATAAGGTGGTCAATTCAACACTAGAAATTTTTTTAGCAGCCAAATCTTTAGAAAATTCGGCAATCGTTTTATGATGCATATAGTTCACGCCTATTCTATAACTTTAGGAACAAGATAAAGGCCCGCTTCAACTTGGGGGGCAATGCGCTGGAATTTTTCACGCTGATCTTTTTCTGTCACAACGTCAGGACGCATACGCTGAGAAATGTCCAAGGGATGAGCAAGAGGCTCTATAGAGGCGGTATCCGCTTTTTCTAGCTGCGCAATAAACTCTAATATGCCCGATAATTGAGGTACATTTTGAGCAATGTCTGCATCAGAGACATTCAGGCGGGCAAGATGGGCTATTTTTCGTACATCTTCCGGGGTAAGAGACATGTGTTTAGCTCCGCTTAAAATAGTCGGGCATTATAAGGGATATAACTAACGCTGTCATGTTGGCTTTTGCTTAGATGATTTTTTTTATATATCACATGGCATCTTGAATCTAAATTGATTAGAATGCCAAGGAATGTTAGTTTGAAAACCGTTTTCAAGAAGGATGTAAACACGTCATGTTAAAGAAGCTTCGTGGTATATTTTCCAACGATTTGTCTATAGACCTAGGGACTGCCAATACACTGATTTATGTTAGAGGGAAGGGAATTATATTAAACGAACCTTCTGTGGTCGCTATTAGACAGAGCAGAGACGGAATGGGATCTAATCGTGATCAGCGCGATGTTGTCGCTGTTGGTAGCGAAGCAAAATTAATGTTAGGGCGTACACCAGGAAATATTAGTGCTATCCGTCCTATGAAAGATGGCGTCATTGCTGACTTTTATGTCACTGAAAAAATGTTACAACATTTTATACGCAAAGCCCATGAAACTCGATTTTTACGTCCCAGCCCACGTGTACTAGTTTCCGTTCCTTGTGGATCAACACAAGTTGAGCGCCGTGCAATTAGAGAATCTGCTATTAGTGCGGGCGCAAGAGAAGTTTTCTTATTGGAAGAACCAATGGCTGCTGCCATGGGCGCTGGTATGCCCGTTGAAGAAGCGCGCGGTTCTATGGTGGTCGATATCGGTGGTGGTACGACTGAAGTCGCCATTATTTCTTTAAACGGTATTGTGTATGCTGCCTCTGTCCGCATAGGTGGAGATAGATTTGATGAATCTATCGTTAGCTACGTACGCCGTAATTACGGCATTTTAATTGGTGAAGCAACTGCTGAACGTATTAAACACGAAGTAGGGCTTGCTTATCCTGCTAACCAAATGCTTCAGATGGAAGTACGCGGCCGCAACTTAGCTGAAGGTATTCCACGTAGCTTTACTATTAGCAGCAATGAAGTATTAGAAGCATTACAAGAACCTTTATCTGGTATTTTAGGTGCGGTACGCGCTGCATTAGAACAAGCGCCTCCCGAACTTGCTGCTGATATCGCAGAGCGCGGTATGGTATTAACTGGCGGCGGTGCATGCTTGCGTAACATTGATCGTTTATTTATGGAAGAGACTGGTCTACCTGTCATTATTGCTGATGAGCCATTGACTTGCGTAGCAAGAGGTGGTGGTAAAGCGTTAGAAATGATTGAAACATCAGGTGTGGATTTTCTGCTTAAGGAATAATGGAGGTTAGTTATTCGCTCCATCTTTACGCGCGAATCACAGCCAGGGTTGCGAGTAGTCTTACTCGTTACTCTGGCTATTGCTTTAATGGTTATGGACAAGCGTCTAGCCAGCTTTGCAGCCATTAGAGCTGCGCTATCTTTGCCTCTCGCTCCAATTCAATACCTCGTAAGTTGGCCTATTCGTTTCGCGCAAGATTTAAAAATAGTTATTAGTACTCACGATGATTTAGTAAAAGAAAATCTAAGCTTGAAAACGGATCAGCTCTTATTGCGCTCGCAATTACAACGCTTATTGGCAATCGAATCAGAGAATAATTATCTCAAATCTTTATTACAGTCTTCTCGCCAAGTAAAAGGTAAAACTCTCATTGCAGAATTGCTTTCCATTGAGGTAGAACCTTTTGTAAATCAAGCAGTATTAAATAAAGGTACAAGGGACGGGGTCTATGTGGGTCAGCCAGTGTTAGATGCAAATGGCGTGATGGGGCAGATTACTGAAGTCGGACCTCTGACTAGCCGCTTGCTGCTTATCAATGACCCGCATAATGGCGTAGCTGTTCAAAATGCACGCACAGGCATGCGAGCTATTGCAGTAGGTGATACGTATTCTGGTAAGATGCGTCTTATGTATATACCGAAAACTGCTGATATTAAAGTAGGCGATACCTTTCTTACTTCAGGATTAAGTGATCATTATCCAGAAGGCTACCCAGTTGGCACTATTGTATTAGTGGATAAAGATCCAGCACATCAATTTGCAAAAATTTACTTACAACCTAGTGCGCATTTAAATAGTAGCCGCCAGGTTTTATTAGTTTGGTATCAGCGCAATGCACACTCATCATCCTAATTCCCTGATAGCGCTAACGTTAATCACCAGTCTGATTTTAATGCTATTGCCTATGCCAAGTTGGACAATGTGGTTGCGTCCAGCCTGGGTATTAATGGTATTAATTTATTGGACTATCACCGCACCTAATCAAGTAGGGATAGGAACGGCCTGGCTTATGGGCTTAATAATGGACTTATTAAATGGTACAGTATTAGGTGAGCATGCACTGGCGTTAACGATAGTTATTTATTTAGTTTCTCGTATACACATACGCTTGCGCATGTACCCTATTTTGCAACAAGGTATGAATATTTTATTTTTTGTTTTACTGTATCAATTTATTTTATATTGCATACAAGGATTTATAGGCGAGTTACCTAGCAGTCATTTATATTGGCTATCTTCTTTTACAAGCATGTTGCTATGGCCTTGGCTATTCGTAGTGATGCGCGATAGTCGGCGCTGGTTAAAAGCCGCATGATTTTAGGGAGTAACGCACGTGGTCGCGCTGACGTTATCTATCGTAAAGAAATTGGGATATGTGATAGCGGGCTTAGTTATTGCAGCCGTGTTGATTGTTGCAAGTAGTTATCTTTTTACTCCCGTATTAAAAAAGCATAAAACTGAATTTGAAAATTTAGCCTCAGCTTACCTACAAGTTCCCGTTAAAATCCAAGATGTCAGTATTACTTGGCTTGCTTATCAACCTGCTATTCGTCTAGAACACGTCACTGTATTAGATAAAGAGACTAAGCAGCCAGCTTTGCAAGTTAAACAAATAGAAATTGCTGTTTCGCCAACGCGTAGCCTATGGCATTTCACTTTTATTCCCGGCGCTATTTTATTAAAAGGAACGGATTTAAATATTGTAGCATTAGAAAAAGGTGAATTTAAAATTCAAGGTTTTCCAACACTTGGCGGGGGTGTTAGCGATTTACAACAAACAGAAGCGAAAATTCGAGAAGTGGCAGGTTGGTTATCACGTCAACCTCAATTAATTTTGCAAGATATTAATATTTACTATACAGGTTTAACGGGCGATAAGCGTTTTGTAACGCTAGATAATTTACGTTTAGATAATGGTTATCAGCACTACATCGATGGTAAAGCTATTTTGCATCAAGAGGTACCTACAGAGTTAATCGTATCGATTAAATGGCGGGGTGATGAAACTGATCTTAGCAAACTGCATGCACGAATTTATTTGTATGCAACAGGTATTGATGCCGCGCAGTGGTTAAAGAGTAAAACGTGGCAGGGTTGGGAAATTGATAAAGGTGTGTTAAGCAGTAAGATTTGGGCTACTTGGGATAACAATACCTTTCAAAAAATAGAAACGGAATTGACAGCTTACCAAATAGATCTTTTTTCTTCGACAGATAAATCTCATCACATCATTAAACGCCTAAGCGGTAATGTGGATTGGAAGCGCGATAATGATAATGGTTATATCATTGCCGGTGATGATATATTGGTTGATCTGCCTAATCACTTATGGCCTGTTACGAATTTCTATCTTTCTTTGAAACCTGATGCAGATGGCCGTTTACTGCCTAAGTTAATTACAGCGGAATATATCAATTTAGAAGATGTGCAAAGCTTTTTATTTTCATCTCCTCCTTTATTGCCAGAGACACTTCATAAGCAATTAATAGCATTAAAATTAACAGGTGCTTTAGTAAATAGTAAAATTTCATTTCCCGAATTACCGGGTGATATTAATAAGATAGCAATTAATACCGGTTTTGATCATTTAGGTTTTGTTAAACAACCTAGCTATCCTGGTATTACTAATTTTTCAGGTAATGTGCAATGGAGTGATAATAAGGGTAGTTTAAAGCTAAACACAAATAGAGCTAGTGTGGATTATGATGAGGTCTTTTCAAAGCCACTTGCAATTGATCAACTAACAGGCGATTTAGCGTTAACAAAAGACAATGATAATCAATGGACTTTAACTATTAATTCAGCGCAATTATTTAATGGTGATATTGCAGCAAATGTAGCAGGTTCATTTATTATTCCTCATGATAAATCGCCCATTGCCAATATAACAGGTAATTTTACCCTGCAAAAAGCGGATAGAGTCATACGCTATTTGCCTTTAAAAACATTTGATAAAAGTTTAGTAACGTGGCTTGAGCAAGCTTTTTTAAGCGGTGAAGTAAAATCAGGTCATGCAGAAGTACGCGGCGATTTAGCTAATTTTCCATTTGGTAATGATAATGGAACTTTTTTAATTTCAGGTGATATTAAAAATGTTGATTTTCATTTTGCGCCAGGCTGGCCTAATATCAAGCAGATCAATGGCAAAATCACTTTCTTAAACCGTGGTATTGATATTGCTGTTGATAGTGGTCGAATCTTGGATATTGCATTTAAACAAGTGAAAGCAGATATTCCCGATTTATCTCAAGATTCTATTTTGCATGTGACTACCCAAACTATAAAAACTGATTTTCCTAGTGCAAATCGATTTATTCAAGCAAGTCCGTTACAAAGTATTTTAGGAAAAATATTTGCTGATATGGAAGTTTCCTCTCCTCTTTCATTGCAACTAGCATTAACCGTGCCTCTTTCTAATCCTGATAATACGGAAGTGAAGGGCGATATAACTTTACATAATAATTTAATTGATTTAGTCCCTTGGGGTTTAAAAATTACTAATGTAAATGGTGTAATTCAATTTAATGAAAAAGGTGCGACAGCAAAATCTATTCAAGGATTATTATTTAATAAACCTTTAGAGTTAACGTTAAATACACAACAAAAAAATAATAGTTCGGTTGTCACTGCGCATTTTATTCACCGTGTTAATGTGAATGATATGCAAGAATGGCTTAAATTACCTATTTCCACTTATGTAAAAGGTGATGCTAATGTGGAAGGGGATATTAATATAAGTTCTGATACCCCCGTACAAATCTTGCTTAAATCATCATTAATCGGTGTTAGCATTGATTTACCTGATCCTTATGGAAAAACCGCGGATAAAGCAGTTGATGTTGTCACAGAAATTCTTGTTGATGAGAAACAACCTTTGCGTCTACGTGTCCAATACGGCAGTGATTTAGGTGCAGCAGTAATCTTAAATAAACAAAAAGAAAAAATGAAATTAACCGCTGCTAGCATTCAATTAGGCGGTGGTGTACCTGATTGGCCGCAAGGTGATGGATTATATATAGTCGGTAAATTTGACAAGCTGGACTGGGATGAGATCAAGCATTACCTAGGCGAAGGTAATACCTCTAGCTCAATGAATACAGGCGATTTAACGCTGCGCAATGTTAGTGTAGATGCTAAAACACTCAATTTAGGCAGCATTTCTTTATCGCAAGTATCAATTGAAGCAACCCCTGTGCAAAATACGTGGAATGTTGCTATCAATAGCCCAGATGTAAACGGCCAGATACAGCTACCGAAAATGTTTTCTAGACAGGGAAAAATTAGCGCTGATTTTCAGCGTATTAATTTGCACTCAAATAACAATTCGAATAATAGTAAAAGCCCTGATTTTGATATCACGACTATTCCTGCTATATCGATTACGGCTAACAATGTGTCTTATGACAATATGAATTTTGGCCAATTAATCTTTGATGCAGCGCCTAGCGGCAGCGGTTTGGCAATACGGTCATTTAATATCAATTCACAGCACGGTAGTTTACAAGCAACCGGCGATTGGAATCAGTCTCAAACGCATTTACGCGGCAGTGCAAATTCATCACGTGTGAGCGAATTACTAAATAGCTTAGGATTTGATGCAAGTAATTTTGTTTCAAAGAAAGGATCGCTTACATTTGATTTATCTTGGCAAGGCGCACCTTTTGCACCTTCATTAAATAATTTAAATGGCAAAGCAACACTCGATTTAGGCCCAGGACGCATTGTTGATATAGGCAAAGAAAGCGGTGCTAAAATGGGGTTAGGCCGCATGCTTAGCATTTTTAGCTTACAAACTATACCCAGACGTTTGTCACTCGACTTTAGCGATGTGTTTCAACAAGGCTATAGCTTTGATTATGTGAAAGGGGATTTTACCTTTCAAAATGGCAATGCCAATACAAATAATTTACGTTTTGCAGGCCCTGTGGCGGGTATCGCTATTAATGGACGTATTGGTTTGCAAGCACAAGATTATAATTTGAATATAAGTGTTACACCGTATGTTACATCAAGCATTCCTGTTGCAGCAGCACTCATTAATCCTTATGTAGGATTAGCTGCATTAGCTGTCAATACCGTGATGAGCTCTCAGGTATCTAAAGCAACTACGTATTATTATACTGTGACTGGCCCGTGGAATAATCCAACATGGCAAACAGTTTCTGCACCGAAACGTCAATAACTGGAAAAGAACATGAGAAATCGCAATAAGGATGCGTGGAAAAGAATGCTGTATCAGTCACGTGTTAATGCATGGGAAGAAAAATGCAAAGCCTATCCTGACACTATACAGCAAGCAGCGCAAGCAGGCCGTGAAATATATGCTGATAATAGTAATGCGCCTACCCCCTTACGTTTGCTAAAACGTCGCCATAAGCCTGGCATAGGAGCGTGTATAGCGCAAGGTTATATTAATGTTGTTGGTGTAAGTTTGAATCGATTAGAACCTGCATCTGAAAATAGAGCGGAGAATAATGAAAAGCATCAGCATATGGTTGCTTTGTTAGGGGAAAAAATAGTTAAAGCATTACGCGATCAAAGTGATTTTTGCTTTAAACAAACAGGAGGTTTTTTTTCAAAACCATTTAGCATGCCTAGAAGAGACTGCTTTGAAATGCATGATATGGCAAATGATATTGAAGAATTTGTAAAAGGCATTAAAAATAATCATTGAAGGAAAGCAGAAGAAAGCTGTGTTGTATCGTTCTTTACTACAGCTAGCATTTTAAACTAAATAAGTCTTGATCAGATCTGACAGTTTCTAATTTATCAAAATTGACTGTCAGATCTGATTCGAAATACTACAAGTTTTTTGATCCTGAAGTAGATATCGAAGGGTTATTTTCCATATTCAATTCTTTTCCAAATTTATTTAACAATTCGCATACTGTAGGTAATTTTAAGCATAACTTGCCTAGGTTGTTATTTGCTTTCATCAACACATCTAAGTATTGAGTAAGAATTTTTTCGTCTCCGTCATTATATAAAACATTATATAAAGCTTGTGCTGCTAATGTTTGTTTGGCATAGATAGATTTAAAGAAATAACTTTTTATTCCGTATTGTGTATTATTATTAAGGTTAATTATAAAGTATTCCAATTGGATTCTATCAAATATTTTTCCTAATAACGCGGGTCCTTTTTCATAAGTTAAATCTCTAGCTTGTTGAAATTGCTGAGAGTTAATATTTAAAATATGATTATTCGCAATGTAGGTTAAGATAGATTCAGCAATGCCCGTGTAAGATAATTCAATAGCAAGATGCAGTGCTCCGTCGTAATTAAATATTTTTTCATGATAGTTTAAAAGTTTATCCACTAATTGCTGATCCCTTAACGCTACTGCACCCTTTAAGGAATGTGTTACAGGCTTACTGGGCATGTTGATTATGAAATTTAATAATGCTGGTTTAAATCGTGCGTGGCCTGCTTCCTTAAGAATCCTGTCTATTGCCTCATCCCTGTCGTTAGGATAAGGTGTTTTATTATTGAGTAATAATTTAACAAAAGAAAGCTCATTTTGTTGACAAGCTAATGCGAATAATGAATTTATGCCAGGTTCATTACAAAAAGGATTTAATCCAAATTTAAGTAAATAGTCTAAGGTTTTTAGCCTTGCTCCATTATAAGCGCAGATGAGAATGGCGTTAGCTGTAACTGAAGGTAGAGCTTTCTTATCCACTAGTGTTGTTAATAAGATTTCTATAGATTCGTGTTGGTCGTTTAATATAGCTTGGGTAAATATTTCGGTTAATTTATCAGCATTGAATATGAAATTTTTAGGTAACTCTTTAATTAGGTACCCAATTATTTGATGATGATTATTTTTTGCTGCGAAAAAAAGGTTCTTTTCAAGAAAAAATGTATTTATTGGTAATTCATTTCTAAAATTTTTATCTAAATTTTCTAATAAAGTGTCAGCAATTAATAAATGACCTTGTGAGATAATTCGTGTCATTAATATTGGTGTGACAATTTCGCGTAATAATGTAGTTGGTAATGCGAGTAAGAATTCATATTTTTGTGCCTTGAATTTTTTCTCAGCTTCGAAAGGGTTCTCAGCTATATATTTAGCAAGCGATTGATCTTGTAATTGATGTAGAGAATTATAAGGTTTGCAGTGATAAGATTTAGTTGGAGCATAAAAATAAATAGGTATTTTATAATTTTCATCCCAATCTTCATTATCTTCTAATGCTTGATCCTGTAAACGCCTTAACAAAAGATTAGCATATGTTTGTATTAATATCCTAGATTCAAAATTATCATTCCCTATAAATAGCTGGCTAGTACCATCCTTATTCCAACGTAACCTTGCTAATATTTCATTATGTCTTCCTGAATGGCTATGCAAAATAAATGTTTCTAATTCAGAAAAATCAGAAGCAAAAATTTTATTTTTTTTCATACTTCGGTGATATTCAATTGCTTTTCTGTATGCATTAAAATCGTAGGGACGTGCTATTGTATTTATATCAATTGTCATTAAATGTCTTGCTTGAATATCTTTAATATCAAAAGCAGCGCCTACCACAATATTTTTTTTGTCTTTTATGTCTGATTTAAAGCGAAAGGGAGCTGGATTATGACCTTTAAATACCAAGGTGACGGATTGTTGCTGAGAAAATAAGTGTTTTGTACTGTTTGTAGCAGATGATTGGAAAGGCCGTCGTTTGCTTCTTTCAAAAACCCCCCTGCTGGTAACAGTAAATTTCTTTCTTGGCCCAGGTCTTAAGTCAAATTTCTTTTGTTGTTTACTGCTTCTCGTTGCTGATTGAAAGAAATTTTTTGCAAAAATATATTCGCGATTGCCTCTTAATGTTTTTATAACAGCTCTTTCTGAAAAAATAGGTGGATTTAAATTAACAATGTGCCTATTGTAATTATCATTAAGTAGGTAATAGCCTTGATGTGTTAACGTTATTACATTTTCCTTAATTTTTTTTAAAAAAGTTTCATAATATTCTTGAAAAATATGTTTAAATAAAGACAAAGCTGATTTGGCAAGCTCTTCATTGTTAAATACTAATCGAATATCTTCAGTAGTTTTTATAATACTCTCAAGGCTGTTGCTAATAGAATTTATTGCAATAAATATAAAATTTGATGTATTTGAAACTGTGCTGCCAGAAGTGCTTACATCTGATCTACTTTGGGAAATTGGATTGGTAATTGTCTCTTGAGCTAATATTTCCTGTATATTTCCTCGTTTTATTTTAGCGACAAATGCTAACGCTTCAATAAAACGAGTTTCTATAAATATTGTGTCAGATTTATTTAAGTAATTTAAAAAAATATTAATAGCTTGGTACTGTATGAAGTTATCTTTTATATCAGTTAAGGTTTTAACATTACTTTTAACATCATTAACGAAGTTTAAAATATCATTTTTAACTTCGTATTCGGTAGATTTCTGGCTAACACAAAACCGATAGGGATATTTTTTTGTCTCAACTCTCTTGGTTTTGCTGATTTCTTCTATGTTAGTTTCTAACCACACTAAGTATTCGAGCGTTGCTAAGCTAGTTTCTAAGTGAGGATGTTTATCAAACTGTATAATGAGTAACTCAATAAATTTGCGCATATATAAAACAAATCACCATTAAAATAATATTTCTTCTGCAGGTCAAAATATTAGCATATTCATTAAAGCTAACCAGCGTATAAAATACCCTACTAATTTGTGTAATTTTTATGCAAATGTAAGTAAGTATTTGGTCGAGAACCCTCAAAAATCGACGAAAAAGGTCGCTCAGCAACCAGAGTGTTAAGAAATATCAGCGATTCTGTTAGTTGGACAGGTTTTTAAATATTTTTTTGGGAATAAAGTCACGATTTTATTGCTAACCTTGAAACTATAGTAATTCCTTTAACAGCAACATTAACTTACCTCGATCAATCTTCTGCACAATACGAAGCAATTCTTATTTTAAAATTCGATGCTCTTGGCAAGATTGTTTTATGGCAAGAAGTTTATACAAAGGTAGAATAAAAAACTTACTTTAGTAAGAAAGCTAATTTATCAATTATGCTTCATTGATTTAAGAGCGCATATTTTCCATATGAACGATTTGTAGTTTTAGTTTGCTATTTTATTTAGGAAAACAACCAAAATAACAGAAAAAAATTACTACTTCTCCTTGTTTTAAATCATTTGATTTTTGAAAAATGCCGGGCTTTTCGAACTTAGTATCCGTATTTTACCCCAATGAAATTAAAATAAAATAAACCTATAATCACAAGCTAATCATATTATAAGTCTAGAATAAATTTCCTAATAAAGGCCTTCCTATGCAGCATAAAGAAAAATTATATCAGAGAGAATTATATAGTTTAATAAAAGGTAGAACAAATAGAAAAACTTTTGATTTAGAAGAAGCTGTAGGAAAAGGAGTAATGAAAAAAGGCTTAGCTAAATATTCATCTGGGGCAGAAGTTAAAACAATGTCAACGGTTGAAGATACTATGCTGAATCAGGAAAAAATGAGTTCACAATTTAATGAACTTACAATCTTAACCATGAAGAATGGTAATAAAGAGTTAGGAGAAATAGCTAAAATAGCAGTAACACAGATTAATAAAAATAATAGTATAGGGTTGATAAAGGCTCTTAAAATGTCTAGTGATTGGGATAATAGCTATGATATTAATATGAATTCATTATTACATTATGCTGCTTATACTGGCCATCCAAAAATGGTTAAACTTTTAATAGAAGAAGGTTTACCTATAGTAGATTTAAATAAATACGGATTGCAACCTTTGCATATAGCGGCTTTTTTTGGTCATACAGAAATTATCGAAATATTATTAGCGCGTGGTGCAAATGATTTAACCACGGTTGAGATGCAAGTAAATGACTTTTCCATTGGATGCATACCACTTTATTTAGCAATTTTAAATAACAAGGAAGACACAGCCGAATATTTATTAGGGAAGTGCTTAATGCGTGATTTTCCTGTATCTGGGTTGGGTAATATTTATCACTTAATGGCTTTGCGAGCGAACGAAGCAATGTTAGATAGCTTACTACCATCAAATTTGACTCAGGATGATATTAATTTACAATTTAAAAAAGATGTTAATTTAAAAGTTAATGGTTTCACTCCTTATACATTAGCTATTCATCAAGAAAATATAGCGGCAATAAATAAATTTGCTAAGATTCTTGAGATTGATGATGAAGTAGAGGATGATAAGGAGTTACCAAGTAATATTAAAGCAGACTTTAATCTATATGATGTTACTCAATTTGGTAGAATTCATACGATAGAAAAACTTGATGATAGTAGCATTACAATAGAAACTGAAAAAGAGTTAAAGGCAATTTACCAAGGTAAAGTTATAGAATTAAAGCAGAATAAAGTGTACATAGATAATATATCAATAGAAGCTAATGATACTAGGTTGCTTCAATTTACATTTAAATCTAATGAAACGATAGTCAGACCAAGGCAATTAAAATATTCTGATCCTATTTTAATTGCTCCCAATAAAAAAATGTTTTGGGAAACCAGTAGCTCAACCGATTCAAGTCAGCAAGAAATCGGCAAGCTTACATATAGGTCATAAATCACTTCATATGTTACCTACTTATTTTTAAAAATAGGTAGGTTGTTTGGTTTTGTGCGTGGGGCTAAAGCCATCTATTTCGTAGAGGTTATAGTGCTTATTGTTGATAACAGTAGTCCTGACTATTCTCCCGAAAAAGCGATAATCTGCAGTGCTATGTTTTCCTTTTAAATAGCCTACTGTACAATCAGGAGGCGTAGTAGATGGTTCAGTTTTACGGCTTTGTGTTTTATCAAGATCTTGCCCTGAGAGAATAAAACCTTTCTTTTTAATGCTGTTACCCAGCACCCTACCGTGTTCACACATTTTATGTAAGTGAATGCGAGCTAAGGCATGAGATGCTTTTAACATTTTATTGAGTTCTGGGTTAATAAAAACAAAAAGTTTACCACCGTAATTAGATTGCAACCTATAAACCTTAGAATGGGTTGTACTCGCATTAAAAACAGGGACTTGTCTATATCCCGGTTTATTCCAATCGATAATCTCTGCAGTTTTTTTCTGAGTATTTGAGCCAGAGGTGCTTTGTTCAGGTGATGATTGTTGATAACGCTTAGGTTTTCTTGTAACGAACTCTTCAGGTAGGATGGCAGTTGAGGTGCAAGGTTCTGAACTGGAAGGTAAGCTTTCTTTCATCTTCTTTGGTATTACACTACTGCTAGGTGAAATTGTAGTTATTTTATTTACTTCACGCCTTTCACATTCCGATTTCCATTCTACAGTACTTTTAATAAGTTTTTTTACAGAGGTATCTAATGTTTTTTCCAATTTAATTTTGTAGGCAGCTTTATCAGCGGTAAAAGCAATGCCTCGCAATCGTAAAATTTTAATGAGGGGTGATAAATGCTCAGAATTAACAATTTCAAAATAAATAGTATTTTTTCCGCTTTCTTCAATGATTTTAACCTTGAAAGATTCATCCTCATATTTTAGTAATTGATCATAAGTATCCTTAATCACCTGGTTTTTTAATACTTTTAAATTCTCTAGACAGGATTTTTCTTCACTGGTTAATGTTGTAATGAGTTTCTTATTTTTTCCTTTATTTGCTGCATTTAAACTTTTCTCAATAATCTGTTTTAGTATCCTTGAAAAAAATAAAGCATGCTGACGATGGTTTTTTAATATGTCTTCTAGAGTGTTTCTAGTAAATTTCACAAAATATAATATGTTATAATCTTTATTTAAAAAATTATCTATCTTAGATAAATATTTTAAATAGGCTTGCTTTAAATCTCTGAAATTTTCTTTGGCTAGATTAACATCAATTACATAACTGTAATACGTAAGCATAGCATCTATATGATTATTTATATTTAGATGTACTTTAAAGTCATGTAGACAGGTTTCTGCTAAGTCAAGTTTGTTACAGTTAATATAAAAGCTTATTATATTTTGATACGCATTCAAAAGCGTTTCATCTGTATTAATTTTTTGTTTTTTACCGTTTTTTTCTTCATGGCAATGGTTTTTTAAGAACGCTGATAATTCTATTGTGCTAGAACAAAGTTGAATTGTCTCAGGATGAGGTTCATGACGGTCTAAGCTTATATTTATATATTCTTGCGCATTTTTTAAAATTTCAATTATTACTTTAACTAAAGATGGGTTAATTGCTATATTTGCATCCCCAGCTGCTTTTTTAGCAGCCTGTAGCTTAAATAAAATATTCTCTACTACCATTTTAAGTTTTGGGAGCAGCGTATCTTGGCTATAAGCACTTTCTGAATAAGTTTTTATAATAAAGTTTTCAATATGGCTAATTAACTTGTCATATGAAGTGGCATTATTTTGATTGCGTATGATATCTATTAAGGCACAGGTTAATTTCTTTTCTCCATTTTCCTCTTTAAGAATGCTAAGAGTTGCAGCATCTGTCTTAAGCCCTAAGCTTTTATTTAAGGGTAAAATGGGTATACTAAGCTCCTGGCAAATAATCCTTGCCAACTCCCAATTTACTTCTACCCTTTTATTTCTTGTTTTACTCTTGCGCTGCATAGGATATTTCTCATTAGCTTAATTGTGGTCTTATTTTACACAGCAAATGGTTTTTATGCAAAAAATATGCATTTTCAGTTTTTGGTTATTAAAACTAAGAAAATCAGGCACTTAGATATTCATTTTTTTGTAGGAGCATCAAATTCTTCTTAGCTTTAACTTCTAATTGCTAAAAAGAGGTATTTTTTACCGTTAAACCTTCTTTTAGTTAACCTTATAATCGATAGCTGAATGAAAGGAGTTAAGTATGTTGCCCCGTATAGAAAGAGATTTTGATATAAACGATAGAGAAGCATTTGGAATTATACAAACAGTGGAATCAAGGCAGGAGTTAATAAAGCAAACTTCTACCGTAATTATAACTACCACTAAAGGGTTAACGGCTACTTATAAAGGTAGAGAAATTGATAATATTAAAGAAGGAGAGGAAGTTAGGCTAGATGGAAGAGAAATAGAGCGAAATGATAGTCGTTTAATCCATTTTTCATTTGATCCATCCGCTCATGATCATAGAGATAAGCTCAGTAATAAAGACTTAGAATTTCTTAGTAGTCTTGAAGCAATTACTGGTATAGGTTTAAAAGTAAATTTTAATGGACCTAATTCAGTACAAGATGAAGAGGCAGCAACATCCAACGAATCTTCTTCAACCCAAGAAAATTCCTCAGCTAAACATTCGAACTCGACGCTGAGTAAAGTGATGAACTTAGGGCGTAAAGGCAGATCATTTACTATGTGGACTGATCCTGATTCTGGTGAAACTGAGTTGGAAATAACATCTGGATTTAAAAAGAACTCATAATAATTATCTACAACTTACTTATTATTACGATCAACTTACGGCTTTATTTTTCTAGCTTTAGCTCTTTCTATTGCTTCTTGAATATAATTTCTTTTTTGTGACAAAGATTGTTGGGTCAGGCGAATTGATTTAATGTCCCTTTCTTTTTTTATGCGTTTTTCGCGATTATTAAATCGCGTTCTTGCTGCGTTAGCTTTTTCTCGGGTAATAGGTAAACCTTTTATTAAATCGATGCAATCAACAGGGCAAGCTGGAATACATAACTCGCACCCTGTACATTCAGAAGCAATCACAGTATGCATTTGTTTAGCGCTTCCGAGAATTGCATCAACAGGACAAACTTGTATGCATTTAGTGCAGCCTATGCATTCATGTTCGCGAATAGCGGCAAGTAATGGAGGTTTAGCTTTTTGCTGCATTTCATCAATAAAAGAAGATGCATCTTCATTTAGTAATTGCGCCAATGCAACTAGTGTTTCAACGCCTCCTGGGGGGCATAAATTAATAGGCGCTTTTTCAAATACGATTGCTTCTGCATAAGGCATGCAGCCTCCATGAGTACAAAGGCCGCATTGGGTTTGAGGCAGTAAATCATCTATTTGTTCAGGTGTGACTTTACTCATGAATTATTTAACTTTCATACCTGGTTTTGCTCCTTCATCAGGGCTTACTAACCAAAGTTCGCTGCCACCCGGTCCTGCAGCAAGCACCATGCCTTCTGATAAACCAAAACGCATTTTACGTGGTGCGAGATTAGCTACGACTATGACATGTTTGCCAATTAATGATTCTGGCTGATAAGCAGATTTAATGCCTGCAAAAATTTGTCTTTCACCATCACCGACGTCGACTTTTAATTGTAATAATTTATCTGCACCTTCAACGTGATTGGCTTCTAAAATTTTTGCTATACGCAAATCAATTTTGCCAAAATCTTCAATGTTAATATACTTTTTTTCACTAGCAACTTCTTCGGGTTTAGCTGTTGCTGCTGCGGGTTTTTCTAATTCTGCTTGAGTAGACATTTTTAAAGCCTCAATTTGTTTAGGATCTATGCGTTGCATTAAAGGTTTAAATTCTGCAATGGTATGATCAAGTAAAGGGGTTTCCTTATCTTGCCATTGCAATGGTTTGATTTGTAAAAATTCTTCACTAGCTTTTGCTGTTTGTGGTAATACGGGTTTTAAATAAATCATTAATAGGCGAAATAAATTCACAGCCATCGTACAAATTGCTTGTACTTCTTTTTCACGATCCGCTTCTTTCATTAATGACCAGGGTTTTTTCTCATCTACGTATTGATTTGCTTTATCCGCTAACGCCATGATTTGCCGTATAGCTTGGCTGTATTCTAAGCGGTTTAACTTATCAGCAATCTCATTACCTGCTTCAGAAAATTGTTTGTAAAGTTCAGGCTCAGACAAAGTAGATGATAATTTCCCTGAGAAAAATTTATTTAAAAAACTCGCGGAGCGTGAAGCAATATTGACAAATTTTCCGACTAAATCAGAATTAATTCGTTGAGTAAAATCATCGAAATTAATATCTAAATCTTCAATTCTATCACTTAATTTAGCGGCAAAATAATAGCGTAAATATTCAGGTGGTAAATGATTTAAATACGTGCGGGCTTTGATAAATGTACCACGCGATTTAGACATCTTCTGTCCGTCAATGGTTAAAAACCCATTCACGACTATTTCACTTGGCGTTCGGAAATTTGCACCGTGCAAAATAGCGGGCCAAAATAAAGCATGAAAATAAATAATATCTTTACCAATGAAATGATAGAGTTCAGTTTTATCTTCGCTTTCCCAGTAATCAGAAAAATTTAACTCTTTACGTTTCTCGCATAGGTTTTTAAAACTAGCCATGTAACCAACGGGAGCATCTAGCCATACATAAAAATATTTATTTAGAGCACCAGGAATAGGAAAACCAAAATACGGCGCATCACGAGAAATGTCCCATTCTTTTAAGCCAGCTTCAAACCATTCATCTAATTTATTGATAACTTGTTCTTGTAAATGGCCTCGGCGTGTCCATTCTTTTAAAAATTCAGTGAAATTTTCTAATTTAAAAAAGTAATGCTCTGATTCTTTTTCTATAGGCTTTACACCGGATAAAACAGAGTAGGGATTAATTAATTCAGTAGGAGAGTAAGTTGTGCCACATACTTCGCAACTATCACCGTATTGATCTTTGGCGCCGCACTTAGGGCATTCACCTTTAATATACCTATCAGGTAAAAACATATTTTTGACGGGATCGTAAAATTGTTTAATAGTGCGAGTGCGAATATTATTTTTTTCTAGTTGGCGTTTGAAAATAAGTTCGACCAATTCTTTGTTCTCAGGGGAATGCGTCGTGTGAAAATTGTCGAAATCCACTAAGAAATCAGCAAAGTCTTTAATTTGTTCCTGACGGATTTTTTCTATCATGGCTTCAGGCGTCATACCCAATTTTTCAGCTTGAATCATAATGGGTGTGCCGTGACTATCGCTACCGCAAATATAGAGGCAATCATGGCCTAGCATTTTTTGCAAACGCACCCACATATCACCCTGTATAGTGCCCACTAAATGACCCAAGTGTAGGGTGCCATTTGCATAAGGTAGAGCATTAGTGGCTAATATTTTGCGCTTTGCTGCCATGAAGCGTTTCCTTCATTGTTTATGGTTTAAAAAGTGCTAAAGTATAGCAAATTAAACAAAGTGTGGAGAGGTTTGTGTTAGAGAAAGCGATTGAGGCTAAATTAAGCGAATACCAAGATCCCTGCTTAGGCAAGGATTTTATTACTGCTAAGGCAGTAAAAAATATCCAGATTAATGAGCGCGGCGTCACTATCCAGTTAACTTTGGGTTATCCTAATTTAAGTGATCAAGAAAGACTCAGGATTGATTTAGAAAGACATCTAGCTTCTGTATTAAATGGCAAATCACTCGCTTTGCAAATTACAACACAAATAGAGCCTCATGCTGGAAAGCAAGGTATTCCAGCACTTAAGAATGTAAAAAACATTATTGCGGTAGCGTCAGGGAAAGGGGGAGTCGGTAAATCAACCGTGGCAGTGAATCTTGCTTTAGCGTTAGCCAAAGAAGGAGCGCAAGTGGGATTGCTGGATGCAGATATCTACGGTCCTAGCCAACCAGCTATGTTGAACGCATTGGGTGAAAAGCCAGTCGTAGAGGGTAAATCCCTGCAGCCTATCAAACGCCATGGCATACAAAGTATGTCCATAGGTTATTTAATTGATGCAACAGCGCCCATGGTTTGGCGCGGTCCAATGATAGGCAAAGCATTGCAACAATTGTTACAAGATACAGAATGGCAAGATTTAGATTATTTAATTATCGATTTGCCGCCAGGGACGGGCGATATACAATTAACCCTTTGTCAAAAAATTCCTGTTAGTGGTGCGGTGATGGTGACAACACCTCAAGATTTGGCGTTACATGACGTGCGTCGTGCATGCGAAATGTTTAATAAATTAAACGTGCCCATTTTAGGCGTCATAGAAAATATGAGTGTTTATCATTGTGATAATTGTGGTCATGAACAAGCTTTATTTGGCACAGGCGGCGGTGAGTTATTAGCAAAAGAATACGGTGTTAATCTGCTGCAAAAAATTCCTTTGGATATTAAAATTCGTACTATGACAGATAGTGGTCATCCACCTGTCGTACAAAATCCTAAGAGCCATCAAGCGAATGCATTTTTTAATGCAGCGCGTAAAGTAGCTGCGCGGTTATCACTTGAATCAAAAGATTATTCCAAACGCTTCCCTAAAATTGTTGTGCAACATGATAAAAAAGAGGAGTAAGTCATGAGTATTAAATCAGACAAATGGATACGTCGCATGGTAGAACAATATAATATGATTTCACCATTTGAACCTAGACAAGTGCGTCAGGGAGAGAACGGTAAGATTGTATCGCATGGCACTTCTAGCTACGGCTACGATATTCGTTGTGCAAATGAATTCAAAATTTTTACTAACATTAATTCAGCTGTCGTTGATCCTAAAAATTTTGCTGCGAATAGCTTTGTTGATTTAAAAGCCGATGTTTGCATTATTCCACCTAATTCATTTGCCTTAGCAAGAAGTGTTGAATACTTTCGTATTCCACGTAATGTGTTAGTGATTTGCTTAGGCAAATCAACTTATGCGCGCTGCGGTATTATTGTCAATGTGACACCGCTTGAACCAGAATGGGAAGGGCATATTACTTTAGAATTTTCAAATACAACGCCATTGCCTGCAAAGATTTATGCAAATGAAGGTGTGGCGCAATTATTATTTTTAGAATCAGATGAAGAGTGTGAAACGTCTTACAAAGATAGAGGCGGTAAGTACCAAGGTCAGCAAGGCGTTACCTTGCCTATTACTTAAATACAAACCCGGTAATATGCATTGCCGGGTTTTTTAGCATTGCTCTAGTTTTTACCATTTATACCAATAATGCTATTACCTCATGGTGATTCTTAAATCTCCTCTTAATTAATTATTGATTAATAATTAGATTTTGGTGTTCTTTAACCCGTAGTTTATACGGTACCTATTTTTATCATATATGTTTAAAATTCATACAAAATAAAATAATTTGTAACTTAGAGAGAGTATTGCCATGTCTAAAGCGAGAACGGTATCTATCACTCAAGCCGGTTTATTAAAAGAAATTAACCATTGCCTTAAAGTTCGTGATGCTAGCCTGTCTAATTGGACAAAATTTTTGATTAGCTTAGGTGTTTCTAATTCTGAAAATAATCAAAAACGGTTTGCAAGGGTAAAGGGTGTAAAGGTTACAGGAAAAAATGAAATTGCTTTGCAACAGTTATGGAATACCACCCTTGATTTTAACCAGTTGCTTGAAACAGGCGATACGTTGCTTCATGTTGCATTTGAAGACGATTTGCCAGCAGTGATGAAAAAATTAATTCAATATGGAGCAAGTCCATTAGTAGCTAATAAAGACGGAAAGACAGTTTTAGATTTGGCTTTAGATAAGTTGTTTTCTATAGATTCTAAACATGAACAAGCAGAGCTCATACAAGTATTAATGCAAAAGCCATGGAAGAGTGAAGAAGATGATGAAGAAAGTATTAAAGTAGTTAGTGACATTGAAAGTAGTTTTAAAAAATGGGTAGAAGAAGTGTGGAATAGTTGGGGATGGCAGTTATCATTCAGTAAAACTAAGGAAAAACGTATTGCTGCTATAAAAGAGGAGCTTAAAGACAAGCTTGCTGAATTAGCTAGAATTTCTAAAAACAAAGGAAAAATGAAGGAGTGTGAGAGTGATATAGAAGAATTGCCGGCTGATGTTAAGTATCCTTTATTGAAACTTCATTTAACACAAACCAATTTACATCGAGAAAAGCTCGTAATAAGTGAAGAGTTTGTTAATGCTTTATTGCATGATATGTATCAAAATATTATCGTGGCTCTTATTGAGCAAAGTGGCAGATTTGCATTAGAACCTAAAACGCCTACTGAGCATGTTTTAGCTATCTTTTGGGGATTGATCGCATCTATTCCTATGCTAAGTAAAGCTTCACATGGTTGTCGCCTTCTTCATGAGACTGTAAGTCATGTATTAGAAGATACAACAAGCCTTGCCTATGCTGCTTATGGATTGGAGTCGACAGAGAAGTTGGCTGAAGTTTTTCATCATACTTTTCATCTTTTAGAAGAGAAAGTTCCTCAGTTTGAAAATAAAGTGCATGATTTGGAACATAAAATATTGCACTTGATGGAAGTTGTTAAAGCAGATAATTCCGCTGTTAATTTAACCAAACATTTCATTGGCAGTGAAGCAAATCGAGTACGGTTAGAAAAATTAGTAAGGTATTTTTTCTGTGTTTATTCAGATATTATTTTTGAATTAAATGCTAAAGACAGAGCTATCTTTAGAAAAGCGTTATGCGACATCATCGTGGATGTTTTAAGACAGTCAGATTGTAATGTAAACGTTGGATGTTTTAACGAAAGAGTTTTGTCTTGGATTATTAACTCTTATAAATCTGTTACTAAGTCTTACCCCAATATTAGCTTACGCGGCGAATCACATCCAGCACAAGATTTTATTTTTAATGCCGGTATTGCTTGTCTTGATGAGGAAGGTCAACTAGCTTTGTTTGATTTAGAATATGAAAGCTTGCATGTTAAAACTAAGGGATGCATTTACGGATATCGTCTTGCCACTACAGATGAAGCCAGACATGCAAATGACTATTTTGATGGTAAAAAGGTTGATGCGAAATTCTCTATACGCTCTTTGGACCCCAGCTTCCCATGCAGAGCATTTGTTCGTCAGTGGTTGCCACAAACAACCCGACAGCAGGTTGTGATGGAAAATCAATTAATAGAACTACAAAAAAGAGATGAAGAAAAGGCATTAGAGATAGATGCTTTAACAAAAGAGATGCAAGAAATGAAGGGATTGCTTCTGAAAGCCGGACTTTTTAAGTTAGCTAAACCTGCAACTCAGTTTAGTGCTGCAAATACATCGGAAAATCATGCAAGAATAGGATAAGGAAGAATAAGCCCTCTCATAGAGGGCTTTAAAATCAATCTGTTTCGTCGTCTAATTCGGCTTGAGAAACAGCTTCAATAGGCACTTGACGATTATTGTTAACTTTTTCACGCAATTCTTTACCGGGCTTAAAATGCACGGCATATTTAGGATTAGTTACTAATTTTTCACCTGTTTTAGGATTGTGGGCACGACGTGGTGGGCGAAAATGAAGGTTGAAGCTGCCAAACCCGCGTATTTCAATTCTTCCGCCATTGCTCAATGTTTCACTCATGTATTCGATAATATGATTAACACTGAGAGCGATATCCTTCTCGGGAAGATGGGGAAACTGTTTGCTGAGTTCGACTATGAGTTGTGATTTAATCAGCATGTTATTCAGCCGCCTCCTTATAAGTCCATTCTTTCAATATAACTCAATGGCTTAGCAAGTCAAGCAAACCGCGATTTTGGGCTAAATTTAGCGCTTTTTTTGCCTATAAGCTATAGGTATATGTTTTTTTTATCCATCTGTTTGATTGCTAATTAAAACGTTGCTAAGCGTTTGGTTGATCAAAAAGTAAGGCAAGTTAGCATATTTGTTTTTAAAGTAGCTGAAGTTATCATTACCCATAATCGCAAACACACGTTTAGTACTTGTCCATTTAATAACAAAAATAGAGTCGTCTATCATCCAATCTTGCGCTTGATGCTGCATGCCAAAGGTTAATTCATTGCGCCAATTTAAAATGGTAATCCGTTTTTCTAAATAAAAAGGGAGATCTTGGTAGTATTGATTAAATGCAACGACTTCATCCTCGGGCTGCATCACGGTTTTCAATGTATTGGCTAAAGGTAAAATACTGCGAGTATCTATATGCGGTTGCGCTGCAAGTAAGCAAATTAAAAATAAACTCTGTGTAACGACAGTGTAAAAGAAAGTGGAGTAAGGGTGATGGGTCACTGTCTTATAACAGAGAATAGAGCCGCTTATTAAAATACCGCTGCCCATAAAGAAATAAAATTGAGCTTGCTTAAGATTAGGAACGGCAGTGTTCTTTAGGAAAAAATAAAAACCTACTGCAAGTAAAATGCTAAGCAGAATAAGAAAAGCATAAGGCCTTTTTAAATTAGCTGTATCTTTACTCATAAAATTTTGTTGCAAATAATTCGCAGTCAATATAGCGAGAGGAGGAAAGACAGGTAAAATATAAGGAATTAACTTAGATTTAGAAAAAGAAAAAAAGCTAAAGATAACAATAAACCAAATAACAAAGAAACTAGACGTAGAAAAATCAGCAGTGAAACGCTTTATTTTCGCTATGCTCGCTGGAAGAAAAAGTATCCAAGGGAAAAAACCGACAAGGAGATAAGGAATAAAAAACCATACGGGTTGATAATGTCCTATTCCTTTCGTGGTATAGCGTAAAAATTGTTGTTGAATAAAATAAAAATTAAAAAATTCTGGATTGCGTAAATTAACAATAATGTGCCAGGGGGCTGCAACTAGAAAAAAAAGTAAAAGAGCAAACCCAATGTTTCGCCATTTAATTTGCCGCCATTGATTAAATAATAAAGTCCACATGCTCACAATGAGGCCAGGTAAAACAATCCCCATTAATCCTTTGGTTAAGACAGCAAAAGCTGCGCTCAATGCTGCGATGGAAAAGCAATGCAATTGTTTACCAGGCTGCTTAATGCCAAGTAAAAATGCATATAAAGAAATAGCAATAAAGACAGTAACAGGTAAATCCAAGCTAACCATGTTAGCCATAACAAAATATAAAGTGCTAGTGCCTAAGATAAAGGCGGCAAATAATCCTGTTAATCGATTATAAAATTTAGTCGCAGTGTAATAAGTGGCAAGGCAGCCTAATATGCTAAGCAATACATTGACACTGCGTACTGACCAAAGACTAAGGCCAAATAGTGAAATAGCCAGGGTTTCTAACCAATAAAAAAAAGCCGGTTTTTCAAAATATTTAATATGATTTAAGTAAGGCGTGACATAGTCGTGATTTGCCACCATTTCCCGTGCAATTTCTGCATAACGTCCCTCATCAGGGGTGAATAAAGGTCTAACACCAAGTAAAGCAAAATAAAAGCAGCTTAAAAAGCTGAGTAATAAGAGAATATCTCTTAAGCGCACAACATTGTGAGAGGAAATACGTTGCATGATGTTCTTATTAAAATTGAGTTAATTCTACGGCATCATTGTTGGCAATGAGGTTAACAACGGCAATTACATAATATCTTGGTAGAATTGTAAATAGATTTGATTATCCTAGACTATTTCCTCAATGATTACGTTATAATAACGCTAACTTATAGGCTGGCGATGGACTTATGAAAAGACAATGGTTGGGTGGGATAGTATTATTATTGCCTATGACCTTAGCTTTTGCAGTGAAAATGCCTAATTTATACCAAACCGAAGTAGCGGTTGCTGCTCAAACAGATGATTTAAAGGCCCAAGCCATCAAGGAAGGCTTTAATCATTTATTAATAAAATTAAGTGGTGATCCTTCTATTGCTAAAAATCCGCTTATTAAGGCTAGCCTCAATCGCCCTGACTACTATGTTAAAGATTTTAGCTATTCTGCTCCTACGCCCGCTTCCTCCCACTATTCTTTGCGCATTAATTTTGAAGAAAGCGACGTTAATCGCTTATTGAACAAAGCAGGCGTTGCCTATTGGGGTAATACAAGACCATTAATTTTAGTGTGGTTAGCTATTTCAACCAGAGAAAATGGAACTGAAATTATTGGCAATGAAATGCCTAATGATATTTATACTACGTTACAGCAACAAAGTGATCGCTATGGCTTGCCGCTTATTTTTCCTATGATGGATGTCGCAGATGTCAGCCAAATTTCACCTGAAGATGTGTTAAACATGTCACTTCCTACGTTAAAAGAAGCAGGCAAACGATATTCACCAGATGGGTTATTAATAGGGAAAGTAAAGCAGGAAAAAGATCAATACGTCAGTCAGTGGCAATTAATTTTAAATGATAAGAATAATGAGTGGGAATGGAATGTGAGTGATAAAAGTATTAATAAAATTTTATCAACCGTTTTGACAGAGATGAGCCAATCACTTGCTAAACATTATGTCACTACTAAACCAATTGAAGTAAAAGATTTATGGCTTAATATTGAAGTCATTAATGTAACTCAGCAAAAAGATTTGACCGATTTATTACAATATTTAAAACAAGTCCCTGCGGTTAAACAAGTGAAGCTGTTAGAAGTTTCAAGCGATGTCGTTGAATTATCCATTTTAGTCGATAGTTCACGCGAAGCATTTAAAACAAATGCAACCGCAGGTCAGCGTTTAACCCTTAAATACCAAGATCCGCAAGATCAAAAAATGGTTTATGTCTGGAGTAGTTAAGCTAGCTATGCATAAATCATCTCATCAATTACCATTAGGTTTACAGTTACAAGATGAAGCGACGTTTGATAATTTTTATCCTGGCACAAATGTTGAAATTGTTACTGAATTAAAAAAAATAGCGCAAGGCCAAGGCGAACCTATTGTTTATTTGTGTTCTACACGTGGCCAAGGATTAAGTCATTTATTGCAAGCGTGTTGTCATGCAGCGCATAAGCATCAACGACCTTCTGTTTATTTACCCTTAAGCCATTTATCTGCTTTTGAACCAGCTATGCTAAATGGATTAGAGTCGCTACCTTTAGTTTGTTTAGATGATATTCATAAAATTGCCGGGAATCTTGAATGGGAAGAGGCTATTTTCCATTTGTATAACCGCATCCACGATGCAGGTGGTCATCTAGTCATTGCTGGACCTGATTTACCTAAAGCGTTGCAATTAACATTACCTGATTTAACTTCCCGTTTATCTTGGGGAGTTGTATACCAATTACATGCATTAACTGATCAAGAGAAATTAGCGGTACTCATTATGCGAGCTAAACGCCGCGGTATTACTTTATCTGAAGAAGTTGCTAAATATATTTTAACGCATTGCCCTAGACACATGGGAACATTGATTGCTGCATTAGAAGCACTTGATAAAGCTTCACTTGCTGCTCAGCGGCGATTAACAATTCCCTTTGTAAAAGAAGTATTAGAAATTTAAGTAAGGAGTTTTTAGAATGTCATTAATTAAAGAAATTCATGCCCGTGAAATTTTAGATTCACGCGGTAATCCGACTGTTGAAGCAGAAGTAATATTAGATACGGGAGAAGTTGGTAGAGCACAAGTACCATCAGGTGCATCAACTGGATCGCGTGAAGCAGTAGAATTACGTGATAAAGAATCTAAACGTTATATGGGCAAGGGTGTGCTGCAAGCAGTTAATTTTATACGCCAAAATTTATCTAAAGCATTGCAGGGCTTTGATGTAACACGCCAAACTGAAATTGATAATACGTTATTAGAGTTAGATGGAACTGAAAATAAAGGAAAATTAGGCGCTAACGCATTGCTAGCTGTATCCCTGGCTGTTGCAAAAGCGGGTGCTTTATCAAAACAACAACCACTTTATGCTTATTTAGGTCAGCATAAAAATTATGTCTTACCTGTGCCTATGATGAATATCATAAACGGCGGCGCGCACGCAGATAACAATCTCGATTTCCAAGAATTTATGATATTACCAGTCGGTGCACCCAATTTTTCTGAAAGCTTACGTGCAGGTACTGAAGTATTTCATTACTTAAAGAAAATTTTACACGATAAAAAATATAATACTAATGTAGGCGATGAAGGTGGATTTGCGCCAGATTTGCCTAATCAACAAGCTGCACTTGAATTAATTTTAGAAGCTATTCATAAAGCAGGTTATCAGGCAGGTAAAGATATTGCTTTGGGTTTAGATGTTGCAAGTAATGAATTATATAAAGATGGTAAATATCATTTACCCGGTGAATCTAAGCAATTAAGCGCAGATGAATTCGTGGAATATTTAGCGCATTTTGTAGATCGTTATCCTATCATCAGCATTGAAGATGGAATGGCGGAAGATGATTGGGATGGCTGGGCTAAATTAACGCGTCGTTTAGGCAGTAGGGTGCAGTTAGTCGGTGATGATTTATTTGTTACTAACACACGCTTATTGCAAAAAGGAATACATGACCACATTGCAAATGCTATTTTAATTAAGCCTAATCAAATTGGTACACTAACAGAAACACTAGCAGCGATAGAAATGGCAAAAGCTGCGCGTTATAACACGATTATTTCTCATCGTTCTGGCGAAACAGAAGATACAACTATTGCAGATTTGGCGGTAGCAACTTTAGCCGGTCAAATTAAAACGGGTTCATTATGCCGCTCAGATAGAGTTGCAAAATATAATCAATTGTTGCGTATAGAAGAGCAATTGGGCGCGCAAGGTAGATACGCAGGTAAAGAAGTATTTGCTCAATTTACTCAACTTACCAAGGTGGCATAAATGAAATCACTGCGGTTAAATTTATTAGCGCTTGTTTTGCTTATGCTATTACTTTTTCTGCAGTATCGTTTATGGTTTGAATCGGGTGGTATAAGAGATATGTTACGTTTACGTAAATCCTTATCTGTTCAAGCTATGCAAAATGAGAAATTAAAAAAACGTAATGATGAATTGTTATTTCAAATTGAACGCCTTAAGAATAGTCAAGATACAGTCGAATCGCGCGCACGCAATGAATTAGGTATGGTAAAAAAAGGTGAAACATTTTACCAAATTGTGAAATAACGTAATGAAAAGGGTTAATATGAAAATTTTAATCAGTAATGATGATGGCGTGCATGCACCCGGTCTTACCTACCTTGCTAATGCATTAGAAAAAATAGCAGATATAACGGTAGTTGCACCTGATCGCAATCGTAGCGGTGTTAGTAACTCTTTAACATTAGAACATCCCTTACGCGTGGTAACTGCAGCAAATGGTTTTTATAGTGTTAATGGTACACCAACTGATTGTGTGCATTTAGCCGTGACGGGTTTATTGCATGAAATGCCGGATATGGTGGTATCTGGGATTAATGAAGGTTCGAATTTAAGTGACGATGTGCTTTATTCAGGTACCGTTGCTGCTGCAACAGAGGGGCGATTTTTAGGCTTACCTTCTATCGCTATTTCTTTAGCGGGCCCTCGCTGTGAACATTACGATACAGCGGCTATGATTGCAAAAATTCTAGTTGAGCGTTTACGTAAAACCCCACTCACTTCTGATACTATTCTAAATGTGAATGTACCTGATTTACCTTTTTCAGAATTACGCGGCATTCAAATTACACGATTAGGAACAAGGCATATTGCTGAACCTACGATTAAAGCAACTGATCCTAGAGGGCGTAAAATTTATTGGGTGGGTCAACCTGGTCCAGAGCAAGATGCAGGTCCTGGCACGGATTTTTACGCTGTTAATTCGGGGTATGTTTCTATTACACCGCTACATTTGGACTTAACACATTACAAAGTCATGGATGAATTATCAGGCTGGGCGCAAGGATTGGAAATTGGCTAATGAAGCGAATTTTATTAATAGTTAGTTTATTAAGTGTGAGTGTATTAAGCGGATGTGAATCAGGCCGCACTTACGCACCGGTTACAGAGGTAAGCCCCATAGAACCTATTCCTAAGGTGGGCCAACATAAAGTAGCGCAAGAGGAAACGTTATATGCAATTGCTTGGCGCTATGGGTTGGATTATCGTTATTTAGCAGCGCGCAACAATATTAAGCCGCCTTATGCTATTGTACCGGGTCAAATAATTGTATTGCGTGGTAAACCTGTTGCAACTCCTATTGTGGCTGAATCAAAACCGCAGCCCCCTGTTGTTCAAACAGAAGTTGGGAATAAATCTGCTCTCCCTATTCAACTCGATAAACCTGTGCCTGAGCCAAGTTATTCCACCGCAACTTGGTTATGGCCCGCGAGTGGAAAGGTGGTTACCGCGTTTTCCTCGGTCAATAAAGGTATCAATATTAGTGGTCAATTGGGTGAGCCTATTAAAGCCGCTGCGGCAGGTAAAGTGGTTTATGCAGGAGCTGGATTAAGAGGATATGGCAATTTAATTATTTTAAAACACAATAGCCTTTATTTGTCAGCTTATGCCTATAATCGCAAGTTAGTAGTAAAAGAAGGCGACTGGGTAAAAAAAGGGCAAAAAATTGCCGAAATGGGTAATTCAGATTCAAACAAACCCCTGCTTCACTTCGAGATACGTAAAGCTGGCAAGCCGCTTAATCCTATCACCCTATACCCCTAATCGCGATATAATAGAAGATAGGTTTAGGAGATTTAAGGGCGCTTTAATGCCAAGGACTAAAAAGGGAAATAAAAAAGATTCCTCTTCTTCAGACAAAGATAAAGAAACATTCATTGCTGAAGAAGAGATGGATGAAGAATTTACTAACTTGCCTTCTTCACCTGAGCATGAGGAAGAGATTGAGCTGCCAGAATCTAAGAAAAAAAAACAACCAGAAAGAAGCGAAAGCGAATCAACCCCCTACGTTGATGCTACTCAGTTATACCTCAAAGAAATAGGCTTTTCTCCTTTACTCACTGCCGAAGAAGAAGTGCATTACGGCCGCTTAGCCTTAAAAGGAGATGCTGCTGCGCGAAAAAAAATGATAGAAAGTAATTTACGTTTAGTTGTAAAAATTGCAAGACGTTATTACAACCGGGGTTTGGAATTTTCAGATTTAATTGAAGAGGGAAATCTTGGTTTATTACGCGCTGTAGAGAAATTTGATCCTGAACGTGGTTTTCGTTTTTCAACCTACGCTACTTGGTGGATACGTCAAACTATTGAACGTGCCATCATGAATCAAACTCGCACTATACGCCTACCTATTCATGTTCTGCGTGAATTAAATTTATATTTAACAACGGCTCGCGAGTTAATGAAAAAACAAGATAGAGAACCGACTTATCATGAAATTGCTCAAGCACTCGATAGGTCTATAGATGATGTGAAAAACATGATGGAATTAAACGAAAGAATGGTTTCATTAGATATGCAAGTGGCTAATGAAAATAATGCAGGTAAGCCGTTAGTTGAAGCGTTAGCGGATAAGAATGCAATTAACCCCTCTGATATTTTAGAAAATGAGCATTTGCATGCGAGTTTAGAAGAGTGTTTGAATGAGTTAAATGAAAAACAACGCGAAGTATTATGCAGACGATTTGGGTTAGGTGGTTACGAGCGCCAAACGTTAGAAGAGGTAGGAAGAGAAGTCGGCTTAACCCGCGAGCGAGTAAGACAGATACAAATGAGTGCATTAAAATCCTTACGTGAAATTATGGCTAAGCATGGGATAGAGGGCGAAGTTTTATAAAACATTATTATTCAATCACTTATTGTTTTTAGATGTTAATAAGAAAAAGCTGTTTTAAACCTACCTTAATAAATATAAAAATAAATCAAGTAAAATACTTTGATTTTATCCAAGAGGTAGTGTGATGCAGCGAAAAGAGCGAGTAAATAGATTGATAAAAGCTAATCCCCTCCCTCTGAGTTGGGGGTCTAGTAATGGGGTCGATTGGAAAATTTTAGCAATCATTTCAGCATCTTTTCAATTTAATTTTGGAAATTTATTAGAAAAATATAATATTGATGCTAAGTTTTTACCATCAAGCGAGCAATCATTCTCTACCGTTGAAGCAGAAGTAGAATTTCTCAAAAAATGGGATGCTTTATTCTTAGAGTTAATAAAAAAATGTACTGATAAGGAAGTAACCGATTACATTAGGCAAAAATTAGAAACCTATACGAAGATAGTTCAACAAAACCCACAATTAGCAGACCATCTTCTTCAGAAAATGAACTTAT
This sequence comes from Gammaproteobacteria bacterium, assembly GCA_014132615.1. GTDB lineage: Bacteria > Pseudomonadota > Gammaproteobacteria > DSM-16500 > DSM-16500 > Aquicella. The sequence goes on from BMAH01000015.1 coordinate 55,420, forward strand.
GTTTTTCAAGAGTAACTAAATTAATTCATCATCAATATGAATCAAATCCATCTAAAAAACGTGTGCATATTAATAAGATGATTTATGAGCGCATTTTTGATTTTATATCTGATCAAAATAGTCAGCTAATCAAATACATTAGTTATTTAGCACCAGAAGACAAATATAATAAAATTGTAGAGAACTGCGATTTACAGCTTGCTTTTGAAAATCTTCTTGAGAAAAGTTGTTCTGTTAATATGTTAGGGGAAGGCACACGATTAATCATAGCTAATAGATTTTATTATAAATGGCAAGCAATAGCTAAGATTTTTGATATTCAAATTAAAAAGAGAGATACATGCACTATTTTAAATAAAAATAAAGAATTAAGACTTATGTTGAAGGATTATTATAGTAAGCATGATTTACCCAATGACCCATTAATGCAGTTTGTGATCACGGCTGAATTTTGTTATTTCTATAATAGTGGTATGGTTGCTTTTTTTAAAAATGATTACGTAAGTTTACATTTTAATTTTTTACATATGTATAGATTAATAAAAAATTTAAAGGATTTAAATGTTAATCAATATGAAGTCGTACTTGAAATGTGGCACGTGATAATTAACTATCTTGTTAGTGTAGATTGCCAAAAAGAATTACTTTTATATTCAGACATAGGTAGAAGTTTATTGGATTTACAAGAGAAGCAATTAGGTAGCAATCCGAAGCTAAGCCGTTACCAGGTTACTCTCGATAGAATTGAAAAAAGTATTTGGGATAGCAAAGTGGAGACATTGAGCTTAAATTATAAAGTAGTTAATAACTTCCCTTCTGCAATCACAATTGCATTTTCTTCGTTAGAGCAAGCACAAAGCTATTGCACTACTTGTAAGCAGTTAGGCATAGCTGCAAACTTGAATAATGAAGGAGTTACTTTGTCTGCTTTTAGAAAATTAACAAAAAATCAATTAGAAAAAATATCTAATCAATATCAAGTTAATATGCATAATATATCAATGGGGCTTGCTCAATCTACTAGTGGATCAACTTATGATTCAGTTGTCAGTAAAGCTGGCACTAGTGTTTCATATAAATCAGCAGTTAAAGATCAATCTTTATCTAAATCATCCTTATTTAACAAATCTAATAAATCAGTTGAAGAAGTGGTTGTTTGGAAAGGTAAAAGATGGCCTTCTTATAATCCGCATTCCAAAAAGAACACAGTATATAAATTGCATGCTTCATTTTTAAAAAATTCATTTTATGTTCATATTAGTCCAGCATTAGAAACTGAGTTAAGAAAACAAGGTATGGGCCAGGAGTTTGACGCATTAAAGCGCTGTGTAGAAAAGGGTAAGATATGGAAAGGAAAAGGGTCGGGTATTTTATTAAAAAATAAAAAAATTAAAGTTAAAGACAGTACTAAGGATATACGCTTTTTTGGAGAGGAAGTAGCTGTTATGGAAAAAGATAGCAAACTCAAGCATTTATTTTTGATTTCTTCTTATAAGAAACACAATCAGAAAAATATAACTGTTTGCAAATAAGCATGTTAAAAATTTGGGAGTCTATGGAGACTCCCAAATGACATTAGCAAGCAATATCAAATGTTGTCGTTAATTTCTTATCAACAGGTAAATTTTTCAACTGTACGTATTGAGGTAATCCTAAATGATAAGGGGGATAATCCTCACCTTGAATTAATGGCAATAGATAATCTCTGCATGCTTGAGTGATGTGAAAACCATCAGCAGAGATATAATCTCTTGGCATTTTGACTTCTACATTCGCTACTTTTTCCAAAGGCGCTTCACCAATACTCCAGCTATAGGTTGCTCCTTTATCGCGAACGATGATAGGCATCACCGCGTTTTTACCAGCAAGAGCAAATTCTACGGCCGCTTTACCCACTGCATAAGCTTGTTCAACATCGGTTTTAGAGGCGATATGACGTGCTGCACGTTGTAAATAATCAGCTAATGCCCAATGATATTTATAGCCTAAATTTTCTTTAATTAGTTTAGCAATCACAGGTGCGACGCCGCCTAATTGTTTGTGGCCAAATGCATCTACTAAACCTTGATCAGAAATAAAATTGCCGTCGGCATTTTTAGCGCCTTCTGAAACGACAATAGAACAAAATCCATGTTTAGTTACACAATCTTTTACTTTTGCTAAAAATTGTTGAGTATCTAAAGGAATTTCTGGAAAAATAATAATATGCGGTGATTGATTTTCTTGTTCCGCTGCTAAACCGCCTGCTGCAGCGATCCATCCAGCGTGTCTTCCCATCACTTCCATAATAAAGACTTTAGTTGAGGTTAATGCCATAGAAGCGACATCAAGGCCTGCTTCACGAATAGAGACGCCTACGTATTTTGCAACAGAACCGAAACCGGGGGAATTGTCAGTGAAAGGTAAATCATTATCGACAGTTTTTGGAATGCCTATGCAAGTAATGGGGTAGCCTAATTCTTTACTAATAAGAGAAACTTTATGGGCAGTGTCTTGCGAATCGCCGCCGCCATTATAAAAAAAATAGCGAATTTGATGGGCAGAAAATACTTCTACTAAGCGCTCATATTGTTTTCTATGTTTTTCAATTGCACCTAGCTTATGACGGCAAGAACCAAAGGCACCAGCTGGTGTATAGCGTAAAGCAGCGATGGCAGCATCTGATTCTAAACTGGTATCAATTAAGTCCTCTGTTAGGGCGCCAATGATGCCGTTGCGTGCGGCATAAACTTTACCTATTTTATCGCTGTGGGCGCGTGCAGTTTGAATGACACCGCAAGCAGAGGCATTGATTACTGCTGTCACGCCGCCAGATTGTGCATAAAGTGCATTAAATTTTTCCATGAATTCTCTCCAATTAGCCTAAATTGGCTTAAAAATATCTGTTTTTTACTGGGTGAGCAACTTTTATATTAGTATAAAATTTAATCACTTCGTTTTGATGGCATCTTAACAATTATCAATTTATCCGTTAGCTGCTATGTTAAAATAAGAAAAATAAGCTTTTCTATTTTTTATCCATTAATTGCATAAGGAAGACAATATGAATGCGATAGACTTTCTTATTAATGAGCATAATAAAGTTAGAAAAATGTTAGCAGATATCGACGATGAATCCCATAAAGAAGAAACTAAACATAAAATGTTTAATGAACTTTGCATAGAGTTGATCCGTCACGAAACGATGGAACAAACTGTATGGTATCCCTATCTTAAAAAAGATGAAAAAATAGTAAAAGAAATTGGCCATTTATTGTCAGAAGAGAAAAGTGCAGCTAAAGCGATAGAATCCTTTCAAAAAAATTTGACAGATAATGAATGGGAAAAGAAGTTCCATCAGTTTAAAAAAGATGTTCTGCATCATGCCAATGAAGAAGAAACCGAATTATTTCCTAGGGTAAAAAAAGTATTAGATGAAAAGCGCCTTGAGGAAATTGGTAAAGACATGCGTGAATTTAAATTAGAATTCAACAAGCAGTTATAGTTAGTAAATAGAATGGCTAATATATTTTTCCATGGTAATTAATTTGGAAGTTATATTTGATTTTATAATGTTACATTGATGAAACAATAAGAAGTCAAATATATGCATTGATTTTAAAGTTAGTTGAAACAAATAATTAACTGATTAAATCAATGTGAGGAAGTAACATGAAAAAATTATTAGTCATTCTAACTGCTATGATGTGCAGTCATGCAATTGCTGCAAAAGAAGAAGTTTATACTAACAAAGCTCCCCAGCCCATTGGTGTTTACTCTCAAGCAATTAAAATAAATAATAATATCTATATTTCTGGTCAAATACCGGTTGATCCACTTACTGGCGAACTTATTCAAGGTGATTTTAAAGCCCAAATCAAACAGACGTTTATTAATATCCGCGAAATTGCTCAAGCTGCAGGCGCGGGAATAAATGATATTGTGAAAATGACAATTTATTTAACGAATTTAAATAATTTTTCTATGGTAAATGAAGTCATGCTGGAAGTATTTACTAAGCCTTACCCAGCTAGAGCGGTAATTGAGATTAAATCGCTTCCTAAAAATGCCCCTGTGGAAATAGAAGCAATCATACAAAAAAGTTAATTACTAATAGTTTACATGAGGGAAATTGTCTTCTTTTATTTTTTCTTTGATAAAATCGATGAATGCGCGTATTTTCTTTGGTAAAAATGCTTTATCAGAATATAACAGATAAATATAAGAACTGGGCTTGTTAATGGTGGGTAAAATTTCAATAAACTTACCAGTATCGAGCTCATTTTGAATTAAATAATCTGGCATTCTTCCTATCCCTGCACCAAGAGAAATTAATTGTTTTTGTACTAGTAAGCTATCTGCTTTAATCACATTGCTTAAAGGAAGATTAATAATTTGCTTATTTTTATAAAAAGCCCACTGTGGATTAACGGCATTGGCATTATGATTAACTGAGGTGATGCATCGATGATTTTTTAAATCAGTTAATATTTTTGGTAATTTTTTATTTTTAAAATAGTCAGGAGTGGCGCAAATTACTCTTTTAAATTCTTTGATGGTTAACATGCGTAGACTAGAATCTGCTAATTGATTAGCAATTCTAAAAGCAAGATGGTAATTATTTTCTACCAAATTCTCATTCATATTTGATAAAGAAAGAGAAATATTTATTTTAGGGTAGCGTTCTGTAAATTCATGTAAAATTTGTGGTAAGAATTCAATGCCAAAATCAATAGGCGCCGTTATTTTAAGAGAGCCTTGTATAGCACTAAAATCATTTTTAAGGTTCTCTACTGCTTCATCGTAATGCTCTTCAATCAAGCGGCAAGATTCAAAAAATTGCTTACCCGCCTCGGTTAAGACTAATGAGCGTGTGGTGCGATGTAATAATTGACTTCCCAATTGCTGCTCTAATTTTTTTACATGGCGGCTTAATTTTGCTTTTGAAATGCCTGTTTTTCTGGCTGCCTCAGAATAATTATTCGCTTTTACAACGGCAACAAATGATAAAGCTAATTCAATCATAACTACCTAATTTTATTGTCTCAAAAATGGAACAATATATTATCACAAAAGTCTATTGTTATCAAAATAAAATCAATCAATAATGCTTTTTTCAAATTTTTACGAGTGAAAATGGCTATGTTCAAACGAATTCAAGAATTAATTTATACATCAAATCTAGATGAGGTTAACTTAGAATGCATTGATTTATATAAAAATATAAATGAGCTTAGCCGGCAAGCTTTTTACGATAAAGATGAAGCCGCGCGCTTAGCTGTGCACCGTATTTTGTATGTAATTAACTTAGCTCACTTAGCAATTTCGTGGGAATTACCAGCAAAAAACCTGATGCATCCATTTATTTCTTCTATTAAATATTTACTTGAAAAACATTGGCAGCAGTCAGAGCAAAGTAAATATGATCATATATTATCTGATATACCTGCAGTAGAAAATTTCCCAGCATGGGTTAAGCAAAAAGTGGCAGAGCATGCTTCTAATGAATTACACCCACTATTCACCTTCCTGCGTGATGCAGCAACCTTTGAACAAATGCGTGAATTCTTTTTCCAAGAAACACCACTGGAAATGCTTTTTGGAGACATTCTTGCTTTTATGTTGCCGGGTGTTTATGGATCAATAAAAGTTGAATTTTTAAAAAATTATTGGGATGAAGTAGGGCATGCTGAGGATCATAGAGTTCATAGAAACCTTCGTGCTAAATTAATGAATACAGTACAAATACCTATTAATTGTTATGTGCAAAATATTGAATTACTCATTTGTGAAGAGCTTGAGCTAATCAATATGTATCTTAGTTTAGCTACTAACCGCCCTAAACAAAGTGAATTAGTTGGCGTCATGCTAGCAACAGAATTGATGATTCCTAATCGATTTCAATATTCAATTAAAGGTTGGCAACGTGTTGGGCTCAAGGAAGATGATTTAGATTACTTAATTGAACATACTTCAGTTGATCAAGCCCATTCAGAAGATTGGTTAAATCAGGTTGTTATGCCTATTTTAATTAATAATCCTGCTGCTATGTCTGAAGTAGTGCTAGGGATTTTTCGCAGGCTTTCGATTGCAATGTCTGTATTAGACCGTCTTTACAATAAAATTCAAACAACAGAGACAGCATGTATAGGTAAATTTAAGAGAAAATAAAATGTATAAAAAGGTAATTATCACGAATGCTAATACGGCGAGAAAGTTATTATCGGATAATGATAAAAATACTATCATTCAGCTTGAAAAGATATCGCCATGGCGAAGTAGTTTTCTCTATATGCAAGTATATGTAGCTATTGCTATAGCGATATTTATAGCAGTAACATTATCGAATTCCCTAATAACATTGCTAGCAATTATCTTTATTGCAGGCCGGCAACACTCTTTGTATATTTTAAACCATGATGCTAGCCATAATACTTTATTCACTACTAAGAAAATAAATAAGCTAGTTGCCACTTTTTTTTCAAATCTAGTGATGTTTCATCATCCAGAAGCTTGGTCTTATATTCAGTGGCGCCGTGTTCATTTAAAGCATCATCAGTATTTGTTTACAGAGGATGATCCAAATTACGTAGGCAGGAAAGCGGCGGGAGATACAGAAAAAAATTATACTTTTTTGCAATTATTAATGGTTTGTCTATTGGCTGGACCACAAGCAATTAAACTGTTTTTTTTCGGAAAGCAAGATTACGTCAACCCAAAAATATTTAAATTTAGTAGGGGTAGTATTAATCATTTGGCTTCTCTTTTTTTACCATTTAGGAATGACCAGGAGATGGAAAAGGAAAGATGCATGAAATTATTATTTTTTTCAGTTACCTTAAGCTTTATTGTCTATTTTGATGCGGGGAAGTTGTTTTTAATTTTTTGGATTGTGCCAATGTATTCCTTTTATCCTATGATATTAAAATTCCATGATTTAACAGAACACAATTGGAATACATGTTCCAATGATCTTAATGCTAACACACAGTCTACTAAAAGAAATGTTATTTTTAAATTGCTATTCAGCATTTTACCTCGAGGATTTCATAGAGAGCATCACATGTTTCCTAAGGTTTCTGTTGTTAATTTAACAAAACTTAATTATTTATTATATGGAAATGCAAAAAGGTCTAATAAATAAATTTATTTTGCTGTAATCAGTTGCTTAATACTTCCTGAATTTTTAATATAGCTTACTTAAAAATAAGTCATTAATTAAGGATAATTATGCAAAGGAATAAAAGGCAAAGAGTTAATTCTAGTCAACAGAATAGGTTGAATGACTTTGAAAGGCTTCCCCAAGAAGTCCTTTTAAATGTATTCCGCTTTTGTAAAAAAAGTGATTTAGCGCATTTAGCAGCCGTTAGTAAAAAAATAAATCCAATTTCAAATGATGATCAGTTATGGGTAGATAATGTAATTACTGGGGCAATTTTAAAAAAAATGAATATGAGCGCTAAAGATCTTTATCGTTATAGAAAGTTATTTTTAGATGGAAATTATGCCCAGGCTATGGATGAGAAAACTTTTAAAGACACATTAGTGCGATTAGCCAAGCAATGTGAAGGATTGGATTTTGGTGCAACAATAATGCCTGGTTTAGCGAATAACCTTAATGTTGGATACCCAAAATTATCGTATCATACGACTCGAGGAATGCCTCTTGCAATAGCAAATACAATCGGTTTTTTTAGCAACATGTCTGATGAGGATAAGAAGCAAATTAACTCACCTAAATTAAGCTCTACTAATTTGATGGAGTACATGCATGCAATGTTAACAAGTACTTCTATTTCAACGTACAATGGATCAAAGGAACATAAAAGGGCGAAATCGGCGATAAAAAATAATCCTTGTGCTATTATTTTTTCAAATGATTGTAATGAGCTGAAACAAATATTGAATATAGTAAAAACGTTAAGTGAGGAAGAAGGGTTAACCAGTTTTCCACTAATTTTTGTTGTGACTAGTGATATGGAAATATTAAGCGATAAAGAGCAATTCAACATTCCTGTGGTAGGGTTTATAGAGCAAAATAGTAAGTCAAATTATTTATGTGCTGTCAGCGCTTATAGAGAAGTATTAAACCGCCTTAATCAAATAAAAAAAGACCTTCCTTTTGAGCCATTGTCACTGATGTCCACAATAACAAATTTTATTATGGGTAAATAATTGTTGTAGCTCTGATCAGATCTGACAGCTTTCTTACTTATTAAAGCATAGCTGTCAGATCATGTTAACTGGAAAATTTAATCAGAGAGATAGTTCATATCAATGTCAGGCTTTTCTTCACTTACAATTACAATTAAATTGCCCGGATTCATTTTCGCATTGCTTGAGCGGTATCTTGCATGGTTGGATTTTGGATGGTGCCTACATTACATTGACAGATGAAACCAGTAAACATGATTATGCTCTGATACTATTTATATTTACATAGTATCAAAAATAATCTGGCAATATTAATTCTCATCAAGGTTTAAAATCCTGCGCAAATTGAAAATAAATTTGCACGGTAATATCCTGCTAACGTCTAACTAATACCCTCGCTAGTTCTTGTTCTTGAGCTTTGCGCTCATTTTTGATCCTTTCATATCGTTTATTGTATTCTTGCATTTTTGTCGACTCGGTTTTAGTCATTTTGTCTAAATGCCTATTTAAAACGACTAATTGACATCTAATTCTTGCAGATTTGCCTTCTTTTAATAATGGGTTTTTAAGTTTAGCTTCAAGTTTATTTTTTCTTTTCTTGCATTCATCCACTGTTAGAGTTTCAATTTCTAACCATTTATTTGATTTTTCGCTGTATTTATTGGTTAATAAATTGGAATTTTGAGTGGTTAAAGAAGTAATATAGTCATCAGTTAATTCATCAAGATGAGCTTGTACTTTATTCTTCAATACATTTATTGCTTCTTTATCTAGATCATTCTTAACAAGTCTCTTAGGATAATTATTCAATTCATCACAAATCCAGCGTAAAGTACTTTTAATTTCGACTGGAGCTATTTTATTATGCAAATAATGAGTTAATTTTTGTATCACACTGGTTGCCTTTACATTTTTATTAATGTCATTTAATGCTATTTCAATTTCCTTTTTAGTGTCTTCTTGTTTTTTAAACGGATTTTCTGCTTGCGAAGTTGATGGTTGCGTAATAGGTGCGCTTACTGTGGAAGTTAATGGTTGCGTAATAGGTGCACTTACTACGAAAGCAGCTGGCTGAGTGGATTGAGCAAGCGCATTGAAAATAGAGGGTGTATTGGATGTAGAGCTAGTAGTATTAGTAGTATTATCAGTAGAAGAGTCGGCGCTATTGGGGACGGCCCTAGCTGGTGACGGTGTATTGACTTCTGCTTTTTTTCTACTAAAAAAAGGAAGAGAAGATGAAATAGATTTAACCCATGCTCTTAACCGTCTAAAAGGTCTTAACCATCTAAAAATTGCCACTTTTTATCACCCCTATTTTTTTATGAATAATATCAAATATCTCTTAAAATATTCTTAATTTTAGGGGATTTTTATATCAATAGGATCAATCTAAAAAAATCCCGTATTGATGGGAGATAAATTCAATACGGGATAACTCGTCCTTTTACTCAGTGATTATTATAATTGTTCTAATTGGTTAATATTCTTAATTTGTGAATAATCTCGTAAGTTTTTGAAAAATAAGGAACGTTGTAACTCTTTGATTTGTTGGGCGCTGGTTAAAATAAAGTTGGAGCCCAGTTTATTTGCAAGTCTTAACACTTCCGTACGCATTTTCCCTGAAATTAACCATTGATCTTTTTTGGCCACGTTTAAATGTTTACCAACGTGGGTTAAGGATTCTTTGGCTTCATCGTAATATTTTTCTACTAACATACCCATAGAAGGGATATTAAAATAACAGGTTGGTAAGCGTGGAATAACGTGAACTAAACTTAGCTTGATACTCATTTTAGGAGTAAAGTCAGCACTTAACGCTTTTTTAATTTGGCTAACTTCTTCATCTGTAATAGAATTGGTGACGATAAGAACTTGTTTTCTACTCTCCATAGCTGCTCTCTCCGACCTTTTTTTGCATTTATTTTTTAGTGAAGGATACTAATCATCTCACTAATGAACGCTAATAAAAATTAGGAAAAAGCCATAGGGAGGCCCTTGAATTCACCTAAGTGCCTCAGGGTTAGTCCCATCAGGAAAGCACTAACTTGGCTTAGATAGGAACATTTTGTATTAAATTGCTCTATTCTTCCTCAACTTCCTCCTCTTGTATGCTATTAGTGAGAACTAATTTCACTAATTCAGGAACAGATTTCACACCCATTTTCTTCATAACTGAAGCGCGATGAGCTTCGACAGTTTTAAGAGAAATTTTTAATTCTGCAGAAATAACTTTATTTGGTTTGCCTGCAACTATACCTTGCAACACTTGTACTTCGCGTGGAGAAAGCAAGGCAAATTTAGCGCGTGCTTGTGCACTTTCTTGGCGTTTTTCTCTATTTGCCTTGTCAATGCGTAATGCTTTGTTAATGCTTTCTAATAACACTTGATCATTAAAAGGTTTAGTTAAAAAATCAATAGCGCCTGCTTTCATAACACGTACTGCAAGCGGTACATCGCCATGACCACTAATGAAAATAATAGGTAGTGTCGGTAAGCCTTGTTCATTTAAGCGGCCTTGTAATTCAGGTCCACTCATGCCTGGCATACGCACATCTAGTAATAAACATCCGTGTTGTTGTGAATCGTATTCTTCTAAAAATTCCTGCGCGCGCACAAAGGTTTTTACTTTTAATCCTATGGATTCGATTATCCAAGATAAAGATTCAACCATTGCATGATCATCATCAATGATATACACAATAGGTTCTAACGTTGACATAAGACATGCTCCTTCATATCGAAATAGGTAATGAAAAACGTATCCAACTATTGCTATTGGTATTGGGATTAATGGTAAATTGTCCGCCGTGAGCTTCAATGATGGAACGGCAAATAGCAAGACCCATGCCGCGGCCATGTGCTTTTGTTGTGTAAAATGGCATAAATACTTTATTTACCATTTCTTTTGAAAAACCAGGCCCTGTGTCATTGATAGTAATTTCTATATTATCAGTATGCGATATTTTTGTTTGGATATGTATACGTTTTTCTTTAGTGTGATTCTCATGCATAGCCTCAATCGCATTTTGCATTAAATTAATTAAGACTTGCTGCATTTGAATTTTGTCTATGAATAGGAAGGGTGCGTTTTTATCAAAGTTAAAATCGACTTTAGTTTTAGACGTAGTTAATTCATTTTTAATAAAGCTTACTGTTTCACGTATCACATTATTTATTTTACACGGTGTTTTAACTAACTGTCCTTTACAAAAGAAGTTTTTTAAACGCTGTACAATTTCGCCAGCACGTTCAGCTTGCCTGACGGCTTTTGCCATCGCGTTTTTTAATTCATCTTTATCGTGGTTAGTATTTTCCAAATATCGCGCACAGCCGCGTGTGTAATTGATAATAGCAGCAAGCGGTTGGCTAATTTCATGAGCCATGCCTGAAGCCATTTCTTCCATAGTGCTTAGTCTAAAAACATGAGCAAGTTGTTGGCCGCGTAAGCGAGCTTTTTTATCTAATACTCTGTCAGTAATATCTCTAGAGGCGAGTTGAATTTCACTAATAATACGTGTTTGCTCATCACTTATTAGCCTGATATTACTTTCAAACCAGCGGAATTCTCCATCTTTACGTTTTAACCTATACACCATAGGTTTGTTATTGTGATATTCGCGGCGGCGTGTAAATGCTTTTTTAATTTTTGCTAAATCTTCGTGATAAATTAATTTATAAATATTTTTACCAACTAAATCATCGGGTGAATATCCAATCGCCATTTTACTAGCGGGGGAAACATAAAGATAAGTACCATCAGGTGTATGGCGTGAAATAACGTCAGTTGCATTTTCCGCTAATAAATGAAAACGTAATTCACTTTCGCGCCATTTGCGTTCTAATAATTCTAAATTATTTAATCCTTCAATGAGCAATCCACTTGCGCTCCAAAATGCACTATGCGCATGTTTAAATTGATTAACTAAATTGTTGTAAGCATTAGCTGATTCTTCTTGCTGCTTTTTATATGCAGAAATATTTTGGTGAATTAAGAGAACAGTAATTTTATTTTGTTCATTGGGAGGAAGGGGAGCGATGCACGATTTACAATAACCTTTAATACCATTCTTGCGGATGAAGACAGTATCTTCATGCCACTTCTTAGTATGGTAATTAATTTCTTGAATAATTTTGGGAAAGGGATAGTTTCTATCGTAGATAAAATTAATCGATTTACCAATGACTTCACGCTTTGAATAACCGAATAAAGCAGAAGCACCCATGTTCCAATTTATAACGCGTCCTGCCTTGTCTAATAGGACAGCACTATCCATTATCGCATCGAACAATCCCTGGCCATCCATAGCCGTTTTCCTTTGCGGTATTTGCCAAATTTGATAATAATAGCACATTCATTAATTATAGGAATTCAAGTTTTTTGAATACCTAAGAGGTTAACCATGCGGCTACATATTTTGGGTATTTGCGGCACTTTTATGAGTGGCATTGCAGTCCTTGCAAAGCAAGCCGGGCATCAAGTTTCTGGCTCTGATATGAATATTTACCCGCCTATGAGCACTCAATTAATGGAGCAAGGCATTAGCTTAATGGAAGGGTATGAGCCCAGCCATATCCCTAAGGACGTGGATTGTATCATTGTTGGTAATGTTATTAAGCGTGGCAATCCAGCAATGGAATATGTGTTAAATCAAGGCCTTCCTTTCGTATCCGGACCTGAATGGCTTTATAACAATATCCTTAAAGACCGCTGGGTGCTTGCTGTTTCCGGGACGCATGGTAAGACGACCACAACAAGTATGCTTACCTGGATATTACATTACGCAGGTTTACACCCTGGATTTTTAATTGGCGGTGTACCAGAAAATTTTCAAGTATCGGCTGCATTAGGTTCAAAGCCATTTTTTGTCATTGAAGCAGATGAATACGATAGTGCTTTTTTCGATAAACGTTCTAAATTCATTCATTATCGACCAAAGACTGCGATATTAAATAATTTAGAGTACGACCATGCAGACATTTTCCCTGATTTAGCAGCAATTAAACAGCAATTCCATTATTTCGTTAGAACTATCCCAAGTAATGGCTTAATTATTCGTCCAGTGGATGATGAAAATATAGATGATGTATTAGCTATGGGATGCTATACCCCCGTAGTGCAATGCGGTGCCAATGAAGCTTGGCAAGCTAAACCGCTTAAGGCAGATGACAGTGTATTTGAAGTGATACAGAATAGAAAAAAAATAGCTCAAGTTAATTGGGATTTAGTAGGTGAGCATAATATGGCGAATGCCCTAGCTGCCATTGCTGCAGCTAATCATGCGGGTGTAGAGCCAGCTATTGCGATAGAAGCCTTAGCGAGTTTTAAGAATGTAAAACGCCGCTTAGAAGTGAAGGGGCAAGTAAATGGTATTACGGTATACGATGATTTTGCCCATCACCCTACTGCGATTGCCACAACGCTTTCTGGCTTGCGGGCAAAAATTGGCGGGGCAAGGTTGATTGCTATTTTAGAATTTGGTTCCTATACCATGCGTGCCGGTGTACATAAGGATAAAATTCAGCAAGCTTTAGAAAAGGCCGATATGGTTATATGCAAAACGCCTTCGACCGATTGGGGTTTAAAAACGATTTTAGCGGATTTTAAACAACCAACCGCCTTGTATGATAATGTGGATACCTTAATTAAATCAGTGAGACCTTCCTTACAAGCCGGTGATCACGTCCTTATCATGAGCAATTCTAGTTTTGATGGGTTGCATAACAAACTATTGTCAGCAATTGAAAAAGGTGAATAGCATGACCAATCATCATGAAGATGAGCAGCGTATTACATTCTCTAAAAAAGGAGCGGTGTTAGGTGCATTTGCTTATCTCATTATAACAGCCATATTGGCTGCAATATTTATATGGGGATAATTGTTGTCTATGAATGATAAAATTAAAGTGACTGTTGATTCACATTACATGCCTGAACAATCCGATGTTGAGCACCGTAAATTTATTTGGTCTTACGAAATTACTATTCTTAATGAAAGTGATGAAATTGTTCAATTGCTAAATCGGTTTTGGCGTATTACGGATATGACAGGTAAAGTGGAAGTGATTCAAGGTGCGGGTGTGATTGGCTTGCAGCCACTCATTAAACCAGGTAAGGACTTTGTATACACCAGTTTTTGTCAGTTAACGACGCCTCAGGGTACGATGGAAGGGCATTATGAAATGCAGAATTTAGCTGAGGCAGTGTTTAATGTGAAGGTGCCTAAGTTTGTTTTAAGTGCGCCTTCTTCTATTACTAAAGTATTTTGGTCTATCTTACACTAATTAAATTATACTAACTAAAGATAAATAAATGACAATTAATCGATTCGATCAAGAACAACATATTAGAAATTTGCCATTACCTATTTCATTGCGTATCAAGTATGTTAATGCTAATAATAAATTAAATTTAGCTAATAGCGGTATACAGAATTTAACGCTCGATGAATGGAAAATGCTTGGTCAAATAATAAAACTTAATAATTGGACCATTTTAGATTTAAGTAGAAATACTATTTACGATATGTCAAATGAACAAATTGAAGCAATGACTGCTACACTAAGGGATTCTTCAATTTCTCACTTAATTATTGATAATGCTTTAATAGGTTGTAGTAAAAGTCAAATTCAATTGCTAACAGAAAAATTATCAGGAAGTGAAATTAAAACTATTGAATTTGGTATTAATGACATAGAGTTTTTTCTTTTGAAAAAAGAACAATGCTTGGAACTTTTTAGGGCGATGGGAGTTAAGCATTTAAAGTTTACAAATGTTTTTGATATGTCACCTAATTTAAGTACACGAGTTGGTTTTGTAAAAGAATTAATTGAGTATCTCAACATTGAAGAATTAACTCTAATTCGCTGCGGAATGGAAAATTTACCTTCTGATGAATTCAGTCAATTGTTTTCTTCATGCTGTGGACTAAGAAAATTAGTGCTAAGCGGTGATAATTTTTCTAACCTCGATAATAATAAATGGGAAATGTTTCATGCTTTTTTAGCCAAAGCATCTTTAGAAACATTGCAGCTTAATGATAATGAGTTAGGTAGGTGCGGCTCAAGACTTAGCGATGTTATAAAAAATACTAAATCAAAGCGATTAGTGTTGAAAAATAATTGGCTGTTTTATTTGGCCGATGGTGACACTACTCAGCTTATTCAAAGTATTAAAGAAAATAGTTTGGTAGTGATATTAATCAACGATAAATTGGGTGCTAAACAGAGTAAAATGTTAGCGAAATTATCAGCTGAGACAAACAAGTGTGTTTTAATAAATGATACTTATGGAAGCGAATCGAAATATTTGTCTGCCCATTTTATTTTTAATAAACCACCAATAGGAACGTTAGTTGGTCCTGAAAGAAAAGACAGTCCTGAACATAGGGCACTACTGTCCAGTAAACCTGCATAAAAACATGTCATCCCGCGCAGCTTTTAGCGCGGGCCTCATTACACAGCATGATTGCTACACTTTTGCTTTCCTTTATATTTGATGGCTTAATCTTTTTTTAAAAGATTACACGTTTGACCTTCTTCCTTTGGCACAATTGCCCCATTCGTCTTAGATGTTGATTTATAAAATCTTAAATGAGCTTGCATAATGGCATTAGGCCGTTGATTTAACAAAGCAGTGTTGTGTATGAGATTTATAATTCCATCTTTCGCTTTCTCAAAGCCTTCAAACAAATCTACTTTTACTATATCAAAAGGCGGAGATAGTTTATTTAGCTCAACATCATGTTCTGTAGATGAAATAAGATAAATGAATAAGTAGTTGGTTTGATCGCCTAATGCATCCACTAGATATTGAACCAAAGGTAATTTTGGTTTGCTAACAGCAGTAAAAGGCTTAGCCCGTTTTTTATAAAAAGGGTCTAAATTTTCCATAACAGGTGTTATTTTTTCTAAAAAACGGGAGAAGATAGAGGCTTCATGATGATCATCATAAATGAATATGACATGGGGAAAATAACGAGCTTGCATATTATTCTCATAGCGATTAATTAAAATTGGGTTGATACTAGCAGAAACTTTTAAAATGTAAATAAAAGGGATTTAATTGGTAAGTTTGACGAAATTCAATCAATTTGTTGATTTTGGATGCCAGCTAAAAGCACGCTGGCATGACAGGCAGTGGGATGGGTTTTAAATGTTTTAGCTTCTGACCTAAAACAAATATATGTTTTTTTGTTGATGCAAATAATCTTACATAGGTCGATTATAATTTGTAATTTCATTTTCCATGTTAAGTCTAGGTTCGGTTGGGTTAGAAGAAATAATGGGAAGCGCGTTTATATATACTTCTATTACTTCAAGAGGCATGTAACCTTCCAAGCCCGAATTAATAGCAATTTGTGTTATATTTAAAAAAGCTTCCTTAAGTATCATTTCTTTTTCAGAGGAATTAGGTGATTGTTCTTTGTAAAATATATATTCATCATAAGCTTTTCTAACACTGGCTAATACTTCTTGTGAATTATCTCTGTCCTGAGGCCTCGTTGTTGTTTGCACATTTCCAGTGAGTGTTAAGATACGTGCAGTAGTTGAAGAAGGTAAAGTTGAGGAGCCAACCCTTGAAGCTGGGGAAGGTGCAGTGTTTATTATAAGCTTCTGTTTTGTTGTCTTAATGTAAGGAATTACGTTTTCTCTTATTTCATTTTGGCTGAATGGTTGAAGATAGTTATCAAGAAAATCCATAATTTCCTTTGGTGTTCCAGTATCTACACTTATATTATTTTTAAAATGTTGCAAAAAACCAAGTAAATCTCTCTTTTTTATATAATTATAAAACTCATCAATTTTTTTTTCTAAAATAATAGCTATTTTTTCCTTTAAAAACGGTCCTTCTTTTCCCATCTTTTGTAAGTAAATAGTTAATTTTGCACCGTCAAAAAGCGGGTAAGGTTTCTGTATGAGTACTAAATCTTTTAATTGTAATCCAACATAATTTTTAGTGGCTAAAATATTGCCTCGATTATTTGCCATGAGATGGTTTCCTATTTTTTAAGCAAAGTAATTCATTAAGGGTGTCATAAATAAATATGACATTTGGAAAATAGCGACCTTGATAATATTCCCATAATGATAGTTAAATTGCACAAATAATAGCAGAAACTGGTTAATTGTAAATAAAGTTGCTCAATTAATTATTTTTAATTTAGAATCAATCAACTAGAGTTAAATAATTTTGCAGGCTTTTCGCATGTTTTTTTATTTGTTTTAAAATATAAGTCACTTTGCGCTCATCGAGAGTGAATGGCAAATGAGTGTGATTAACTCTCGACCAATCTTGACTAAACGTATTATTTAATTGAGAAACGACGGTTTTATCTCGAGTAATAACGGCTAATTCGCGATTATTATCAAATGAAGGTTTGGTTAAATTGATAGAACCTAATACAGCTTGCTCATTATCTACAATGATAACTTTAGCATGGATATAATAATGCTTGCTGATAGCAATTTTTACGCCTGCTTGTTCTAAATACTTAGCCTGCTTTTCTCGAGGTTTATGCGAAGTGAGAATAGAAACATCCACTCCCTTACGCGCTTTACTTGCGAGTGCGCCTACGATTTTATAATCATTAATACTTTGCGCATAAACTTTAATAGATCGTTTAGCAGTATTAATAAATTTTAATAGTGCTTGCCTGCTATTATCAGGGCTTAATAATAAATCGGTGTCGGGTGCTTGATTAGGAATTTGATTCCAATCAGCAGAAAAAAGGGTATTAATTGCTTTAACACGTTTAGCATCATCAATAATTAAACCAAAATTTCTTTCATTCTTAAAAGAAGAATGAGTGAAGTTAAATGTCATCACAATCACTTTTTCATTATCGATTAGTAATGTTTTTTGATGAATTAAACGATGCGGTGGAATGCTGCCTTGCCAAGGAATGTGATGGTTTTTTAATTTACTAATAACTTTTTTATTTTCATCTATCGCTTTGTAAGGTTCTTTTTCTAAAATAACTTGTACTGTTTTATTCGCTAATTTTTTCTTTATGAGAGAATTTAATAATGTTTCATCAGTAAAGCCGTACATGACTAATTTGAGAGAATGCTTAGATTCATCCATTGCTTTAATGAGCGGTGCTCTACCCATTTCAGGCTCTATAATCAATTGATCTGCAAAGCAAGTAAGGCATAAAAAATAAAGAAGGAAACTCAGTAACAGCCGCGACATTACAGCAATTCTCTACCATCGAAGGCGTGCATTAATGTGTTGGGATCACTATATTCTAATGCACTGCCTATAGAAATACCGCGTGCAATACGCGTTACTTTAATGCCGTATTGTTTAGCGAGTGAAAGAATATAATGTGCCGTTGCTTCACCTTCCACAGTGGGATTGGTGGCTAAGATCACTTCTTGTATGCCGCCTTGCTCAAAGTGCAAACGTAATTTAGGTAAACCAATTTCTTCAGGGCCGATACCATCTAACGGTGATAAATGACCTAATAAAACAAAATATTTACCTTTAAAGCTGCTGGTTTGCTCAATGACAGTGACATCAATAGGATTTTCAACTATACACAATAAGGACGGATCTCTATGTAAGGAAGCGCATATATTGCAAAATTCAGTTTCTGAAAAAATTCGGCATGATTCGCAATGACCAATTTTTTCCATGGCTTGAATTAGGCTATGCGCTAAACGCTTTCCATTCTCGCGTCCACGCGTGAGCAATTGCAATGCCATGCGTTGTGCCGTTTTAGGCCCAACGCCTGGGAGGCAGCGTAATGTCTCTATCAATTGTTCAAGCAGAGGGCTAAATTGCATGTATTACTTATCAAGTTCATCAGGTAATTTCATGCCGGCTAAACCGCCCATTTTATCTCGCAAGCTGCGTTCAATTTTATCAGTGGCATCATTAATGGCTGCAGCGATTAAGTCTTCTATAATAGATTTTTCTTCTTTTAATAAATTAGGATCAAGGGTGACTTTCTTAGCGTAGTGCTGACCCGTCATGGTGATTTTTACCACACCGCCGCCTGATTGACCGATAATTTCCATCTCAGAAACTTGCTTTTGAATATCTTGAAGCTTTTTTTGCATTTCCTGTGCGCGCTTCATAATTTCATTTAAGCCGATTTTGTCATTGGTTGATTTATTCATTAAAAACTCCATAGTTGTGGGTTAGAGTAACTATATTGGGGCATTTTATCATCTGTCATCCCCATAAATCCAATTGCCCATGGTTAATAGCTGTAATAGGGCGGCTAAATAAATGTGTAGATAGAGGCTGGTAAGGGGTTTGATTCAATTTAAACCGCTTACAAGCTATTTGAAAACGTTGTTCGAGCAAAGTAGCAAATTCTCCTTCACCGCGCATTCTTTTTCCAAAGGTTGCATCGTATTCTTTTCCGCCGCGCATTTGTTTAATGATGCTCATCACATGCAGAGCTCTATCAGGAAAGTAATTAGTTAACCATTCTTTGAACAAATCTTTGACTTCATGAGGTAGCCTAATTAATACGTAGCTAGCATAAATTGCACCAGCGTCTGCTGATAGCGCTAATATTTTTTCTAATTCCTTGTCATTAATCATGGGAATCATAGGGGCTGCCATTACTCTAACTGGAATATTAGCTTGGCTTAATGAGGCCATGGCGCGTAGCCGCCCTTTTGGAGAAGAGGTTCTAGGCTCTAGGCTGCGTTTTATATCAATATCGAGTGTAGTTAGGCTGACGGCAACATGGATAAGTCGCAATTTTGCCAATTCACTTAATATATCTATATCTCTTTCAATCAGTGAGCTTTTGGTGATGATGGTTACGGGATGTTTGTAATCAAGTAACACGCTTAAAATATCACGCGTGACATTTAATTTGCTTTCCGCGGGTTGATAGGGGTCGGTATTTGCCCCTAGCACAATGGGTTTGCATTGATATTTGGGCTTATTTAATTCTTCTTTTAATAAGGCTGCTGCATTAGGTTTATAAAAAATTTTAGTTTCAAAATCTAAGCCAGGCGATAAGTTAAGGTAAGCATGGCTGGGGCGTGCGTAGCAATAGATGCAACCGTGTTCACATCCTTTATAAGGATTAATAGATTGATCAAAACCAAGATCAGGAGAATCATTGCGGCTGATGATGGATTTTGCATGATCAGGAATCAATGTTGTGGCTAAAAGAGGTAATTCTTCCTGGTCTCTTTCCCAACCATCATCGTATTCTTCATGCGTTTTAATTTCGAAACGCCCTTCAGGGTTGCTTAATGCACCTCTATTTTTAATCATCACTCACTCGTTTACTTTCTTATTATTAATTCGCTAAAGAAACTTCAACGGTTGCATCATACATGGCAATTAATTGTTTAATTTTATCGTCTTGCATTACATTGTGCTTAGCTTGTTCTAACCGCTGATTGCGTTCTTGCGCTGCTTGTTTGACGGGCGTATGTAATACGTCTGTCGTGGTATTGATTTCAAGTTGTATGGGTTTGCCTAAATAACGCGTTAAACTTTCTGCAATGCGTTCTTTTAATTTAGCATTTAACATAGGTTGATGACTTTGAGCGACGGCTAATTCAACTTTATTCTCTGTTAGTTGAGTAAGGGTGCAATTAGCAGCGAGTGCTTGAGCCATGCCGGATAATTCCAACTTAGGTAAAATATCTATCCATTCTTTTCCTACTGACAAAGGTACTGTCACGGGTAAAGGTTTATTAGTAGGAAGAGTAATTGGTGTAATAGGGTTAGCTTTAATAGGCTCAATATTATTAGATACTTTTTCTATAGTGTTAGGTTGTCCCAAAGAAGGTTTGAATGCAAGCATTCGTAAGAGAGTCATTTCAAAACCTTGCTGAGGTGAAGGAGCAAGTGCTAGATCGCGTCTACCCATGAGTGCGATTTGATAGTAAATTTGTATATCTTCAGGCTGAAATTGATTTGCTAGCGTAATGATAATGTCTTCTTTGGCTTGCTCAGGCACAATTTGCGCAATGGCTAATTGATGGAATAAAGAAATAATCGTTTCTAACACTTGCTGAAAATCAGGGCTGCGTTCTGCTAATTGTTGTGCGGCAGAAAATAAAGTAGGGCCGTCACTTGTTGCTAATGCATGGAGTAAGGGAAGTAAATCTTCTTGCGCCATGCTTCCTAACATAGCGTGGACTTCTTGTTCTTTGACGCTGCCATGTCCGTAAGCAATCGCTTGGTCTAATAAACTTAATGCATCACGCATACTACCGTCTGCTGCTTTTGCAAGATGAGAGAGTGCTTTGCCATCGTGAGTAATATTTTCTATTTGGCAAATATGGTTGAGATGATTGGTAATAAATTCAGGCGTAATGCGTTTTAAATGAAATTGTAAACAACGTGACAAAATAGTCACAGGTAATTTTTTAGGATCTGTGGTAGCTAATAAAAATTTTACGTGCTCTGGCGGCTCTTCTAATGTTTTTAACAGTGCGTTAAAGCTGTGATTAGACAACATGTGAACTTCGTCTATGAGGTAGATTTTATACCGCCCTTGAGTTGGTGGATAAAGGACGTTATCTAATAATTCGCGTGTGTCTTCCACTTTAGTGCGCGATGCAGCATCGACTTCATATAAATCTAAAAACTGCCCCGCATCGATGGCTTTGCAATTTCCACACTGGCCACAAGGGTTAGCGGTGATGCCAGTTTCACAATTTAAACAGCGTGCCAATATGCGCGCGATAGTGGTTTTACCTACGCCGCGTGTGCCCGTAAAAAGGTAGGCATGGTGTAAGCGCTTTTGCTCCAATGCATTCCCAAGCATACGTAAAATCGATTCTTGACCCACCATATCGGTGAATTGTTTTGGGCGCCATTTACGGGCTAAGACTTGGTAGCTCATTAGGGTTTTCACTGTTGTTTTTAAAGTAGATGTCCACCTTACTTGATTTTGCAACAGAATTCAAACGGGAATAGTGCTTCAAGGCTATAAAAAATAGGTCAAATTTCACTCATACTTTCTTAAGTAAGGTGAAGTAAAATAGGTCAAACACATTAGAGAGGTGGTGATATGTTACCTAGACCCGAATTAGCTAGACCCGAAGATTTTCAAGACGATCATGAAATGAAGGGAATGAATTTTGATGAAAACGTATCAGGTGTTATTTCTACGGTGGCACGTGGAGAGATTTTAGCTGAAAAGAACCGTGGTTATGCTACTTTAAATATATTCTCAACCAGTCCTGTTTCGTTTACTCCACACAGAATAGAGAATAACGGGGAAATACGTTCGGAAGCTCACTATCCCAATACAGGCAGATAATACAAAGCTCATTTATGGTGAACACCAGCCACACTTCGGCGCCCGAATCAACCACTACCGTTGCTTCCTTCCGGACCTGGCGGGGTTCGCGGTTTATCGTCGCGAAGGGACCAATGTTCACCACAAATAAGCCTTATCGTACGGAGAGAGAGGGATTCGAACCCTCGATACGTCGCAAAACGTATACACGCTTTCCAGGCGTGCTCCTTCAACCGCTCGGACATCTCTCCAACTTCGATAGCGCGTAAGGTTAAACCAGATTGCGTAGGAGTGCAATTGATCTGTGAAAGAAAAAGAAATTTTTTTTATTTAGGTGGTAATAAACGGTGCAAAATGTGTTGGTAAACGTCTGCCAACTTCACTAAGTCCGCTGTTTTCACACTTTCATTAACTTGATGTGCAGTCGCATGAGAAGGCCCAAGTTCAACTACCTCAGCGCCAGTCGGTGCAATAAATCGTCCATCTGATGTGCCGCCGCCTGTTGATAAGCGAGTATTTAATCCCGTTAATTGCTGAATCGCTTCTTGCGTTGCATGCAATAGTTTGCCTTGCATTGTTAAAAAAGGTTCCCCGCCGATGTGCCAATCCAAGTGATAAGTTAATTCATATTTATCTAAGATAGCCTGGGTGCGTTCTTTTAATTCTTCTACAGTAACGGCAGTTGAAAAACGGAAGTTAAATAATATTTCTAAATGCCCTGGTATGACATTAGTTGCACCTGTTCCACTGTGAATATTTGTAATTTGAAATGTGGTGGGAGGAAAATTTTGATTCCCTTTATCCCAAGTAGTTTGTGCTAAATCATGTATTGCTTTTGCACTTAAATGAATAGGATTTTTAGCTAAGTGGGGGTGAGCAACATGACCTTGTTTGCCATGAACAATTAATTTGCCGTGTAAAGAGCCGCGTCTACCCACACGAATTTGATCACCAAGATGCGTATCACTACTAGGTTCTCCCACTAAGCAATAAGCAATTTTTTCATTTCTTGCTTTTAATACTTCTATGACTTTTTGTGTGCCGTGCAGAGCAGGGCCTTCTTCATCGCTAGTAATGAGAAAAGCAATCGAACCAGTAAAATGCGGTGTTTTTGCAAGGAAATTTTCTGTTGCAGTTATCATAGCAGCTAATGCGCCTTTCATGTCGCTTGCACCGCGACCGTATAAATAGTCATCGCGAATTTCTGCTTGGAAGGGAGAACTTGTCCAGTCATCGTGAGGACCTGCAGGCACCACATCAGTATGGCCAGCAAAAACAAATAAAGGTGCTTCTGTGCCTAATCTTGCCCATAGATTATCAACTTGCTCAAAACGCATAGGTTCGCAAGTAAATCCTAACTGAGTCAGTTTCTCACTAATCAGTGATTGGCAACCTGCATCATTAGGTGTGATAGAAGGGCAATTAATGAGTTGACGTGCAAAATCAATCACATCAGACATGAGATATCCTTATTTAATATGACGGAGTAATTCATTTAAGCTAACTTTACCACGCGTTTTTGCATCGACTTCTTTGACAATGACAGCGCAATATAAACTATATTTTCCATCCTCACTTGGAAGATTGCCAGGTACGACAACAGAACCTGCAGGAACGCGGCCGTAAAAAATTTCTCCGCTTTCTCTGTGATAGATACGTGTGCTCTGACCAATGAATACACCCATAGAAATGACGGCACCTTCCTCAACAATCACACCTTCAACAATTTCAGAGCGTGCGCCAATAAAGCAATTATCTTCAATAATAGTAGGCGAAGCTTGCAGCGGTTCCAATACACCACCAATGCCTGCGCCGCCTGAAATATGCACGTTTTTACCAATTTGCGCGCAGGAGCCAACTGTTGCCCACGTGTCTATCATGCTGCCAGTATCCACATAGGCGCCTATATTGATATAAGAAGGCATTAATATAGTGTTAGGTGCAACGTAGGAGCCTATTCTTGCCACAGCAGGGGGAACAATTCTCACGCCTGCTTGTTGAAAATCTTCGTAAGAATAATCAGCGTATTTAAGCGGTACTTTATCAAAAAATTGGGTATAACCGGCTGCCATCATTTGATTGTCATTCAAGCGGAAATAAAGTAAGACTGCTTTTTTAAGCCATTCATTAACCTGCCATTTACCCTGTTTTTTTTCAGCCACACGAGCTTTGCCACTATCTAATAGGCTTAGCGCTTCTTCCACGGCAATTTTGATTTCATTAGGGACATTATTGGGGGTGAGGTGGGCGCGGTCTTCAAAGGCACCTTCTATAACTGATTGTAATTTTTGCATGTTTAGCCTTAAAAAGGGTGATTGGCTTTATAGTGACGAGTTTGTCTGAGAGTGTCAATTTGGATGACGTAAATGGCAAGTTATGCTATATTGCCGGGCTTATGGCAAAAATACCAACATTAAAACCGAATAAACCCATTAAAGTCGCTAACGCATTGCATGTGTATGCGCGCCTATTTGCATATGTAAGACGCTATTGGCCTGCCCTAATCATAGCAGCAGTTGCCAGCATGGTTTACTCAGGCGTTGACGCCTGGTTTATCTATTTTTTAAAACCTTTATTAAATGAAGGATTAGTTGCTAAAAACCGCGCTTTCTTACTCTGGGCCCCCTTTCTAGTATTAGGCGTATTTATTTTTAGAGGAATTGCGAGCTTTCTCTCTAATTATAATATTGCGACTGCTTCTCGCGGCGTCATCATGTTTTTACGCCAAGATTTATTTGCTCACTTACAACGCCTTCCTTCCCGTTTTTATGATCACACGACATCAGGCCGTGTTTTATCGGTATTACTTTATAGTGTAGATCAAGTTGCAAATGCGAGTGCAGATGTATTAACGACAGCTATTCAAGCCGTGTTTCTGATCGTCGGTTTAATCATTGTGATGTTTTCTATTAGCTGGAAACTCACCCTTTTATATTTTGTTATTTTGCCTATGGTATTGATCATCATGCGTGTCGCCAGTTTGCGCATACGTAGATTAAGTTTAAGCATACAAGATTCTATTGCCGTATTAAGTCATTGCGCAGAAGAAAATATTGAAGGTTATAAAGTCGTACGTGCGTTTGAAGGGCAAACGTATGAAACAGATAAATTTAATAAAGCAACACGCATTAACCGTCAACGAGAAATGAAGGTGGTAGTGGCAAGATCGTTAAGTGTTTCTGCGGTACAATTTATTACTGCTATTGCCTTAGCCTTTACGCTTTACGTGGCTACGCTTGATATCGCTGATTCACTTTTAACACCTGGCGGCTTTGTGGCTATGATTGCTGCTATGCTAGCGTTATTAAAACCCATGAAAGATTTAGCCTTTGTGCAAAACAAATTATATAAAGGGTTAGCAGGCGCACAAAATGTATTTGAATTATTAGATGAAACACCAGAAGAAGATAAAGGTGTAAAAACCCTAGAGCGTGCTAAAGGCAAAATCGAATTCGATCAGGTTAATTTCACTTATTCTGATGATAAAAAAGTATTACACGATATTTCATTTACGATAGAGCCGGGTGAAGTAGTCGCATTAGTTGGCCGTTCTGGTAGTGGAAAATCCACCCTAGTTAGCTTATTGCCGCTTTTTTATCACAATTACTTTGGTAACATTCGCTTAGATGGTGTCTCAATCAAAGATTACCAATTAAAAGATTTACGCCGGCAATTTGCATTAGTTTCACAAAACGTGACTTTGTTTCATGATACTGTGTTAAATAACATTGCTTACGGGCAATTTGATAAAGCGCAAGAAGCAGATATTTTAGCAGCTGCTCAAGCTTCTTACGCCATGGAGTTTATAGAAAAATTACCACAAGGATTGCATACCTTGGTGGGTGAGAATGGTGTGTTATTATCCGGCGGTCAACGTCAGCGTATTGCTATTGCAAGAGCTATTTTAAAAAATGCCCCTATTTTAATCTTAGATGAAGCAACTTCTGCTTTAGATACAGAATCTGAACGTTATATACAATCTGCGCTTAATGAATTAATTAAAACTCGCACGACTTTAGTCATTGCTCATAGGTTATCTACCATTGAACATGCAGATAAAATTATTGTGATGGATGATGGTAAAATAGTGGAAATGGGCACGCACGCTTCATTGCTTGCTTTAAACGGGCATTATACTAAATTACATCGCATGCAATTCAAAGAAGCACCTAGTTTGGATGCAGTCAATGCGACTTAGCCTCGCAGCCCTTTGGTATAAAAAAAAATTGTCATCTTTGCTCATTCCTTTTCTTCCCTTAGCTTGGTTATTTGAATTAGTCGTTTTAATCAGGCGCTTTCTATATAACAAAGGTTTTCTTAAGAAAAATAAGCTGTCTGTTCCTGTCATTGTGGTTGGGAATGTTGTAGTAGGTGGCACAGGTAAAACACCTTTTGTAATATGGTTGGCGCATTTTTTACGTGATAATGGTTATCAACCTGGCATTGTTAGTCGAGGCTATGGAGGAGAAAAACACGTTACTCCTTATAGGGTGAGTCAGATAGATTCTGCTAATGAAGTGGGTGATGAGCCTAAGTTATTAGCAAGACGCAGCGGTTGCCCCGTCATCATCTGTATCGATAGAACGAAAGCCGCTACAGCTTTATTGCAAGAAAGTGATTGCAACATCATCATTTGTGATGATGGGTTGCAACATTATCGTTTAGATAGGCAAATTGAAATTGCGTTAATTGATGGGAACAAGCGCTTTGGCAATGGGCATTTCTTACCTGTAGGCCCTTTGCGCGAACCTATTTCCCGATTAAATAGAGTGAATATCACTATAGTCACTGGGGGTGAAAGACCTGATGAGTTCAATATGTTACTTGAACCTGGTGAGTTAACTGCATTGAAAAATGAGAAAAAAATTCCTTTAACTGCGTTTTTACAACAATATAAAAAAATTCACGCAGTAGCAGGCATTGGTCATCCACAGCGGTTCTTTTCATTATTAAAAAAATTAGGTTTTACTCTAATTGAGCATGCTTATCCTGATCATTATCGATATCAAGCAAGTGATTTATGCTTTAAGGATAAATTACCTATTGTGATGACAGAAAAAGATGCGGTAAAGTGTGAAGAGTTTGCTAATGAGCGTTATTGGTATTTACCAATAACAGCTAAATTAGAAAAAGAAGTAGAAGAAAAATTGTTAAAAGAACTTAAAAGTATTGAGGTGGCAGATGGTTAAACGTGCAATATGCTTTCTTGCTTTATCACTTCTTGCAGCGACTCCCATGACTTTTGGCAAAGAAGCCAGTAAGTCTAGAGTAGAAATAGCTACCTATACAGAAGAGAAAGCGAGTTTTATTGTTACTAACAATCAACCTACTTTCATTATCAAGCTGAAATCGAATCCAACAACAGGTTATTCCTGGTTTTTGCGCGAATATGATGACAGTCTAATTACGCCTGTTAAACATAGTTTTGAAAAAAGTTCAGAAACTAATTTGATGGGTGCACCAGGCTATGAATTATGGACATTTACCATTAAACCGTCTGGATTTACTGTGCCTCAGCAAACAGCACTACGTTTTGTTTATACCCGACCTTGGCAAAGTAACGATGGTTCTACGCAATCAGTTTTTCGTATTAGTACAGAAGGTAAATAATTACATTGTAATTCGCTTTAGCTAAGTCCCGTAGTTCGCCAAAAACATAGTCAAAGGAATGCAATTGTTTTAGGAGATATGTTATGTATTGGTGGGAATTGCAGCGGCTAGCAAATGAAAAAGTAAGTGCGAATGACCTGGCGCTTAGAGAAAAATTATTGCATTTTTCCAATCAAATGGCAGGTGACCATCTTCTTACTCTACTCGAGCTTTATCAGTTAACTACGGAATTTAGTAATGTAATAAAAGAAGGCGAAACAGAATGGCGCCTTTCACTCTCTACATTAATTGCCAAAGAATTTCATATAAAAATACCATCTGCAGATGTTAATAGATTAATGAATGCTATTAATCAACTGATGAAATTTAATCTTTTATCGTTAACGAATTTTATGGCTTTATTGAATAAGGGTGAATTAGCCTTTTACTTGACTAACGCCCTAATTTATTTTGCCAAGGCTAAATTGCAAATTTCAATATATGAAGTCATTGGGCTGTATCAACAATTGAATTCAGTGCAAATAAAAAATGTGGATATGGCTTTATCTTGGCTTGCAAGTGAAGCAGTGTTAACACCGGAAATATTTTCAGTGGTGACATCGCATATCAATGAAGCTACCGAAATTGCAAATGGTGTGACTATTTTATCTCAGGGCTATATTGATACTCCTAAGTATAATGAAATTTTATTAAATCATAAAAAATTTGCTGTGAGTGTTGCTTACGGATTAACAGATTGTGCTAAGCAAGGAATTTTAAATTATGAATTAACAGAATTACTTTTAACCCGCCCTCAACAGATGAGTGTATTGGCAAGCTGCTTTTGTTTGTTAGCAGAGCAGCAACTATTAAATGAAACAACAAAAAAAATGCTGATGCAAGAAAGTCATATGTTATTGTGGATTAGTAATGTGTTGCGTTATTTAAAATCAGCTGCATTGATAACAGGCGAGAATTTCTCTTTATTAATAAAGAATGCAACTTATTCATCCTTCATGACTAAGTGGTTATTCAAACTGTCTGAGCAAGGATTGATTACGCAAGGAAATTTTAATGAATTAGCTGCTTTCGCTAATGTTTTATGCACAGAAGTAGTTTGTAATAAGCTGGATAACTTATTAACGTATTCAACCGTTTCTAGCAAAGATAAACACAAAGTTGTTGATTTAAATCAAATGCATTTTGACCGTATTATTTCTTTGTGCAAAAACGAAGTGAATGTCAGCAGTCGAATTAAAAAAGTAGGCGATTATTTGCAGGAATTGATTAATAGTAAAGCGCATTCACCCACACTATTTAGACAGTCAGCTAATAAGCAAGATGCTCAAAAAAAATTAGAAAGCCAAACGACTAGCAGGCAATCTTTTTTTCATAATGCATAAAGCTATTATTATTATGCTGCCATTTTTACATCATATTGCACACAAGAGTTACACTACCATCTTTTTGTCTAGTCCAGCCAGGTTTACTGTAATCCCATTGTTTATCCATTCCAACAGCAAATGCTCCATAAGCTTTATATGCAAGACTTTGGCAATTATTGGAGAGTAGGCTATAGTTTGAATTAAAGTTGTCAATGTAAGTTAATATATCTTTGAGCTTGGTATCAGGAAGAACCTTTTCTTTTTTTCTCCCTTCACAGAATCTATCACCTACACCTACCATACCTGCTTTATTGGCTTCTTCTTCAGTCTCATGAGCGGATATTAATATTTCTCGTCGAGACGAGTCACCATCCACTTTTGCAAATTGCATACAAAATATCGTTCCGGATTCAGTGCCTACGAGCAGCCATGCATGACTGCAATCATAAGGAATCACAAATGTCGTAAGGATGGAGAATAGCTGACCGCTAACTTCTTCTGTAAACCATATTTTATTTACTTTTACCCACAATACGTTACTTTCACTTTCTGCCATTATTTTTTCTTCATTAGCAGTAATTTCATTAGGTAATTCTTCGATTTTTTGCTTTGCAGTTTCTTCCTCAATTTCTGTAATAGGAGTCTTTGGAAAATTAACAGTCTCTAACCAAAAAGACCTGCGGTTTTTTAAGCGAGTTTCCATATTTTACCTATATTTAGCTGAATAATATCTATTTAACTTTTGTTGTGTTTATTCTATACAAAGTTAATTTAGATACTATTAAGGATAGGTAAGATAAGTTTGTTTATCCTTGTTTTATTTCTTTTCTTTCAAAACACCATTTTCAAATACTAAGGTCATTGGTGGAATAACTTTGTTATAAATTAAGTTTGTGACAACGGTTTCATCAAACGCTTTGCTGCCATCTGGTGCTGTTTGCCTAGTAACAAAAGTTGGTGTGCCACAGGCGCTTTTTAGCTGGTCCCGTGTGCTACCTACACGGATAGAGGAACCGCACACTAAGGTTGAGCCTACACTTAAGCCATTTACCAAAATATTCACTACGTTACCTTCACTATCTAAAGTTACTTCTACTTTAGAGCTAGGCGGAGCTTGTCTTACTAAGCCTGATATATCACCGCCCCCTTGAGGAGCGAAAAACGTCCATGATTGAGGAACGTTTTCATTAGATTGTTTTTGTTCTGTTCTTTGATCGGGTTTGCCGCATTGCTGTATAACTTGGTCTATGGTATTTCCATAATCAATTTGATTAAAATTAGTGGGGCAAAAAAAGGCAAAACTTAAAGAGGGAAGGGAAGAAAGAATAAATGCGCGAGTTAAAAATTTCATAATGTCTCCTAAGTAACTTCATCTGGTTTTAATCGTTTGGATTTCGCAGATAAGTGTCTATCGACGCGATCTATATCAATATATTTATCCATAGTAGCAGGATTATCGTGACCCACATCATCACGAATATGTTCACGTGGTCTATATTCAACTTCATTTGAAATAGCGGTATGCCTTAACCAATGCACGGTTGCAGTCGCTAAATCTTCTGCTTCATCTAGTTTACCCGCATCGCGTAATTTCTGTATGGCATTATCAAAAACGGTTTGTACGAGATTTCTAATTTGTCTTGCGCCTAAACCACTTTGCTTGCCTTTAAGTTTGGGAAATAAAGGGGTGGGTTCATCGCGCCTTGGAAGCGGAGTGAGAGCGAGCGTTAAACGGTAGCGTTTTAATGCTTCAAGTAATTCATCAGGTACAGCGACGTCTCTTAACTTATTTCCCTTGCCAACAGTGGTATACCACCAAAGGCCGCGTTTATCAGGGGCAAAATTTCCCATGATGGCTTGGCGTTCTTTGCTATAAGCTAATTCTGAAATACGCAAGCCCAATAAATAAAAGGCAGAAAGTAAAAATAAAGTACGTTCATGCTGATTATCTTCTTTAGCCATTATTTCTGCTGTTTCTATGACGTAAGCCCATTGCACTTTACTTAATTTGCGCATGATTTTCTTTGCTTGTTGTCTTTGTATATAGCCTTTCTTTTGCCTGATTAATGCAACGGGGTTAGCATCTAAATATTCTTCTTGCTGCAAATAGGTAAACATAGAACTTAAGACAGCAAAAATAGCTTCCATGGATTTATTGCTTAATTGGTAATTAGCTTTGTCTGGTTCCTTACCTAATTTATGTTCTAATTTGCTGACTTTCACTACAAAAGGACGCCATAGTGGATTGGGTATACGAATGCCTGATTCATTTTCTATAAAGCGATGAGCCATTTTGGTTGCTAACCAAGGTTTAGGCGGTGCAGTCACAAATTGCAAATAATCACGTATATCATTGCGGCTTAGTGCTTTAATGGGTTTTTTGCAAATAAGCCAAGACCAATGCAGCAAGCGTTCAACTTCGCGCCTATATGAAGTAAAGGTGTCATTGGAATGCGCATAGCTACGCAAAAATTCAGCGCAAAGGTGATGTTCTTTTATAGCATCCGGAATAGCTAACGTAGAAAGATAGGGTTGAACGATTTCTTCAATCTTATCCATATTTTCTAATGTATCAAATAAGGGCTGTATGCTAGGCATAACCTGGCTCATGATGGAGGCGTATCCTTATCTTTATTGATTTTCTTTTTAGGTTTTTCTTCTTGTAGTTCAGACAATACACCTTGATCGTGATGCAGCCAACCTGTTTTAGTCCATGGCATGCGTCGGTAATAAGGTAGAGGCTCATCGGGATTAAATAAAGGATATTTAATAATTGCAAAATAAGGCGAGTAGTCAAAATCTTTAGGTGAAAATAAGTGTGGATTACGCTGAAACACTTCTACACCATCTTTTTCATGCGGTTTGATAAAAGGCAAAATAGGGAATTGCACGGAGGCAAATGCTTGTGCAATTAATGAAGAGCAAATGCCGCTTGCTGGGTCATCTTTTTTTACTTTGAATAAACTAGAACCCCAGCGTCTAGGTAAAATACTCCAGGGTAAAAGGAAGCGCGCTAAGTCTAATAAATGTTTAATACTATAGGGATGACCTAGTGTTTTTACTGCATATTCAATAACGAGTTGTGTATCGGCTGGTGCAATACCAATCGGCCTGCAAATACGAATATGATGATGCTGATAACTAGAGAGTGGATTAATCACAGCGCCTTTAGTATCAATTAAATCTTCATAAATTAATCTAGTGTTATCTTTTGCCTTAGTATGCTTGCGAATTTCTGCTTGTATTTCTTCATCTTCGTAATCATTTAATCGCCCAATATAAAGTGCAGCATGCGTCCACGGGCTCTGGGTAAGCGTGCGTATCACACTGCTAATACGACTACGCCCTTCAATTAAGAGTACATCGCCAGGGCGTATTTCATGTTTAAGCCTATTAAAATCATAAGGCATAATTTCATGAGTCGGTGGCTCGTAAGAAAGCCAAGCGATTAATTTATTTAATAGCTTAATATACATCCGTTTAAACATAAGCTTATCCTTTTGCTTTACACGTTTTTTGCTAATTCTTGCGCGTAGCCAATATAACCAGCAGGCGTTAATGCTAATAATTCTTGTTTAACTTCAGGTGGTAAATCAAGTTGTTTTATAAATTCTTGCAAGGTTTCTTTATCAATGCGTTTGCCGCGAGTGAAGGCTTTTAATTTTTCGTAAGGTTGTTCTAGCTGATAACGACGCATAATAGTTTGTACCGCCTCTGCTAAAATTTCCCAATGATTTTCTAAATCCTCAGCGAGTAGATGCAAATTAGGATCTAATTTTAAAATACCTTTTCGAGTAGATTGATAAGCTAATATCGAATGACCAAAAGCAACCCCTATATTACGTAAGACCGTAGAATCGGAAAGATCTCGTTGCCAACGCGAAATCGGCAGCTTGTTAATCATGTGCTCAAATAACGCATTTGCTACACCTAAATTTCCTTCAGAATTTTCAAAATCAATGGGATTGACTTTGTGCGGCATAGTGGAGGAACCGACTTCTTTTTCAATTGTTTTTTGACTGAAATAATTAAGTGAAATATAACTCCATATGTCTCTGTCAAAACTAATTAAGATGGTATTAACTCTAATCATGATGCTAAATAATTCGGCCATGGCATCATGAGGTTCAATCTGTGTGCTATAGGGATTCCATGTTAAACCTAAATTAGTCACAAATTTTCTACTTAATTCTTGCCAATTTAAGTTTGGATAAGCAAGAGAAAACGCATTGTAGTTACCGGTTGCACCGTTTAATTTTCCTAAGATGGAAACGTGCTTTAATTGTTCTAATTGTCTTTGTAAGCGAGCAATGAAATTAGCAAACTCTTTACCGACGGTAGTTGGTGTTGCAGGTTGGCCGTGAGTACGAGCGAGCATAGGTGTATGCGCATAGTCTTGAGCAAAATTTTTTAATAGTGCAATTAAGGATGCAAGCGTGGGTAAAATGGCATCTTCTACGGCTGTTTTTAGCATTAACCCATAGGCTAAGTTATTAATGTCTTCTGAGGTGCAGCCAAAGTGAATAAATTCACTAATGGCGTTTAATTCTGGATGATTGGAAATACGTTCTTTGATGTAATATTCCACGGCTTTTACATCGTGATTAATGCCGGATTCAATTTGTTTAATGCGCAGGGCATCTTGAGGTGAAAATTGTTGAATGATGGAATCAAGCACTTGTTTGCTAGCGGGGGTTAGCTTGGCGATTTGATTAATTTCTTTTTGTTCAGCGAGCATTTCTAACCAGCGTATTTCAACGACGACGCGAAATTTAATTAAGCCGTATTCACTGAAAATATTGCGTAAAGAAGACAATTTTTCCTGGTAGCGACCATCTAATGGCGAAATTGCCATGAGTGCTGCGGTATCCATAGTAACTCCTGATCGGGTTTATAAGACTAATAAGCTAGCCTTCAATAATACCACCGCCTACGCAAATATCATCCTCATAAAATACGATAGATTGGCCGGGGGTCACAGCGCGTTGGGGTTGATCAAAAAGAACACGGGCTTCATTATCACTGAGGAATTCTATGACACAAGGTTGATCAGGCTGTCTGTAACGAGTTTTAGCACTCAGCTTGCCTTTAGGAATGCGATTGATCCAATGCAATTGGCTAGCGAGTAAGCTAGTTTTAAAAAGAGCAGGGTGTTCGCCTTGAACGACTTGCAAAACATTGCGCTCAATATCTTTATTAGCAACATACCAGGGGGCTTCCTGTTTACCCGCTTTGCCACCTAGGCATAAGCCTTGACGTTGGCCAATGGTATAAAACATTAAGCCCTCATGCTTGCCTAGCACTTCACCTTCTAGTGTTTCAATATTACCAGGTTTTGCGGGTAAATATTCATTGAGGAAGGCTTTGAATTTACGTTCGCCTATAAAACAAATCCCCGTACTATCTTTTTTTGCATGATTGTTTAAGCCAATTTGCTGGGCAATTTCTCTTACTTTTGTTTTAGGTAAATCACCAACAGGAAAGAGGCTGTATGCAAGTTGATCTTGGCTTAATGCGTGTAAGAAATAACTTTGATCTTTTTGGGGATCTAAACCTTTAAGTAAATTAACGCCATTTTCTTCTCTACTGATGCGCGCATAGTGACCGGTAGCAATAAAATCAGCACCTTGTTGTTTGGCATAATCAAGAAAGGCGCGAAATTTGATTTCTTTATTGCATAAAATATCGGGATTGGGCGTACGTCCAGCGCAATATTCCGTTAAAAAGTAGGTAAAAACACGTTCCCAGTATTGATCCGCAAAATTGACGATATGGAGTTCTATACCAAGTAAATCGCAAACAGCTTGAGCATCGGCTATGTCTTCGGTCGCGGGGCAATAAGTGTCAGTGTCATCCCCTTCCCAATTCTTCATAAAGACGCCTTGGACTTTATGGCCGGCTTCTTTTAGCAAATAGGCGGCAACGGAGGAATCTACGCCTCCGGACATGCCGACTATGATGTGGGAAGATTTTGGTATTTCTATCATTTTGATTATTTATTATGTGTGTTTTACTGAACTTCTATAAGTTTCTTCGCTACTATACATGGTATCATGCTTTTCGTGCAATTCTTTAAGAGTAGCGATGTCGCTTTGGTCTTTAGCAGAAAGAATTTGATCAATTTGATTTTTAGTAATATCTTCTTCACCTAAGTAAATACGATAAATATCATTATGCGAGAAACCTTTGGTCATTAAGCTTGCTTCAATTTCTTGATAAGTACCATCATATCTGGGTCCCAATGTTACTGGAATTTTTTTCTGATAAAATTCTTTAGGTGGAATAGTAATCTGTGCAACTAAAAATTTTAATTTGTTCCTTTCTGTGGGCATATTAGGTATAGGAGCTTGGTTATAAATTTGTTGTAAAACAATTCCTAATAATCTTGGGTAGTGATAATCATTTTTAGGTTGGTTTATTCGTTTGATGAATGCTTCACTAGTTCGCCAATTTCCCATTAAAAAAGGCTTTCTGTAATTATTCATTTCATTTTTAAAAGCTTCTTCAATTGCGACAATAATAGCTTGTTGTTTAGCAAGAGGAGACTTTTCGGGTGAGTTAATAATGTTTTCTAATGCCATTATTAATTTATCTAAATCTTTTTTGTGTGTTTTACGACCTAAAGCTTGATAGTCTTGTTTTAGAGTTTTTATTTGCGTAACTAAATTACTTGCAGTCAATGTTCTCAAACTATGATGTGGTGCGCTTGAATAATTATATTCTTCTTTATTGTTATGAGTATCGCCATCATAAACATCATGTTCATATTTGCCCAGCAAATTATCAAGATTGATAATATGTGGCGGTACAGGCGGTGCAGCAGGGTCAGGACTATTTGGATGGTGCCCATGTGTCCATTCTAAGCGATAATTATGCGTGGGATGGGAGGGAGGACGATCGAGATTGATTTCAACAGTTTTTCTGTTATTAATTAAAAAATCGATAGGATGTGCTCTCTTTATTTGAGCTATTATTTGAGCTGCTATTTGAGCTGGTGTTAAATCTTCTGCATTCGCTGGTGTCAAATCTTCTGTGCCCACTACGGTATGAAGCTCATGAATTTTATTGTTATGTACATAAAGTGAAAACTCATCGTTAATTTTATCTATCGTGTTAGCCAATTCGAATATAGTTGAATCTTTATAGGATACTTTAAATTTCTCAGCGAGATCTTGAATTAATTCTATATCAATTAATGCATGGCTATGAATGTTAATC
>BMAH01000016.1 GCA_014132615.1 Gammaproteobacteria bacterium
AAATAGGTATGTGCTATTTGGTTAATTTCTCTTTCCCAGCCGATTTTATCGGGTGTTATTAAGGGAGAAAAATAGCGCTTAAGTTTTTCCATGTTATGTAGGTTTGCATCGTGGTTACCTAACACCATCCAAGCTTTAACATCTTTATATATATCGTGGAATTGAGTGTTAAAGCGTTTATCATTAGGTGTATCTACACCATTATCATAAAAATTATCTCCACAGCCCACTGCTTCATCATATTTATACTTTGTCATTAATTTAGCAATTAATCCCTGCATCTCTCCCGGATCGCCTTGGCAACCAAAAACGAGTGTGCGTAATGTCTCGGGTGAATTGTAAAGTTTATAAAAACGTGGCAAGGCATTATTTGCATCCTCTAATGCCTGTTTAATTTGTCCTTCCGAATAGACTTCTTCATGGGGGTTTTTTTTAGGATGTGGGTTTGAAAAAAACTGATAAAAAAAACGACGGCCATCCATAACATACCTCTTTCATGTCCATTTGATGCTTTAGTATAAATAGTTAGGCTTAAGGAGATGTTAACGCAAGAAAGAGTGGGCACAGAGATGTATTAAGAAGTTACATCAGTATGATGAGGCAAATCACCCACAGTAACAATTTTGACAGAATTAGTTCTTCCATGCACCCCAATTAAATCCCCTTTAGTGATAAGTACTAAATCACCTTGTTTTAAAATATCTCTTTTTTGCAGCTCTAAAATAGCAGCTTGATTGAGTACACGCCTATCAATGTGAGTAGCATCAAATGGGATGGGATATACATCCTTATACAAGGTCATTCTACGTAAGGTAGCTTCGTGCCTGCTTAATCCATAAACAGGGATAGTAGAATTAACGCGAGACATTAATAACGGAGTGGTCCCAGATTCAGTTAATGCAATGATCGCTTTAATATCTAAATGATTAGCTGTATACATGGCAGCTAAAGCAATAGCCTCATCTACATAACGTAAATGTTTGAGTTTGGGGTGATGGGAAATTTTGGTTGCGTGATGTTTTTCTGCGCTTAAACAAATCCTATCCATGGCTGCAACGGCTTTATCAGGATAAAGCCCAACCGCTGTTTCCCCGGATAACATGACAGCATCAGTACCATCTAATACTGCATTTGCAACGTCTGATACCTCAGCGCGAGTAGGGATGGTGTTATGAGTCATTGTTTCTAACATTTGTGTTGCAGTGATCACGGGCTTATTGTAAATACCAGCTAATTTAATAATTTTCTTTTGCATAGCTGGTAATTCTGCATCACCAATTTCTACGCCTAAATCCCCTCTCGCGATCATGACAGCATCAGAAACTTGAATAATACTATCTAAGTTTTCTATTGCTTCTGCTCTTTCAATTTTTGCAATAATGCCAGGGTTGCCACCTTCTGCTTTTACCAATACTCTGGCTTCTTTGATGTCATCAGCTTGTCTTGGGAAAGAAATAGCAATGTAATCTGCTTTTAAGCGGACTGCTTCTTTAATATCAATTCTATCTTTGTCTGTAAGTGCTGGCGCAGATAAGCCGCCGCCTAAACGATTAATCCCTTTATTATTAGAGAGTTCACCGCCTACAGTTACTTGGCATTCAATACGGGTTTTATCTGTGCGTAATACTTTAAATACAATGCGACCATCATCTAATAAAAGTGTGTCGCCAGGTTTCACATCGCGCGGTAAATTTTCATAAGCAAGCGAAACTGTTTTTTCATCGCCCGCATTTTCATCTAAGGCAGTATCTAAAACAAATTGCTGGCCTTCTTGCAGAATAATTTTCTTATTCTTAAAACGACCTATACGAATCTTAGGTCCTTGTAAATCGACTAAAATAGCAACGGGTTTTTTATGTTTTGCGGCAATTTCCCTAACTTTATTAATACGTTCTTCATGCATACTAATATCGCCGTGAGAAAAGTTAGCGCGAAAAACAACAGCGCCAAACAAGATAACACGTTCAAGCATATTGGGGTCATCCAGAGACGGCCCCAATGTAACGACAATTTTAGTACGGCGAAGATAGTTCATGCGACCTTTTCATTTTTTGCTACGCGTTCTTCTAAAGCAGCGATAACAGGTAATTTTTTGCCTTCAAGAACAGTTAAAAATGCACCACCACCTGTTGAAATATAATCAATCTTGCTGCTAATTTGATATTTCTCGATGGCAGCTAGTGTATCACCACCCCCAGCCACTTTAAAGGCTTTGCTATCTGCAATGGCTTTAGCAATAGCTTGAGTACCTTTTGAGAATTCTTCTACTTCAAAAGCGCCAATTGGGCCATTCCATAAAATAGTTTTCGCTTTTTTAATGATAGAAACAAAGTTTTTAATGGTATCTGGGCCCACATCGAAGATTTTTTCATTGTCGTCGATTTGGGAAACTAAGCGTACAGAGCTCTCAACATCCTCTGCAAAACGATCAGCAACGACCACGTCAATGGGAATTGGAATTTCTGCGCCGCGATTTTTAGCTTCGACAGTTAATCTTTCTGCTTCATCAATCAAATCGGGTTCATGCAATGATTTGCCTACGGTATAACCTTCAGCAGCTAAGAAGGTATTTGCAATACCACCACCGATAATGAGGGCATCGACTTTTTTGACGAGCGAGTCGAGCAGGGCAAGTTTAGTAGATACTTTGGATCCACCGACCACTGCAACCACGGGGTGAGCGGGTTTTTCCATAATTTTTGCTAAGGCTTCTAACTCAGACATGAGTAATGGGCCAGCACAAGCTTGCTTTGCGTATTTAATGACGCCGTAAGTTGAAGCTTCCATTCTATGTGAAGTAGCAAATGCATCCATCACATAGACATCACAAATGTGAGCCATTTTTTTGGATAATTCAACATTGTTATCGGTTTCGCCATGATGGAAGCGCACATTTTCTAGTAAGACGACCTGAGCATCACCCATGTTAACGCCGTCTATCCAATGCTGAACAAGTGGAACATCCATTTTTAATAATTTGGATAACACCTTGGCAACTGGTGCAAGAGAAAATGTTTCGTCGTGGTGGCCTTCAGATGGACGGCCTAGATGTGACATCAGCATGACTTTACCACCAGCTTTTAGCGCTTGTTTAATAGTGGGTAGGGCAGCGCGGATGCGAAGATCGCTGGTAACTTCTCCATTTTTGAGAGGTACATTAAAATCTTCCCGGATTAAGACCCTTTTCCCTTTTAGATCTATACCAGACATCATTGGAATTGCCATTCACAGCTCCTTTAAGTAACGTGATAGTAGGCTAGAATTAAGCCATCTGAAGTAGATGGTGATGTGCTGAATTTATTGCATAACTGCAAGAAAAACAATACTGTGAATACTAAGTAGTGCAATTAGTAGGAAAATCTTGGATGATTACAGCAAGTTTAAAGAAGAATCATTAAGTTATGGGCGCCAGTCTTTTACAAAAATTTCTTAAATTAGAATCCTCAAGCGGTATTATTCTATTAGCCGCTGCTTTAATAGCATTGATATTAGCAAACTCCCCTTTTGGCGCTTTTTATCAGCAAGTCGTCGACATTTCACTCTTTTGGGTGAATGAGGGGTTGATGACTATTTTCTTTTTAATTGTGGGGCTTGAATTAAAAAGAAGTTTCTTGCGTGGCCAATTATCCAATTTCTCCCAAATTGGGTTGCCGGCAGTCGCTGCTGTGGGCGGCATGTTAGTGCCAGCTATGCTTTATTATCTAGTCAATTATACTAATCCTGAAACTTTAAGAGGATGGGCGGCACCTGTTGCAACTGACATTGCCTTTGCTCTAGGCGTATTGTCATTATTTTCTAGGCGTATCCCAATAGGATTAAAAATCTTTTTATTGGCACTAGCGATTTTTGATGATTTAGGCGCCATTTTAATTCTCGCTATTTTTTACTCTGCTCAGCTTGTTTATTTGTTTTTATTCCAAGCGATAGTGCTAAGCGCCATTCTCATTTTATTAAACCGCTTGATGGTGAAAGCAATTACACCTTATTTATTAATCGGAATTTGGTTATGGTATGCCTTATTAAATTCAGGCATACATCCTACCATTGCGGGTGTAATTGTTGCTTTTGCGATTCCAGGAAATTACCAACATTCTCCGCTTGAGCGTTTAGAAAATACGCTGCATCCTTGGGTTGCTTACGGCATCATGCCGCTTTTTGCTTTAGTTAATGCAGGGGTTTCTTTGCAAGGCATTGCAATTAGTACGTTAGTTGAGCCTGTTGTTTTGGGTATTGCTGGTGGATTATTTGTTGGTAAGCAAATCGGCGTATTTTGCTTTGCTTGGCTGATGATTCGTTTAGGTTATGCTAAGTTACCAGAGAAGGCGACTTGGCCAGAGCTTTACGGCATCGCGTTACTTTGTGGCATAGGTTTTACTATGAGCTTATTTCTTGGTACGCTTGCTTTTGAAAATGAGAATGTATATTTAGCAGAAGTAAAGCTTGGTGTCATAATAGGATCCATTCTGTCCGGCGTCATGGGGGCAGTCGTTTTGCTAATCGCATGTGCCAAAAAAAGGAGTAGAGTCGTTGACTAACGAATATTCTTTAAAAGTAACTTTACCGCAACGTATTGCAGGGTGGCTCATACACGCATTTACTGCGAGCGGTGCGTGCATGGGTTTAATGGCACTTTACGCTATTCATCAACATAATTTTTTACTAGCATTATGGCTTATGTGTGCAGCCATTATTATTGATGCGGTAGACGGCATGTTTGCGCGCAAAGTAAGAATTAAAGAAGCTGTGCCAGGTGTAGACGGTGCATTGTTAGATAACATAGTCGATTTTTTTAATTACACCATGGTGCCTTGCTTTTTCTTACTTGTTACTAATTTACTACCACCTTATTGGCGTTTAGTTTGTGTAATGGCAATTACTTTTTCTTCCGCTTACCAATTTACTCAAGTCGATGCTAAAACCACAGACCATTTCTTTAAAGGCTTTCCTAGCTATTGGAATATAGCTGTGTTTTATTTATTTTTTTGGCAAATGTCTGAATCAACGAATATGCTTATCTTATTAGCGTTAGCTATTTTAAGCTTTGTTCCAATTAAATATGTCTATCCTTCAAGATTGGATTATTTAACGAATAATAAATACTTACGAGTGAGTATGGTGTTAGTCACCATATTGTGGGGCGCAGCTACCACTGGCTTATTATGGCTTTATCCGCAATCTAATCACTTCTTAGTGGGTATCTCATTGGGTTATGCATTGCTATACATTGGTATTAGTTTATACCGCACCTGGATACCATTAACTCCTTTGACTGCAGTATCAGAATGAATCCACAACGTATTTTAGTAACAGGCGGTGCTGGTTTTATAGGATCACACACAGTTGAGCTGCTGCTTAAGCAAGGACATGAAGTCACCGTATTAGATAATTTATTTTCTGGCCGAATCACTAACTTAGATTTGAGCCAAGATAAATTAGAGTTTATTGAAGGCGATGTACTTGAATTGCCTTTGCTTGAAGAGTTATTGCAAAGAAATGATGCCGTGTTGCATTTAGCTGCTATCGCTTCGGTTCCTTACACCATCGATAACCCAATTTACTCTTTCCAAATTAATACCCAGGGCTTATTGCATGTTTTAGAAGCAGTGCGTAGAGTTAAACCTTCCATACGTATTGCCTATGCATCAAGTGCAGCCGTCTACGGGGAATCAGCAATTCTACCTTGCTCAGATGAAGTTCCTTTAAGCGGTGAAGCGCTATCACCTTACGCACTGCAAAAAATCCATTGTGAACATTATGCAGCCCTTTATAAAACCTTACACGGCATACCAAGTTTGGCTTTGCGCTATTTTAATGTATACGGCCCAAGGCAAGATCCTGCTTCTCCTTATTCAGGGGTAATCAGCCGTTTTCTAGCCGCTTTTGAATCCAATACTCCCTTAACCATTTTTGGGGATGGGCAGCAATCTAGAGATTTTATTCATGTGAGTGATGTAGCAAAGGCAAATGCCTTGGCTATACAAAGTGAGTATCACGGCGCATTAAATATTGCGACAGGCGTGCCGCAAACTTTACTTCAAATGATTGAATACATTGAAAAAGCAGCTGATAAAAAAGCTCAATTACAATTCTCTCCCAGCCGTCCGGGCGATATCAAGTCCTCCTATGCGACCATAGAAAAAGCAAAAAAGCAGCTAGATTTTCTCTATTCCATTTCCCTAGAAGAAGGGATGAAAAAAATGCTGACAAATCCTAACGGTAAATAGAATCACACAACCAAATCAGGTATGATAGCGCATTGTTTTACCAACTGTGGAGAAAATGATGCTAAAAAATGAGGAGAAAGCATTTCAAACTTGCACGGGAAGGCGCTATGAAGTCCATTATTCTGATCTGCCCTTGTCTTGTCCGCCTAAAGATGTAGGGGTATGGGATGCGCACCCTCGCGTTTACTTGCCCATTGAAGAGACAGGTCAAGTGCTATGTCCTTATTGCAGTACCACTTACATCCTCAAAGATTTTATTGAGCCAGAACGGCCTTTAATCTTAAACCCTGAGATTGAGTAATACGATGGACAAGGTGCTGATAGTGGGCCCATCCTGGGTTGGCGACATGGTAATGGCGCAAACGCTATTCAAATTACTTAAATCACAGCATCCTGAAGTAAGGATTGATGTGCTCGCTCCTGCTTGGACATTTTCCTTGTTAAACCGCATGCCTGAAGTGACTCAACCCATAGAAATCCCTTTCGCACACGGCGAACTTAAACTAAAAGCGCGCTATGCATTAGGAAAGGCATTGAAAAAAGAAAAATACGACCAAGCAATCATACTACCTAATTCGTTTAAAGCAGCCTTGATTCCTTGGTTTGCTAATATTCCTAAACGCACAGGTTGGCGAGGTGAATTTCGTTACGGTGTGTTAAACGATGTGCGTCAATTAGATAAAACGCGTTACGGATTGATGATAGAACAATTCATGGCTTTAGGTTTACCTGCGGATGCACCCTTACCAGCTCCTTATCCTTATCCTAGTTTTGCAACCTCTTCATCATCTCAAGAAGCGGTGTTAAAAAAATTAAATCCCATTTGGCGAGGTAAGCCTATATTAGGTA
The DNA here is from genome assembly GCA_014132615.1 of Gammaproteobacteria bacterium. GTDB lineage: Bacteria > Pseudomonadota > Gammaproteobacteria > DSM-16500 > DSM-16500 > Aquicella. The sequence continues at coordinate 7,074 of BMAH01000016.1, forward strand.
TCGCAGCAGGCGCAGAATTTGGACCCGCGAAACGCTGGCCAGAAAAGTATTATGCAGAAGTTGCTAAACAAAAATTAGCACAAGGTTGGGATGTATGGTTGTTTGGTTCAGCTAAAGATAAACCAGTTACTGATGCCATCATGAATTTAACAGATCATGCTTGTGAAAATTTAGCAGGTAGACCTGTGCTTGCTGAAACCATCGATTTACTATCATTAGTGACAGGATTAATCACAAATGATTCAGGTCTCATGCACGTTGCTTCTGCGCTTAAAAAACCAGTGGTCGCAATTTATGGTTCAACTAGTCCTAAATTCACACCACCACTAGATGATAAGGCGACTATTTTAAAATTAGATTTACCTTGCCAACCTTGCTTTAAACGTGAATGTCCCTTAAAGCACCATCAGTGTATGCAAGATTTAACGCCTGCTAGTGTGTTAGCGGCGATATCGATGTGGCAGGTGTAAAATGCGAGTTCTATTGATTAAAACATCGTCTATGGGTGATATCATCCACACCTTGCCTGCCTTAACGGATGCAAGTCTTGCACTACCGTCAGTGCGTTTTGATTGGGTGGTAGAAGAACCATTCGCAGAAATTCCTAGTTGGCATAAACAAGTAGATAATGTCATCCCTGTTGCTTTAAGACGTTGGCGCAAAGACATTTTTTCTAGAGCGACGCTAAGTGGCATTAAACAATTTCGTTCTCAGCTTAAAGATAAAAAATACGATTTGATCCTAGATGCTCAGGGATTAGTGAAAAGTGCTTGGCTTGTTTATCTGGCTCGCGGCGTTCGCGCAGGATTAGATTTTTCATCAGCTAGAGAAGGCCTCGCTTCATTAGCTTATCAGCGCCGTTACACAGTCAATTTTCATCAGCATGCTATTCATCGCATGCGGCAATTATGCAGCCAAGCCTTAGGTTATGCTTTACCTGAGACGCCACCTGATTTTGGTTTACAAGTAAATAAGACGATTGCTAACGATCCTTATTTAGTTTTTTTACACGGCACGACTTGGAAAAGTAAGCAATGGCCAGAGGTGTATTGGCAAGAGTTAGCAGAATTAGCAAAGCTTGCTGGCTACAGGATAAAAGTTGGAGGTGGCAATAAAGAAGAAGTAGAACGTGCTACACGCCTTGCTTCAAAAAACTCAGCGATTGATTTAGTTCCCTATCTCAGTATTAATGAAATGGCGCAATTACTATCCGGTGCAAAAGCGGCTGTCGCAGTCGATACAGGGTTTGGTCATCTCGCTTCTGCATTAAATATTCCTACTGTGTCCCTTTACAGTTCAACTAATGCAGATTTTACTGGCGCACTAGGCCATGCCTCTACCCATCTCTCAGCTGATTTTGAATGCGCGCCATGTTTGCAGCGAGAGTGCACATTTAAAGGTAATGCAGACATTACTCCTGCTTGTTTCACGCGCTTACCACCGCTTAAAGTGTGGCATGCGCTTCAGGCATTGTGGTAAACCTGCATAAGAAATTCATGTCATCCCTGTAAATGTTTAGTAATTCGTTGACAGAAATCTGCGCCAGCGCCCAACCTCGTCATCCCCGCGTGCTTTTGGCGGGGATCTCCCTAGTCAACCTATGAATTCTTTAATTTAGCTCTTTCTGCTTTCTAGAATTTTCCAATGTAAGAGTATCTGAAAGCTGATTAACAAAGAGATACATTCTATTTAGCGGAATTCGGTAATGAAATAAATTTGCTTAAAGTAACCAATTAGCCCTCAGGGAGATCCCCGCCAAAAGCACGCGGGGATGACGAGGTTGGGCGCTGGCGCGGAGACAAAATCAGCTCTGGTACGCTTTTTCTGTCAACGAATTACCTAACATCTACAATCCCGCGCAGCTTTTAGCGCGGGATGACATGAATTCTCAGCAATTATCCCCTTTATAACAATTTTTTCGCTTAGCCCGATAAATCGCATCATCAGTATTTAAACCGCCTTCATTGTAGAGTGCGACGTGACGCTTATCTAAGCCTAGATCACAATCATTAGGATAAGAAGTGATTTGTATGCGGCTATTTTCTCTTATTCCCTCATTAGTATATTTTTGCGCGATGGGAAAGTAATCGCCGTATCCAACATAATTTAATTTACGCAATTCTATGCTTTGGTCTTTGAATTGATTCACACCCGCATTCCATAAATAAGCGGCAACTTTTTGTGCCCGGCGCTCTGATAATTTTCTTTCCCAGCGTGAACGGTAAAAGCCGCTGGTGTTGCCGGAAATTAAAACATTATTGTTGGGTTTACGTTTTAATACAGTTGCAGTGCTATCTAAAATAGCGGAAGCTTGCGGCAGAAAATCTGCTGTATTGACTTCAAATAGTTGATCACTGGGAATATAAATTCCTATGAGGTCACCTACTTCATATACTTGTCCGCCTGATTGAATAATGCCGCCTGACTCATAACGTAATGTTGTCATGTAATAACCGAGCGCACCGCCGCCAAGTCCAGCTAAGACCATCATCGGTTTTGAGCCGCCTAGCAATGCAACGCCGCCTGCGCCAATACCTGCGCCTGCTAATGCACCCGTTGCTGTACCCGTTGTCTTATTGTGTAAAGTAAAGGGGTTAAAGGTACAGCTAGTTAATAATAGGGAAAAAAGAAGTGCGCTGCTAATCAGACTAGACGGCCATTTCATAGTGGTGATCTCGTATCAAATTTATCCGATTATAGCCTGGGAAGCCTGGTAAAAAAATCTGAAACTTTTAGCAAGCGAGCTAAGTAGTGAGAACCCGACTGAGCATGGGTAACATACATAAGAAAAATGATGAAAAAGATAATAGAAATAATTTTTTTAATTGAGTAGTATTTAATTCGTGGTGATTTTAACTTTTCCCCGGAGAGGAAATAATGGACCCATACCCTAGCCCCGAACAACCCCCCGGATCTTGCTCGGCATGGCAAGTACTTAAGACTCATTGGCAGTCCGAAGACAGATTTCCCGTTTATTTATTTTTCGCTATCGTGTTTATGATGACCATTCCTTTGGTCAGTCTGCACATGGTGTATACTTACTGGTACAATTATTTTTATGAAGTTTTGCAAGAGTACGACGAGCAAGGTTTAGTAAAATTTGTCGTCGTTTTCCTTTCGCTTTCTTCTTTTTACATGGTGGTCGGCTTATACAAGCGTTGTGTGTCTAAATTTGTTGGAGAAAGAGTAAGGCGATGGCTTACGCATCATGTAGTGACAAATTGGTTGCACAAACGCTATCAAGCTAAGCACCGCAAACAAGCTGTATTGTCATTGATTCATTTTTCCTTCGACTTATCCAGTAGTTTGATTTGGACCATTAGTACCTTTTTAGCCCTTACTTATCTTATCTGGCAGTCTGCGGATGATTTAACAATTTCCTTGGGGAATTGGGGCGTATTAGATTTACACGTTTATCTTATGTGGCTGGGCGCAGCGTATGCTTTAATCGGCACGTATTACCGCATGAAGTCAGGCCGCTCACTTTTGTCTAATGCTGAAAATCAGTGGCGTGAAGCAGCTTTTCAATTTGCAAATGACAAACAAGAGCGCAAGAAAAAAAATAAGCGATCTATGAAGTCCCAAGCGGCTGTTTTAGCACCTACTTCAAATAAACAAATCTTAGCCTGGTTGTGCCGAGTCGGTATTTATCAAATTGCACTCATTTTGCCCCTGGTAATGGCTGTCTCAAATGGTTTTTACAAGATTATACTCATCATGTGGTTAATCCAAAGTCTGCAGGCGTTTAACCGAGGTCAAGGTTCTTTAACTTACGTCATGCACGCTTATCCTGCCTTTACTAAGAATGGCAAAAAATAAGCTAACGTTTAAGTTGGGGTGACTTTTGCTAGCATCTCTACGTAATATGTAATTATCACTGGCGAAGTTTTTAAGGATCATGGATGACCCAATTCGATAGCCGTAAGCCACAAACCACCTGGACGCTCATCAAAGCGTATTGGCAATCTGAAGAAAAAGCCTACGTATATTTTGCAACCGGCGTCATTTTTTTAATGACTATCACCTTGGTGGGTTTCGATGTTGCATTTACCTATTGGTATAATTATTTCTATAATGCTTTACAAGATTATCAAGCGCGCACATGTGCACAGTTGATGCTTTTATTTTTTGCCATGGCAGCTGTGTTTATTATTATTCAAGTGTATCGTTACTACATTACACAAAAATTTGCATTACGCTGGCGTAAATGGTTAACCAATGAATTAATTAGTCGATGGTTAGCTAAACGTGGTTATTATTATTTAGAAAATTTTGATGAAAAAACAGATAACCCGGATCAGCGTATTCAAGAAGATGCGGGAGGCATAGTAACAAGTTCTATTGATTTAACGGTGGGTTTACTCACCGCGGTAACAACTTTCCCAGCTTTTGTTTACATGTTGTGGGGATTATCTGGCGTAATGACACTACCTCTGGGTCCGCTAGGAACGTGGCATATTCATGGTTATTTAGTGTGGGTGAGTATCATTTATAATTTAATTGGCACTTTCATTGCTTTTAAAATTGGTAAACCTTTAATTTCCCTCAACTTTGAACAGCAGCGCCGTGAAGCGACTTTTCGTTTTGCTGCTATTGATTTGCGTTCTCATGCAGAAAATGTCGCGCTTTATCACGGTGAAAAACAGCAAGAATCCACGCTGAAAAAAATATTTGGCGAGGTACTTAGTAATTGGTATCAAATTATTTTAAGACAAAAAAAATTATTATGGTTTACCGGCAGCTATAATCAAGCTGCAGTCGCTTTGCCATTATTAGCTGCATTGCCTAATTATTTTAATCGTGTATTTGAATTAGGTGGTTTGATGCAAACGTTACGCGCTTTTACGAGTGTTCAAGAATCTATGTCTTATCTCGTTAATTCCTATACGCAAATTGCTCAATGGCGCGCTATTTCAAAACGGCTTACCACTTTTTTAAATCATTTAGAGGAAGTCGAAGTAAAAGCGGAACGACGTGACAAAGTGGTATTTCATGAGCAATTAGTAAATTCAATTACAGCGAATGAAGTCACCATAAAGACACCGCAAAATGAATTGCTACTTGGAAACATTAACCAAGAGTTTAAACACGGTGAGAATTATTTAATTAAAGGTGAATCGGGTATAGGAAAAAGTACATTTCTCCGCACGCTATCTGGTATATGGCCTTATGCCGAGGGTGAAATTAAGCTGCCCAAAAAACAATACATTATGTTTTTACCACAAAAACCTTATATGCCTATTGGCAGTTTAGCACAGGCTATTTTATTTCCTGATACAGCAGAAGAAGTAGATAGCGTGCTTTTAGAGAAAGTATTACGCGAATGCCATCTCGATCATCTCATTCCTAGGTTAAATGAAATAGCTGCGTGGTCAGAGCAATTATCACCCGGCGAACAACAACGTATTGCCTTTGCGCGGGTTTTGCTGCGTAAACCAGATTGGGTCATTCTAGACGAAAGTACGTCCATGGTTGATCTTAAAAATGAAGAATATCTTTATAAGTTGCTCAAAGAACAATTACCCAATTGTTCCATCATCAGTGTTGGCCATAGACCTAGCTTAGAGGCTTTGCACGATCATGTTATCAACATGACTAAATACAGTTACCAAAGACGTTTAAATGAAGCGAATGCCGTGTAATTAAGGTTGGCAACGCGGGCAATAGACAGTGGCGCGTTGCCCTAAACGGCTATTTTTTAATTTAGTTTTACAGCGCGGGCAGGGCTTACCAGCATGGCCGTATGCTTTTAGCTCAATGCTAAAATAACCGGGTGAGCCGGTAGGATGCGCAAAATCTTTAAGTGTGGTGCCGCCTTTTTTTATTGCATAGCGTAATACTTTTTTGATAGCGGTGACTAAGCGCTCATATTCTGCTTCTGTCACTTTGCCTGCTGGTTTTTGAGGGCGAATTTGTGCATCAAACAACGCTTCTGTTGCATAAATGTTGCCGACGCCTGCGACTACTTTGCTATCCATAATAAAAAGTTTCACAGCAACTTGCCTTCCCCGTGATTTAGCAAATAAATAAGCAGCATTGAATTCCTTACCTAATGGTTCGGGGCCAATATGTTTTAACAAGCTATGTTCATCACAAGTGTCTTTTGTCCAGAGCACAGCGCCAAATCGTCTGGGGTCTGTAAAGCGTAAGCAAACTTGATTAGCCAAAATAATGTCAACGTGATCATGTTTTTGCGCAGGCTTTGACTGTGCTACTAAGCTTAAACGGCCTGACATACCAAGGTGGATAATTAATGTACCGTGATCAAATTGCAGTAAAAGATACTTGGCTCTTCGTGATACTTCTCTGATAATCTTGCCTTGCAGCAGTGCTTTCAAATTGGCAGGGATAGGCCAGCGTAATTGCGGGTGCCTAATGATAATGTCGCTGACTGCTTGCTGAATGAGATGAGGTTTGACCCCGCGTAATGTGGTTTCCACCTCTGGCAATTCGGGCATAAAACTATCCCTTTAAAAAACAGGATGCTAGCATCAAATTATCATAAGATTCAACAGTAAGCAGTGCATAAATAATACAATAATAATTATGTTGTTAGTAATATGTGTGTTATTATCACCGCAATAATTAGGGGGGAGTACCATATGTTTGGATTACTACAATTACCTTGGTGGGGGTATGTGGTTGTTACATTAGTGTTAACACAAATCACAATTTTATCCGTCACCTTATACTTACACCGCTGCCAAGCGCATAGAGCCTTGGAGTTGCACCCTATCGTCAGCCATTTTTTCCGTTTTTGGCTATGGCTAACAACGGGCATGGTAACCAAAGAATGGGCTTCAATTCATAGAAAGCATCACGCTAAAGTAGATACCGATGCTGACCCGCATAGTCCTCAAACCCGTGGGATTAAAAAAGTCTTCTTTGAAGGTGCTGAACTTTATAAAGCGGAATCCAAGGTGAAAGAAACCATGGAGCGCTATGGTGAAGGTACCCCGGATGACTGGATTGAGCGCAACCTTTATAGCCGATTTAGCACTTTAGGTGTGGCCACCATGCTCATTACTAACGTGGCTTTATTTGGTTTAATCGGCGTTACCATCTGGGCCATACAAATGGCATGGATTCCGCTTTTTGCCGCAGGCGTTGTGAATGGCATAGGCCATTACTGGGGTTATAGAAATTTTGAAAGCAAAGATGCTTCACGCAATATTTTGCCTTTAGGGGTATTTATTGGTGGTGAAGAGTTACATAACAATCATCACGCATTTGCTACCTCTGCTAAATTCTCAACAAAATGGTGGGAAATTGATATTGGTTGGGGTGTGATCCGTTTATTACAAGCGGTTGGTTTAGCAAAACCTAAACGCACCGTGCCTAAATTGCGTATGGAGCCAACAAAGACTGCGATTGATACAGATACCTTAACTGCGTTAATCACATATCGTTTACAAGTGATGGCTCGTTATACACGCGAAGTTATGTTGCCAGTTTTACGTGATGAAAAGAAAAATGCTGGCAAAGGAAATAGTCTTATATTAAGAAAGGCGCGCACTGTGCTAGTAAGGGATCCTTCGATTATGCCTGCCTCTCACAAACTTCGTTTAGCCAATGTATTGGAAAACTTTCAATCGCTAGATGTTATTTACCAATTCCGTCTGAAACTACAAGACATTTGGAGTCGCCGTACAGCTAGCCAAAAGGAATTATTAGACGCATTGCAAGAATGGTGTAAGCAAGCAGAAGCAACAGGCATTGAAACCTTATTACGTTTTGCCAAACGCCTTAAAATGTACGTGCCCCAAGAAGCATAAAATATGCAAAGAAGAGGTTTGAGTGCCTTTGCATCTAGCTTTAAGCTAGATGCAAAGCGTGCCAGGCGGCTTGCGCCCCAAGCAAGATTAGAGCAATTACTCAGCCAGTATACTCATTACAACGATGAAAGATTGAAGGTGTCGCCATCTTCAAATGAAACTTTTTTGCATAAATTAGCAGAGCAAAGCCTGCAAGAGTTAAAAGCATTTTTTGATTATGCGGATAGGCCTGTTCTTTCTGCTATGGCAAAGATTATTGATAATAATGGCAAGTTGCCTATTGATAGAGTAGTTAATGGCGTTAGCGAGCTGGATGAAAAAGATAGCATTGCTTGGCGCCTGCTTGAGCTTATGAAAGAAGATGACGATATACCTGATATTTCTAAGCCTATTGATATTGATGTATTGTTATCATTTCATAAAGACGTTTCACCTAATTTACGTGACAATTTAAAGAGAGTTGCTCAACTTGCTAATGAAGTGCGAGAGGCGATACCTGTTTCCCCTTCCCATCCTTCTATGAATCGTAAACTTAGCACTATGTTGCATGCGAATCGTATTCTTGCAGATAGACGAAAATGCATAGCCCAACAACAAGGGTATGGCAACATAGCTTCTGCAAAATTTACTAGATATGAGGCAGAAAAATGCGGGGTAGGAAATTGTGAGGAATTGAGTTCGTCACTTTGGGATAGATTAACTGAACGATATGGCCCCAGTTATGCAGATATATTGTATGTGACCCCGGGAGATCATGCATTGGTATCGTTTGATCTTAATAAAAGATCAAATGCATTACCATGGGAATTTAGTTGGAATGCGGTGATGTGCGATCCTTGGATAGGGGATGCTTGGCCGTGTTTCATTTCTGCTAATTATTTAACAACATTTAGACGTGTTATCACACCAAATAGTTTTGTAAATGTAGTCACCTCTTTTAATGACAATTGTCATTCGCTTAGCTCATTTAAAGATTTTTGCGAAAACAAAAAAGTACCTCGTTTTTTTAAGTGTCATGAAATAACTATCGTCAATCCGGAGCAAACTCAAGCTGTATCAGGAATTTTAAAGCTTTAGCTCTCATCTTAAAGGGCTCTTATTCTGAGCTTGCCGTTTCTTAGTACCACCATTCTGTGCACGCTGTCATCGAATTACTAAACATCTACAATCCCGCGCAGCTTTTAGCGCGGGACAAGGCTGGAGGTTGAGCAGATCCTTCGCTGCGCTCAGGATGACAGTGGTGGAGCTTGGAATTGCTGCTTATATTTTTGTTTATATTGCTTATACATGGATATCGTTTATCCCGTTTGCACGGGATAAACGAATAATGGCGGATCTAGATTAAGATAAAACTAGGATAGTTTGGTTTCTTCAAACAACACATGCATACCTTTTTTACCTGTTTCAGGATTGTATGCGCGAGGATCAAAACACATCTTTTTGATTTTCTCAGTTGTTTTCTTTTTATTCTTGGTAGTCGTACGGAAATAACCGGTTGATTCGCCATTTTGCTTTAGACCGGTAGATCGTAATTTAATTTTATCGCGTTGTGCTGCCATGGTCGTTTACCTTTGTTATCTAGCGGGTACCTTCTACCTGTTCACGTAACTTAATGTCATTGAGAACAGTTTCAATACCATGCTTATCAATGATCTTCATACCACGTGTGGTTACACGAAGCCTGACAAAGCGTTTTTGGCTTTCTAACCAAAAGCGTTTGTATTGCAAATTGGGCAGATAGCGGCGTTTCGTTTTATTGTTTGCGTGGGATACGTTATTTCCCACCAATGGGCCTTTGCCCGTGACTGGACATTTCTTTGCCATATCTAATTCTCTATCTCTAATCTTTCGTGTTAATTATTGCTAACTTTTAGCAAAACAAGGCTGCAACTTATACCAGAAACCATAGAGAAGAGCAATCTTTCTCTATAATAATCCATCTGCTGCGAAGGAATAGCAATCTGGTTTACCGACAATAATATGGTCTATGACCTGTATGTCAATTAGCGCCAATGCTTTGCAAATATGAGCGGTAAGAAGTTTATCTGCCTGGCTGGGTTGAGGCAAGCCCGAAGGGTGATTATGGGTCAAAATTAAATAAGCGGCATGGTGTTCAAGGCTGCGGCGCGCGATTTCTCTAGGGTAAACGGCGGCTTCATTTAAGGTGCCGTGAAATAATTCTTCAAAAGCTAGCAAACGATAGTGTTGATCAAGAAATAAGCAGCCAAATACTTCGTGAGTATAGTCTCGCAAATGAAATGCGACAAAGGCTTGGGTCTCTCGGGAGGTATTTAAAGTGATTCGGGCGGGAAGCGGTGTGTTTGTGGCCCGTTTACCCAATTCTAAGGCGGCTTTTAGCGCTGCGTATTTAGCTGGCCCTATCCCTGTTTCCTTTATTAAACACGAGGGGGTGGCGCTTAATAGTTTAGTTAGGCTGCCGTACCTATTTAATAATCGCTTAGCAATGTCTAGAGCTGAGCAACCTTTAACGCCTGTTTTAATGATGATGGCTAATAACTCGGCATCAGTTAGGGTTTTGGCGCTTTGGTTAAGTAATTTTTCGCGCGGTCTATCTGCGCTAGGCCAATGGTTAATGGGCATAAATTGAATCCTTTATTGCTTTGTTTATAGGAGACTTGGGTTGTGGATGTCAGCTAGCAGCACGCTGGCATGACAGGGTAAGGCATGACATGATAATCAGGGTATAACTAAAAAGTATGCTGACGTGAGGGGGTAAGAAGTAGCTGTGAAATGAATTACTTATTGGATACAACGACAAGGGTGAAAAAGAGAGGCAAGTATACTTAGATTACTCCATCAAGGCCATTTAAAAATCCTATAAAACCTCATGACACCAGCACGATCTGATGTTATCTTGTACAGCTTTACGAGTGCGGATCGTTTAATGGCTCAATTTCTTGCAAACAAACGTATTTTGCTAGGTATGACTGGCAGTGTCGCTGCTTATAAAAGTGCAGACTTAGTGAGGCGTTTGCGAGAAGTCGGGGCTAATGTGCGGGTCGTTATGACGGCTAATGCCAAGCGCTTTATTACCCCCCTCACTATGCAAGCTGTCTCAGGCTACCCTGTTCATGATGAATTATTTGATTTACAGGCAGAAGCCGCGATGGGTCATATTGAATTGGCGCGCTGGGCAGAATTGATATTAGTAGCGCCTGCTTCTGCTGACTTGATGGCACGCTTAGCTTACGGTCATGCCGATGATTTATTAACAACGCTATGTTTAGCATCCAAGGCGCCTGTTGTATTGGCGCCTGCCATGAATCAAGCTATGTATACTCACGTGCTAACACAAGAAAATAAACGCCGCCTTAAAGAGCATGGGGTCATTGTGCTTGGAACAGGTGAGGGAAGCCAAGCTTGTGGTGATGTGGGTCCTGGTCGAATGCTTGAGCCTCTAACAATTATTGAAACTATTAATGAATTATTTTCAACTTACGAGTTAGCAGGAAAAAAAGTAGTAATCACCGCAGGTCCTACGCATGAAGCAATAGATCCTGTCAGATATTTAACGAATGGCAGTTCAGGCAAAATGGGTTATGCCTTAGCAGAGGCAGCTGCATTAGCAGGAGCAAAAGTGGTTCTTATTAGCGGTCCAGTTGCACTCGCTAAACCTAAGCATATGGAAGTCATTTCGGTGACAACTGCCAAAGAAATGCAAGATACGGTGTTTGCTAATTTGTCTAACTGCGACATTTTTATTTCAGTGGCCGCAGTGAGTGATTACCAAGCGCACACTATCGCTAATCAAAAAATGCCTAAAGAATCTAACGCATTTTCGCTAACATTAACGCCCACACCTGATATTGTGGCCAATGTGGCTGCTTTATCTAATAAACCCTTTGTAGTTGGGTTTGCTGCAGAAACGCACGATGTTATTCCCAAAGCGAAGCAAAAGCGTGAACGTAAAAAAATGGATATGATCATTGCAAATCAAGTGGGAGAAGGTCGTGGCATGGGCAGTGATGAGAATGAAGTTACTATCATCAGTGCTAGACAAGAAACGACGTTACCTTTGATGAGCAAACATGATTTAGCTAAAGAATTAATTACTCTTATCGCAAATGAATACAAACAGGGACAAAAACATGACTAATAAAATACTGGCTGAAACAGGTATCGAACACCCAAGCATGAGTCATTCTTCATCAGCGCCTATACAATTAAAAATTTTAGATAAGCGCATAGGTAGCACTTTTCCTATGCCTAAATATGAAACTCAAGACGCAGCAGGGATAGACTTGCGTGCGTGCTTAGAGGACACACTAGTTATTGAGCCAGGCACTACCCACCTTTTGCCAACAGGTATATCAATTTATATAGCGAATCCAAATCTCGCTGCTGTGATATTGCCGCGTTCAGGCTTAGGACATAAGCACGGTATTGTATTAGGGAATTTAGTGGGTTTAATCGATGCCGATTATCAAGGGCCGCTTATGGTATCTTGCTGGAATCGGGGTCGTGATGCTTTTACTATTCAGCCGGGCGATAGAATTGCACAGCTAGTGTTTTTACCTATAGTCAGAGCAGAGTTTGAATTAGTAACAGATTTTGTTGCAACCCAACGTGGTAGCGGTGGTTTTGGTCATTCAGGAACAAATTAATATGTTAGCTCAAAATACAGTAGTACTAGGTCCATCTATTTTTCGCACTTACGATATCAGAGGTATTGTTGGAGAAGAGTTAACAGAAGAAGCGGTTTTCTTTATTGGAAAAGCGATTGCAACACTTGCTTTAAAGCAAGGTGAAAAAGCAATTGCGATTGGGCGGGATGGTAGATTATCTAGCCCTCATTTAATTACTCAGTTATGCCAAGGTATTTTATCTACCGGCTGCGATGTAATTAATGTTGGCATGGTGCCAACGCCTGTTCTTTATTACGCTACTCACGTGCTGCCTACGCAATCGGGGGTGATGTTAACTGGCTCGCATAATCCATCCAATTACAATGGCTTAAAAATGGTGGTGAAAGGTAAAGCGTTGGCTGAAGAAGAAATCAAAGGGCTGCGCCAAAGTATTATAAATAATGATTTGGCATCAGGCAGCGGTAATTACAGTGAAATTGATTTAGCTGAAAAATACATTCAAGAAGTGTGTGCTAGAATCCAATTAGCAAAGCCATTAAAAATTGTTATTGATGCAGGTAATGGCGTCGCAGGCGAAATAGCACCGCGTTTATTTAAAGCGTTAGGCTGTGAAATTATCCCTTTATTTTGTGATATAGACGGTCAATTTCCTAATCATCATCCTGATCCAAGTCAGGTTGAAAATTTAAAAGATTTAATTGCTGCAGTAAAAGAAAATAAGGCGGATGTTGGCCTTGCTTTTGATGGCGATGGCGATAGGTTGGGTGTGGTAACAAAAGCGGGTACGATTATCTGGCCCGATCGATTACTCATGTTATTTTCTAAAGCTTTGCTGGAAGAGCATGCTAACGCGACAATTATTTTTGATGTGAAATGCTCAACCCATTTGGCGCACGTAATTAAAGAGCACGGCGGCCAACCTATTATGTGGCGAACCGGTCATTCATTGATTAAAGCAAAATTAGCAGAAACCCAGGCGCAATTAGCAGGTGAAATGAGTGGACATTTCTTTTTTAAACAGCGTTGGTTTGGATTTGATGATGCACTCTATGCGGGTGGGCGTTTATTAGAAATTTTAGCTAAGTACTCTGAAGATAGTGAGGCGATTTTTGCAGCTATTCCAAATAGTGTAAATACGCCTGAATTAAAAGTAGAAGTCAATGAGGATAAAAAGTTTGATCTAATGCAAAGATTAATTTCTGCTGCTGATTTTAAAGAGGCAAGTGATATTGTCACAATAGATGGATTACGCGTCAACTTTGCCCAAGGCTGGGGTTTAGTTAGACCTTCTAATACCACGCCCTATTTAATTTTACGTTTTGAAGCAAATGATGAATTTCATTTATCAAATATTCAAACGCAATTTAGGCAGTGGATGTTAGGTGTGCAACCTGATTTAACATTACCTTTTTAATTTAAGAAAAAAATTATTATTACAATGCATAATAAAAATTACGATGTGGTGATAATAGGCGGGAGTGTAATTGGTTTAACCCTAGCTTTAAATCTAGCTAGGGAGACGGCACTATCCATTGCAATTTTAGACGTTAAATCCCCAGAAAATTGGCAAGAAAATCATTATCACCATAGAGTAAGTGCTATTACCCCGGCAACTAAACGCATTTTTAATAACCTCGGTGTTTGGGATGCTATAAAAAACAAACGTGTTAGTGCCTATACTCATATGCATGTGCGAGATGGAGTTCATGAAGGCGATATCCATTTTTCGCACACGGATATTGGTGTGCCGCAATTAGGTTACATTGTAGAAAATGTATTAATGGAGCAAATTTTATTTGAAAAGGTAAAATCTTTTCCTCAAATTAATTATGTCGCGCCTATTGAGTTAATAGATTATCAGGAAAAAGATGCCAGAGTAGAAGTGACTAGCCGAGAGGGCTGTATTTTCTCAGCAAAGTTAGCAATAGGTGCAGATGGTATTCATTCTTGGCTGCGTACTAAAACTAATATTGTTTCTCAACCTATTCATTACGATCAATTAGCTGTTGTTGCTATGGTTGAAACAGCCAGTGATCATCATCAATGTGCTAGACAAGTTTTTTTACCTAGTGGCCCGCTTGCTTTTTTACCCTTAGCCAAATCTAATTTATCTTCTATTGTTTGGTCTTTACCAACAGAACAAGCGCAAGCTTATTTGGCCTTAGACGACTTAGCATTTAATCAGACTTTACAACAAAGTTTTCCTGATTTAGGAGAAACTAAATTGATGGGTATGCGCTACGCTTTTCCTCTGCGTAAACATCATGCTAAGCAATATGTTAAACCTCATATCGCATTGGTTGGTGATGCAGCGCATAGCATACATCCTTTAGCAGGCCAGGGTATTAATATGGGATTGTTAGACGCAGCAAGCTTAGCCGAAGTTATTGCAAATGCTATTCATGCAAAAAGGAATTTCGCTAGTTTAGCTGTATTGCGCCAATACGAACGTTGGCGTAAATCAGACAATATGGTGTTAATACAGGGAGTAGATAGCATCAAAAAAATATTTGCTAGTGCGAATAAACAAGTGGGCCAGTTGCGTTCAATTGGCCTTTCCTTTACCCACCAACTCCCTTTGATTAAAAATATATTTACTCGTTACGCAGTGGGAATGCGTAGTGGTTTGCCACGTATTGCTAAATATTAAAATGGTGAGCTAAGGCGTAGTGCTTTTGTTTCATGTGTCTGCGCCTGTCGATTACCAAAAAAGAAAATGGAAGAATACTTGGGTTTTATTTCTTTAGCTAAAATCAGTGCGTCACTAAATCCAAATTTTCTTTCCTTTATCACATTAGCAACAGCTGGTTCTAGCAAATATTGACAAGTCACGTCGGTATAATCATATAAACTTGACCAATCCAAGTTTCCCGTTAAGAGGTAGTCCATATAAAGTGGACTAGTAAATAAAGCTTTAACACAGTTAGGTAAATATTTTACAAAGGGAAAAGATAATTTATCTTGTAAAATTAAATGGGAAATAGTGGGTAACATGAATAAGCTTGCTTGATTTTCTGACAAAGAAGATATTTCGGATAATGAAAGTTTTTTAGAAAAAATAAGTGCAGAGTAAATTTGAATAATTTTTAAGTCATATGGTTTTAATTCGCAAGCTTCGTTGAAGGTACATAAATCAGCCTTAAGAAGTTTTTGAGTTAAATCTGATCGTAAAACTTCTACTTGTTTAGGCTTCAAGGTAAGCAAATCAAATAAATGTATTTTTTTACTTAACAAAGCATCAACGTAAAAACGTAACATAAATAATGAATTAATATGTTGATTTAATTTTGCGTAACTCACGATTAAATTTAAATCCGGGTATCTTGCGATAAATTCTTTGTAAGTAACATGCGCAACAATTTCAGCCAGCATTTTATTACTAACGGGGAGTAATTGATTGATAAATTCATCTTCATAGAGTGTTTCATCATAAGGAATATTGGCAATTTTTTGAGTTACTTTATGGTTATAAGGTAACCAGGGTAAATCAAAGCAGACTACTAAATAAGCAATATTTTTTTTATAATCTAAGCGTACTCTTCCTGAGCAAGTAAAGATGGAAGATGAATGCTGTGAGTTTGAAACACTAGGCTTTAAATTTTCTGTTTTAAAAAATTTCTCATCTTTATCGGCAATTAATAATTGCTTAATGGTTGCCTCATTCCAGCCTAATTCTTGCAAGCTGACACTTGCTTTTTCTGAAGCATCTTTTAATGAGGTGGATAATAAATCAATGAGATAAAGCTTCACATCAGCAACAGTGATGGGCTCTTTGGCGCAATCTTCCAAACGGCGTAGTGTTTGTTCAGGGTGAAGTAAGGCTTGTTGTAATAAATAATAATCATGATCAGAGGAAATAGAAAAAAATAATGCTTGTCTAATTTTTTCTACTTCTATTTTAAGTTCGTGAAAATCGTGGGGAAAATCAAATAAGTAGCTAATTGCACTATCAACAAATTCCTTATGTTGTCTTGTTAGTGACATAAGCACCTCCTGTGCGATTCTTTTAGCATAAATGAAATGGACTTAAGGAATACTTAAGGCGATTAATCTCTTCAGTTTTTTAACCTGAAACGCTATACTCCTCCCTCTGCAATCCCCATCACTACAAGGGAAAATGACGTGGGCAAACGAACACCATTTTATGAATTACATGCCAAGGCAAATGCAAAAATTGTTGATTTTGCCGGTTGGGACATGCCTTTACATTACGGATCACAAATTCAAGAACATCATCAAGTAAGACAACATGCCGGTATGTTTGATGTATCGCACATGGGCGTTGTTGATTTACATGGTAAAGAAAGTACTGCTTATTTACGTCACCTATTAGCAAATGACGTTAATAGATTAACCCAAGGTAAAGCGCTTTACACTTGCATGTTAAATGAGCAAGGCGGTGTTTTGGATGATTTAATTGTTTATAAAATTAATCCTGATTTTTATCGTATTGTGATCAATGCAGGCACACGTGAAAAAGATTTAGCGTGGATGAAAAAACAGAGCGCCAATTTTGATATTACACTAATAGAAAGAACTGACCTTGCCATGCTTGCTATCCAAGGTCCTGAAGTAAAAGATAAGTTACCTCTTTTTCTCTCTCCTTCTGAAGTTCATGAAGTGCAGCAATTAAAACCTTTTCATTTTGCTCAAAATAACGATGTATTTATTGCTAGAACTGGTTATACAGGAGAAGATGGCATAGAAATTATTTTTCCTATTAATCAAGTCGAGTCGCGTTGGGATGCATTGTTAAACGCAGGGGTTTTACCCTGTGGATTAGGAGCACGAGATACGTTGCGATTAGAAGCTGGATTAAATTTATATGGTTCAGACATGGATGAAACGGTCACTCCTTTGGAATCAAATCTTGCCTGGACAGTCGCGTTAGAGCCGAAAGATAGGATTTTTATAGGCCGTGATGCATTAGAGAAGCAATCACAGGCAGGTATGAAATTTAAATTAGTTGGATTGGTATTAGAGGGGGCAGGCATTATACGAAATCATCAGCGCGTAATGACAGAAAGCCAAGGCCAAGGAGAGGTGACAAGTGGAGGTTATTCGCCTACTCTTGAAAAAAGTATCGCATTAGCAAGGGTGCCAGTTGAGATTAGTAATCATTGCCGGGTCGTGATACGTGATAAGGAAGTACCCGCGCTAGTCGTAAAACCCCCGTTTGTGCGTCATGGTAAAAAAGTTTTTTGAGAGGATTAAATATGAGTAATATACCGCAAAAATTGCAATACACTAAAACACATGAATGGATTAAAAAAGACGAAGAGCTTATTACCATTGGGATTACTGATCACGCACAAACTATGTTAGGTGATTTGGTTTATGTTGAATTGCCCGAGATAGAAGCAAATTATGAAGACGGTCAAGAATGTGCGGTGGTTGAATCGGTTAAGGCAGCTGCTGATATTTATTGCCCTATACCTGGGGAAGTCGTAGAAGTAAATTTAGCTGTTATCGAAAATCCTCAACTGATTAATCAAGATCCTTACGGTAAAGGTTGGTTATTCAGAGTAAAACCGTTTGATCGCGGCGTACAGGGTTTATTAGACGCAGAAGCTTATTCAAAAGTAGTTGCATCGGAAGCACATTAATCTGATCACGCCTAGTGTATTCGCGCTAGGCGTCAGTGAGGTATATACATGCCATTTATTCCCCATACTGAACAAGATATAAAAGAAATGCTTAACACCTTAGGTATTTCGACTATAGAAACATTATTTGATGAAATTCCTGAATCATTAAGACAAGTTTCATTGAAAGATATTCCATCGGGTATTTCTGAAATGGAATTGGGTCGTCTTATGCGCGAGCGCGCAAAAATGGATAGCAATTTGTTATGTTTTATAGGTGCAGGCGCCTATGAGCATCATATCCCCGCCGCAGTTTGGGATATTGCAACCCGTGGTGAATTCATGACGGCTTATACGCCTTATCAAGCAGAGGCAAGCCAAGGCAGTCTGCAGTTAATTTATGAATTCCAAACGATGATGGCTAATCTCATGGCATTAGAAGTATCAAATGCCTCACTTTATGATGGCGCATCAGGATTAGCAGAAGCCATTTTAATGGCGGTCAGGCTTAAAAATAAAAAAGGCAGTGCTAGTATTTTATTGCCTAAAAATATTCATCCTGCTTACAGGCAAACTGCTTATACGATTGTCAATCAGCAAGATATTAAACTGATTGATGTTCCCTATCAAAAAGAAACAGGCAAGATAGATATTGCTGCGTTAAATAATCTATTCGATGAAACAGTGGCAGCCTTAGTTATTCCTCAGCCAAATTTCTTTGGTGTATTAGAAGACGTAGATGCGTTAACCAATTGGGCAAAAGAAAAAAATATTTTATCGATTGCTGTCGTAAATCCTATGGCAATGGCACTTTTAAAACCGCCAGGTGAATGGGGAGAAGAAGGTGTTGATATCGCTTGTGGAGAAGGCCAACCATTAGGTATACCACTCGCATCAGGCGGTCCCTATTATGGTTTTCTCTGCTGTAAGAAAGCTCATGTGCGCCAAATGCCTGGCCGTATTGTAGGGCGTACTGTCGATTTAAATGGGAAGATGGGGTTTGTTTTAACGCTACAAGCGCGTGAACAACATATTCGCCGAGCTAAAGCTACTTCAAATATATGTACTAACCAAGGTTTAATGGTGACTGCTTCTACTATTTACATGAGTTTGCTAGGGCCGCAAGGATTAAGACGCGTTGCACTCTCAAGCCATCAACGTACCAGAGAGTTAAAAAAAGAATTGTTAACAGTCCCTGGTGTGGAATTAGTATTTAATTCTCCTTTCTTTAATGAAATGGTGTTGCGAGTCAATCAACCGGTTAATCAATTGCTGAGTGAATTAGCTAAACGCGGCATACAAGGCGGTTATAGTCTTAGCGAAGCTTACCCAGAGTTAGGTAATGCGTTTGTTGTTTGCGCGACAGAAACTAAGACTAGTGAAGACATTAAATTCTTTACTCAACAATTGAAAGAAGTGTTAGAAGGGAGAAAGCTCGCATGTCTGGCTTAATATTTGAGCAATCTAGAGAGGGGCGTTGTGCTAAGGCTCAAATGCCAAAAGCAGTTTCTGAGATATGCGATGACATTCCTAAAGATCTATTAAGAGAAGCATTGCCTAAATTGCCTGAAGTGTCTGAATTGCAGGCTGTGCGTCATTATACGAATTTATCACGTAAAAACTTTTCTATTGATACTCATTTCTACCCCTTAGGTTCTTGTACCATGAAATACAACCCTAGAGGGGTACATAAATTAGCTTCGTTAGAAGGTTTTTTACATCACCATCCTCTTTCTTTGGATGAAAATAGCCAAGGCTTTATGGCTTGTGCTTATGAGTTACAAGAAATCTTAAAGTCTGTCACTGGCATGAAGGGTGCAGCGCTTTCTCCTATGGCGGGTGCACAAGGTGAATTTGCGGGTGTTGCGATGATAAGAGCGTATCATCAGGCAAGACAAGATTTTGCTCGTAATGAAATCTTAGTTCCGGATGCTGCTCACGGTACCAACCCTGCTTCTGCTGTGCAGTGTGGATTTAAGGTGAGAGAAATACCCACTGATACTAATGGCAATGTGGATATTGAAGCATTAAAAGCAGCCGTTGGGCCTACAACAGCGGGGATTATGTTAACCAATCCTTCTACGCTAGGCGTGTTTGAAGAAAAAATTCAAGAAATAGCAAGAATTATTCACCAAGCCGGTGGCTTGCTCTATTACGATGGTGCTAATTTTAACGCTATTTTAGGTAAAGTAAGACCGGGGGATATGGGTTTTGACGTAGTGCATTTGAATTTGCATAAAACGTTTGCTACTCCTCACGGCGGTGGTGGTCCAGGAAGCGGGCCCGTGGTTGCTAATGAAAGATTACTGCCTTATCTACCTATTCCTAGGGTAACGAAAGAAGGGGATCATTATCGTTGGCTTACGGAAAAAGATTGTCCTGATAGTATTGGTCGTTTATCTGCATTTATGGGCAATGCAGGTATTATTTTGCGTGCTTATCTCTACGCAAGATTATTAGGCAAAGAAGGTTTACAACGTGTATCTGAATTTGCGACTTTAAATGCAAATTATTTATTAGCAAGATTGCGTGCTGCAGGCTTTACACCTGCTTATCCTGCTCGACGTGCTAGCCATGAATTTATTATTACGCTTAAACAAGAATCTAAAACGTTACACGTAACGGCATTAGATGTTGCTAAGCGGTTATTAGATTATGGGTTTCATGCACCGACTATGTATTTTCCTTTGCTAGTTCCTGAATGTTTGCTAATAGAACCAACTGAAACAGAAAGCAAAGAGACGTTAGATTTATTTGCTGATGCCATGATAAGTATTTTAAATGAAGCAAAAACAGATGCGGCTTTATTAAAAGGTGCACCTCATACGTTACCCGTTAAGCGCTTAGATGATGTCAAAGCGGCAAGAGAGTTAGATTTAAAATATGAAGAATAGGTAAGCGACCCTCCCCAGTGAATGCTCATTGGGGATTGTATGTATTATGGCAGAAATCGGTATTAGCGCTACTGCCTGATAACTTGCATAAAAAACTTGTGTCATCCCTGTAGATGTTTAGTAATTCGTTGACAGAAATCTGCGCTAGCGCCCAACCTCGTCATTCCCGCGTGCTAATTGGTTACTTCAAACAAATTTACTTCATTACCGAAATTCGCTAAATAGGA
>BMAH01000017.1 GCA_014132615.1 Gammaproteobacteria bacterium
TACGCTTAGCGCTAACCGCAGCAGAGACTGGGCACTTAGTCTTAGCAACTTTACATGCAAGTTCAGCACCATTAGCCATTAGTCGTATTATTGATGTCTTTCCTATGATGGAAAAAAATCGCGTTAGAAATTTACTAGCAGAAACGACCCAAGCTGTTATTTGCCAAACATTAGCAAAACGTGTTACAGGTGGTCGCATAGCCGCTTTTGAAATAATGATAGCAAATCCCGCCATCAGGCATTTGATTAGACAAGATATGACTGCGCACATGATTTCTACTATTCAAACTAGTGGTGATATTGGTATGTGCACTATGGATCAATATTTATCCGATTTAGTCGCTAAACATTTAATTACACTTGCTGTGGCAAGAAGTGTCACTGTTAACCGCGAGCAAATTCAGGCGAGTATGTCTTAATAGATTGAAATTTCCCTGAGCCGAATTCATACTAACTTCCTATTTATTTATTCAGTGGGCTAAGATTTGTATGAACAGGGATTTGTTACGCAATCAATCGTTATGCTTAATGCTAGCTAGTTTTTTAATGCTATTTACTGAATTAGCATTAATGAGATGGATAGGTGCTAACGTCTTCCTTTTTTCCTTTTTCTCAAATTTTATTTTAATCGCTAGTTTTTTAGGGATTGCATTAGGATTTTTACGTTCATCTCTTAGGCTATTTAATTGGTCTCCCATTTTATTAATGAGTTTAATCGCTTTTTGTTATTATTTTCGCTACGAATATCAAATTAAACTAAATCCGCATACTAATGAATTAGATTATTACATTAACTTACTTAAAGACAATGCTTTTCCAGCTGTAATTACCTTGCCAGTTATTTTCATATTAACTACCTTAGTGATGACGGCGGTAGCAAGTGGTACAGCCATTTTCTTTAAATCATTTTCTCCTTTAAAAGCTTATCGCTTAGATATTTTAGGTGCTTTGTTAGGGATAGTCAGTTTCACTTTTTTATCATTTTTAAATGTTTCACCGCTATGGTGGGGTGTATTGATAACAGTTACTTATTTGCTCATTTTAACTAAAAAATCTGTATGGATTACTTCTTTGCAAGTAGTTTCCTTAATTTTTATGCTGTTTATTTTAAGTAAAGAAAATAATAATAATAAAAGGCTATGGTCGCCTTATTATAAAATTGATGTGCAGTCGTTTGCTAAAGATAGGCATGTAGTAAGCGTAAATGGTTCGCCACAGCAAATTATAGAAACGGTAAAGCAACGCCATACTTCTACACCGTTTTACTTTTTTCCTTATCAACATAGAGTATCTCAAGCATCTTTAAATAAAGTACTAATTATTGGTGCAGGTACAGGAGGAGATGTAGCAATTGCCTTAGCGCAAGGTGCAAAACAAGTTGATGCCGTTGAGATTGATCCGCTGTTATATCAATTAGGAAGACAATTAAATCCTGATCACCCATACGAAGATAAACGAGTAAATGTGTTTGTAGAAGATGGGCGTGCTTTCCTGCAACGTAGTAAAGAATTATATGATGTCATTATCTTTGCTTTGCCCGATTCTATGATGATTTTATCGGGTCAATCTTCATTGCGATTAGAAAATTATTTATTTACTCAAGAGGGAATCAATATTGCCAAAGCGCATTTGCAGCCTGATGGCTTGTTTGCTATGTATAACTATTACAGAGAACGTTGGCTGATTGATAAATTAGCAACGATGCTAACTACTGCTTTTTCGCACTATCCTTGTTTTGATTCGGAAGGAAAGAAAACGCATTGGCTTTCTGTATTATCCATTAGCCCAGATGAAGCAAGATTACAATGTGATGTTAAATGGCAAGGGATGCAAGCGGCTAATGTAACTAGTGATAATTATCCATTTTTATATTTGAAAAAACATAAAATCGCAGGTACTTATTTGCTAGGATTGGCCCTAATATTTTTATTATCTTTTTATGCTATTAAACTGGCAGGTTCTTCATATAAAGCTATTTTTAACCATATAGATTTATTTTTTATGGGCGCTGCATTTTTATTGCTTGAAACAAAATGCATAAGCAATTTTGCTTTATTATTTGGTACTACTTGGTTGGTGAATGCCATGGTTTTTTTTGGTGTTCTACTAACAGTTTATATAGCGATTGAGTTTACTGAGCGTATTAAGTTTAATATTACTTGGTGCATGTTAGCTTTATTTGCCAGTTTGTTTATTGCATGGCTAACACCGATTTCATATTTATTGCCATTACCCTCGCTAATGCGTTTCATTATCGGAATTTTGCTAGCTTTTTCACCTCTATTTTTTGCTAATATTATTTTTACTTCGCGTTTTAAATGTACGGCAAATTCTTTGCATGCTTTTGCTGCAAATCAATTTGGTGCAGTAGTGGGTGGGTTATTAGAATATGCCTCACTCATCATTGGTTTACGTGATTTGTTGATTATTATTGCAGCACTCTATTTATTATCTATATTCATATTAAATAAAAAAACAGCATCAAGCGCATTTGCAGCGAAATAAAATACCATCAACTTTTTGCTTAAGGGATAAGCATGTTTTCAGAAATTCGCAAACGAGTTAAAAAGATAGGAAAAGCACCTGGTACACCAACTTATACAGGCGAGCAGAGGACAAAGCCTCCTGTAGTGACTGTCATTAATTATTCTCTCTCAGATTTTTATGAAACCAGCAATACTGATATTGAAACTTGTTTTGCACCTGATGTAATAAGGAAAGGCACGACATGGGTGAATATCGAAGGTTTAAATGATGTTGAGTTAATTAAAGCACTTACTAAACGTTATAATATACACCCGCTTACTGTTGAGGATATTTTAAATGTTGAGCAACGTCCGAAAGTAGAAGAATTTAAAAATTATCTTTTTATTACGTTAAAGGTCTTAATAAAACAAGAGCATGCATTTACGACTAAGCAAGTTAGTTTTATTTTAGGGAATAATTTCTTGCTTAGTTTTCAAGAATTAGATACCACCTTATTTGATAATATTAGAATTAAATTACGCAGCAAAACTAACCAAACTTTGCGAAAAGAAGGGCCGGATTATCTGATGTATAGATTAATTGATACGATAGTAGATGACTACTTTGCTACCTTAGAAGTACTAGGAGATGAGATTGAAGAGATTGAGGAAAATATTATTGCAAACCCTACTTCGCAAAGTGCAAGAACTATTTATAAAATTAAACGCGAAATGCTATTGGTGCGCAAAGCCATTTGGCCTATGCGTGAATTATTAAGTCATTTAGCGCATGCAGAAAATAATCGTATTAGTAAATTTACGATGATTTATTTGCGTGATGTTTATGATCATACTGTACAAGCTATAGATAGCTTAGAAACATTTAGAGAAATGCTATCTAGCATGCTCGATGTTTATCTTTCTAGCATCACCAATCGCATGAATGAAATCATGAAAACGCTAACGATTATCACTACTATTTTTATTCCTATTACTGCCTTAGCTAGCATCTACGGCATGAATTTCCATTATATCCCAGGATTAGATTGGCGTTTTGGCTACATTGCTGTGTTAGGAAGTATGGGGTTAATTGCTTTTTGTATGATGCTCTATTTCAAATATAAAAAATGGATATGAAGTAAAAGTAGCCGCGATGGGAGCGCAGCGGACATCGAGGTTCACAGAGGTTTGCAATGACAAAGGAACCTCGATGTCCGCTGCGCTCCCATCGCGGCTACAATATTAATAAGTTGGCATGTTAGGGTCAATTTCATTTGCCCATGCAGTAATACCGCCGCGCAAATTATAAACCCGCTTAAAACCTTGCTGTAATAAAAATTCAGTGGCCCGTTTTGATCTACCGCCTGCATGGCAATGAATGACGATATATTGCTCGGGATTTAATTCATTTAAACGGTCAGGTAAGTCCTTGAAGGGAATCAGTAAACCACCTAAATTACAGAATGCGTACTCGTCAGCATTTCTGACATCTAGCAACAAATGATCAGTGTGGTTATCTCTTAAAGTTTTTAATTCTTGCACTGAGATTTCTGGGGTAGACATAAAGCTCCAAAATGACGATTCAGACAGATGCTTATTTTACCTAAGTAAAAAAATAAACCAAGCATAAGAAGCAACCTAAAGTCAATTTTTGCTTTATTAACTAGCAGAAGTGTTATATAAATTGTTGCCTCTTACAATAAATTTTGCGAGATTTCGACATGAAGTCACATTCTTCCCTTCTGGTCTCCAAAGCTGAATGGGATTACGCGCTTAAGCTTTTAAAAGGAAAAGAGTTAGCTCCTAAGCTTAAAATTAGCAGAAAAGATCATCCTAACGTGCTCAATCATTCTTTTATCGCGATAAAAGGAAAAAGAAGGTATCGCCTTTTTGCTGTTGCTAAGCATTCCTTTTTAGGGGAGGGAGCCTTTGGTCGTGTTAAGCTAATTGAGGATAAAAATGGCAAACAATATGCTTTAAAGGTGAGCAGAGAGAAGGCTGCGGATGCTATTTTACCTGATGAAATTGATATGCTTAGGGTTAATAAGCAATTAGTTGATCACTTTAGCCAACGTTCTAAAGGTTATATTATTCAAACCTATTATAAAGGGATGCCGCTTAATGATTATTTGGCATTTTACTTACCTCTGCTCAACAATATGCAAAAAAATGAATTAGCTTTTCGAATTGGTTTAGCAGTGACTGAGCTCCATAGAAAAAACATAATTCATGCAGATTTAAAGCCAGAAAATATGATAATCATGTTTTCTTCCTCCGATGAAGAAGCCCCAGAGATTAAGTTAATAGATTTTGGGTTGTCTATTAAACTCAGATCAGGAGAAGCCTCTCGTGAGACGGGTTTTTGCGGTACACCTTTCTATTTACCGAATGACTTATATGAAGAATGGAAGGCTTACCGTAAGTTAGGAACAGCAGCAACTGAACGTCCCGTTTTTGAATTGTCAAAAAAAATAGATGTTTATGCTTTAGGCCGTCTCTTTAAAGAAGTCATTAAGGTAGAAGCTAATGAGGAAATTTTTAAGGGTATGGCTGAGTATAAGTCAGCATCAGCTAAAACCATAGCTGAGGTTACTAGTTATTTTAAGAAAACAGATAGGCAGCCATTACCAGCGATTGATTTGAATAATAATTTGATAGCTAAGTATAAATGGGCTCATTTTGATTATACGCCAGGAAAAAACAGTAATTTAAAAAATAAAAAAAATTATTTTTTAAGGGAATTAAAGTCTATTGTTTTGCAATCTAATGATATTCAACAACTAAGAAATTTATTTGAATATTTAAATGCATCCGAAAAAAACCAACCATTTTTAACTAAAAACCGTCTGTTACCTATTGGTAGAAGACGTTTAACCTTTTCTTGGCGGAATACGCTTAAGCTAATAAAAGAAAGAGCTTTATTTTTAGCTGAACAAGAATTAGCACTAGCTAAGAGTGAAGAAGCTAGAGGAAATGCAGAGAGTATAACTAGAATAAATGAAGATCTGTATAAGCCTATTTTGAAAGTCAATCGATCTAGGTTTTTTTGCCGTAAGATAACAAGCAGTGAAAAACAATTTGAACAATTAAAAAATCGATATACAGTTGGTAGGTAATATAGATAGAGCAGGAATGATGGTCATTCCTGCTCGCTATTTTTTAACGACGATTACCCATTAATCGTAAAATATTTAAAAATAAATTAATAAAATCTAAATAAAGTATTAAAGCACCGTAAATAGCGGCTTTTCTTGATTGATCTTCAGCGCTAAATTGCAAAGGAAGAGATTTAATTTTTTGTGTGTCGTAAGCGGTTAAGCCAGCAAACACCAATACACCTATTACTGAAATGGTGAGCTGCATAGCATTGCTCATAAGTGAAGGAAAAAATAGGGCGAGCAGCATCACAGCAATCATGCCGAATAAACCTATCATACAAAACGCGCCTATAGGTCCTAAATCACGTTTAGTCGTAAAACCAAATAAACTTAAGCCAGCAAAAGCGAAGGAAGTGACGAAGAAAGCACTGCTAATACTTTCCATTGTGTAAACTAAAAATAAACTAGAAAATGTTAATCCTACTAAAGTAGCGTAAAGGGCGTAAATCAATGAGGCTACGCTCAGGCTCATGCTTTGTACCCAGCCACTTAACGCAATAACGGCGACTAGTTGGAATATAATTAATCCATAAAATATAAATGGATTTTGCATCATATAACTAACAATATCAGGACGAGTAGAAACGAAGTAAGCGGTAATCCCACTGATTGCGATTCCTGCCATCATCCATAAATAAACTCGGCTCATAAAGGTGGCAACAGCTTGTGCAGTGCTGCGTGTGTTTAATGTTGTATAGTCACGATTGTTTGGAAGCATAGTTTGTCCTACCTGATGTTTAAACACACACAGTATAGCAAAGCAAAAGAGCGATTTATATTTGGTTAATTTTAAAACATCAACTAAAACTTTAGTTGACACTAACTAAAGTTTTAGTTAATTTATTAAAACTATTTTTAAGGGAACAGGCTATGTCAGAAAACTACGCATTAACTCCTGTGGAATTAGAATTAATGGAAATATTATGGAAGATAGGTGAGGGGACAGTGAGAGAGGTGATGGCTCACCTTACTCCTAACCGCGATCTCGCTTACACGTCGGTGTCTACTATACTGAGAATATTGCAGCAAAAGAAAATTTTGTCCGCTAAAAAAGTTGGCAAACAACATATTTATATTCCTTGTTTTAGTAAACAAATATTTGCCACTCACTCCGTTGATAAAATGGTAAAGCAAATTTTCTCCGGGAATTCTGTCGACTTAGTAGCACATTTGGTGGATAAAAAAGCATTGTCTATGGATGAAATTACAACCATTCAAACTTTATTAGATGCTAAAAAAAAGGAAATGGTTAAATGACTTCATTCATTAATATGCATAGTTATCTTTTACTAAATGCTGCTATTG
This sequence comes from Gammaproteobacteria bacterium, assembly GCA_014132615.1. Taxonomy (GTDB): domain Bacteria; phylum Pseudomonadota; class Gammaproteobacteria; order DSM-16500; family DSM-16500; genus Aquicella. Next base: position 6,929 of record BMAH01000017.1, read on the forward strand.
CATTTGGCTTTATCATAACGAAATCTATTGCTAAATTACCGTATTTTAATCATGTGTTGCCAATACAGCGTTTAAAATACGTTAGGTATTCCTTTTTAATAATAATAGTAATGGCTTTTGCTCTCCCTCATATATTGACTTTATTTAATTATAACCAGTCCTCAACATTTCAACTGCAACCTATGCTTAGAAGTGCTTATTCAAATATACAATCTTACGTGCAAGTAGAAAAACCAATAGTTTATGTAAATAAACAATCTTATAGTTTGCCAATTTATGAATTATTTCTTGTTATTATTTCAATAATTATCATTACCGGTTTAATTAATTATGTTAAAAATATTTATTCACTTAACAAGATGAAAAAATCTTCTTTCTGTAAACATGCTATTAATCGAGTTCACATTTTATTTAATGATAAATTATCTTCACCATTTTGTTGGTCTTTTTTTAAAGGCCATTATATTGCTTTTCCTAGTTATTTATTAGAAAACCCTAGCGATTTAAAGTTGGCTTTGCGTCACGAATTGCAACATATACGCCAGAAGGATACATACTGGCTGCATTTTATGTTTGCTACTAAGTGTATTTGTTTTTGGAACCCGCTCATTAAAGCCTGGATAAATTGGTTAAATGAGTTGCAAGAATTTGCTTGTGACCAAGCTATAGTGGTTAAGAAGAAAGTCCCTCCAGAAGATTACGCACAATCACTTATTAATATAGCAAAACTAACTCTGCAACATCATAACATACCGCAAGGTGCATTGGGGATGCAGGGTAATTCACCATCCATTCTATATAGGAGAGTCAATATGTTATTTGATTATAAAAAGGGTAAATCAATGTTAATGCGTATAGTTGCGGCTTATATTATCTCATTTTTATCTGCTATTTCTTTAGCTTATGCATTAAATACATCTTCAGTGACTGGGCCGTTATCTAGTAAACAAGTTCAGGATATTATAAATAAATCGCATATTGATAAAAGTTTTCAAGTGAGTGCAACTAAAGAAGTGGTGGAAGCGCTTAATAATATTATTACCAGTGATAAAGCAAGAATGACTATGCGTGAATCATTAAAACGAATGAAACAGTATCAATCTCATATTGAATCAGAATTAAAAAAACAATCTATGCCAACTGATTTGCTGGTAATACCATTAGCAGAGTCGGCTTACCAACCATTAGATCAAAGTAAAAATCCTGTTTTAGCTGCGGGTATTTGGCAAATTATACCGTCAACGGCTAAGCGTTTTGGTTTAACAATTGATGAAAATAGAGATGATAGGTTAGATACTTTATTGTCAACTCAAGCTGCATTAACTTATTTAAATCAAAATTATTCTCAATTTAATAATTGGAAATTAGCTTGCGTGGCTTATGAAATTGGTGAAGCTGCTACAGCGAAATTGATTGAAGAAGTGGGTTCTAAAGATGCATGGGAATTAGCGTTATCTCCTAAAGCGCCAGCGGATTTAAAACGGTTTTTAGCCTTGTTAGATTCAGAATTAATCATTATGCATAATCCAGCACTGATTAGCTAAGCGGCTTATGAGATTAGTGGACTATACCCTTTACTTTTCAAGGGTATAGCCTTGATCTTTTCCGAGCTAAATCTCTCATTTTAATATTATTTTAATCAAATTTGTCTAAAATGGCCTAATTAAGACCAGACTATAGCCAATTGGATAGATTAGAGAGAGATTGTTATGCAACGCTTAGATTACATGGATACAATAGCTGACAGTTTTTTAGACGATATTTTTGTGACTTGTCGGGAAAAACAGTATGCTGAAGAAATAAATGAAAAAATATCCTCTTTGCATGAGATTGTAGAACAATCAATAACACCTCATCTATTAAATTTGAGTATGTATAAATTGCATATCAGTATGAGTTACGACAGCTATTTGGCTAACTTCGAAAATATCTTAGATATATTAATTAAATATATAGATCCAACACAGCATGCTTGCATAAAAGAATTTAAATTTTTACACACTAACAGTGCATTGAAAAAAATAAAGCAAAAAGAAGAATTGATAGGTTGTTTGTATAAATATAAGAATTATTTAAATGGTGAATCGGGCAAATTTGATTTTAAAGAATTTAAAAGTAAATTAGCCATTGTTTTAAAAAAGCCTGAAAAATTAGTAAAGGGAAGAGATTATCCTAAAAGGCAAAATATTGAAGAAAGGATAAAAGAGTTAGAGTTTTGTATTGCAACGCAAAGACGATTTTTACACGGGGATCAATTTACTATTTATTTACTAAAAGATTTTTCACCTGAAAAAGTATTACATTTATGCAAAGAGATTAATAATTTTTTAACCTTTCAAGGAGCATCAGAAGGCTTTCATAGCGATGTCGTTGGTCGTATAGGTAGATATATTAGTTTAAGAAAAGAATATTCCACATTTGATTACGAAGAAATGGAAAAGGCAGGAGTAGTGGTATCTGATAAACGCATTGATGCTATACAGGAGATTTTTACTGAGGAAGAAAACGTACGGCGAGTAGCAATTAGGGATGAAATTATAAATAGCGACTTGTATAGCTATCTTAGCCACAGTGCAATTTTAAAATATCGTTCCCTAAGATTTTATCAGCCTGCTCAGCAGTTGATTATAGAAACAAAGCAGTCAGAAAGTCTAATCTCAGCTAGTTATGTTGCCTCGTAAATACTTGAATGGTAGCGTATTCTATCTTTTATAAAATATTTAGTTGATAACTTATATTTATTAATAATATAATACCAATAAATTTTTATTATAAACATAATTCCTATGAATATCCGTGATTTAAAATATTTAGTTGCGATAGCAGATTACAACCATTTTGGAATGGCGGCCGATGCCTGTTTTGTCAGTCAGCCTGCTTTAAGCATGCAAATCAAAAAACTTGAAAATGCCTTAGACGTTAAGTTAATTGAGCGTACTACTAAATATGTATTACTCACTGAAATAGGGAAATCAATTACTGAAAAATCTCGAGAAATCTTAGCTAATATTGAATCGATAAAAGAACTCGCTAAACAAAGTAAAGACCCATTTAGCGGTGAATTTCATTTGGGCGTTGTTCCAACGCTTGCACCATATTTGCTTCCTCATATTATCCCACGTTTAACTAAGCTATTTCCAAAATTATCTCTCTACTTAGTAGAAGACCAAACCGCTAATCTGTTAGAGAAGTTAAAAAATGGTAAATTAGATGGTGCGCTCTTAGGTATTCCTCATCCAAACGAAGAATTTTTTACTATCCCTCTATTTGAAGAAGAATTTATGCTGGCTTTGCCTGCTAATCATGCTTTGTCAAAGCGTAAAAGAATTTGTATTAAAGATTTAGAGAATAAAACATTATTATTGCTTGAAGATGGGCATTGCATGCGTGAGTTAGCATTAGAAGTTTGTGATAAAGCACATGCTAAAGAAAGAAAAGGCTTTAGAGCAACGAGCTTAGAAACGCTGCGCCATATGGTTGCCTCTAATGCAGGTATTACATTGATACCAAAGCTAGCCTATAAACCCAATGATGGTATTCATTACGTCGCTTTTAATGCACCTAAACCAATTCGTACCATTAGCATGGTTGGAAGACTTTCTTGTGTTAAGAAAATTTTATTAGAAAATATAAGTCTTCAGATTAGAAAATCATTAGCTAAGCATGAAGCTGTTAAAGTTATTCATACTTGATAACATGCTAATTTCTCTATTTTTATTAAATTAAAACCCAGATCAATAAGATTTTCTTATTAGAACGATAAAATAAATCGATTATAAATTATAAATTAGGTTAGCTATTCTGTCTTAAATTAAGACAGAGGTGAGAAGAAGTGGAATCCAGACCTTTAAATTTATTAAACGATTTACCTTATGAAGTACGAATTCACGTTGCTAATAAGCTCGATACGTCTGATTTAGTCGCATATGCTCAAGCTTCCAAATCTTCACATAAGCTTTTTCAAGTCGATATTGCAATTAATAAGCTGCTACATCATATCGCTAGAGGAGAACAAGATTTAGCAGAAAAGATGATTAGAGCAACGCCAAGTTTATTGCTAGAAGCAGGTGAGGTAACTGATTACTCTGGTCGTTATTTTAAGAATATCACTGCATTTCAATATGCATTATGGGCTTTAGACAGTCATATGTGGAAGATGATTTTAAAATACCTTCCTAAAGATAAAGCAGCTCAGCAGCTATCTATACATCTTAATAAAGAGAAAGACTATACCGCTTTGCATGGCAATCATTACAATTTTGATCTACTTATCCAAGCATTAAGAAAGGGACGAAAAGTGTCTTATGAAAGTTGGGTAGTGATGGTTGGGCAACCCCAAAAACAAGTGCCAGCGCATATTGCAAATGAATATTGCCGAGGGGATGTACCTTTTAGCAAAAAAAGAAATTTTCATGAAAGCACATTACCTAGGACTTTAACTTTTTATAATTTTAATACCCATGTAGATCAAAATTGGTTTCCACTTAAAGAAAATCCTTTACTAGGAGTTGACTATGCAATTTCTCAAGGACGTCAGTATCTAGGTTTAGGTTGGACAGGTGGTGCTTCTCAACCTGGCACTGTGGCTGGTTATGAGCATAGGGGTGAGGGAGATGTTGATGCCATGATAAAATTAGCGATTGCAAGAAAAAAAGATTTAGAAGAACTTAAATCCAGTTTGTTATATACAAAGGCCATAAAAAGTGAAGATGAGCAACTTAATGAGATTAAACAATTAATAACGGTTTTGTCAAAACAGATTAATTTTTCTCGATTTAATTTTAATATTGAACGAAGAAAGATAAAATTGGCTTTTTTGCAAAAAGTTGTCTCTCTTAAAGATGAGGGGATGGATTTGATAACAAGTATTATGTTAGCCAAAGAAGAATTTCAACTAGACGAACGTCGTTCAATAACAGCAGGGGTGTTTAGTAATAGAGTTGGCAATTTAATTAATTCTATTTTGAGGTAAGCTTAACATTCAGATTCGCAATTACAGCTAAATTAAGGATATAAAATGACAATAAAATGGGGAATTTTAGGCACAAGTTCTATTTCAGAAGTAATGGCAGATGCTATCAAAGCGTCACAAACCAGCCAGCTTGTCGCTATAGGCAGCCGATCCTTAACTAAAGCTAAACACTTTTCTAATCAATTTTCTATACCTAGAGTATACGATAACTATGAAAAATTACTTAATGATGATGACATTGATGCGATTTATATAGGATTGCCAAATCATTTACATAAAGAATGGATTATTCGCTGTGCAAAAGCGGGTAAAAATATTCTCTGTGAAAAGCCTTTTGTAATTAGCGTTGAAGAAGCACATGAAGTCATTTCAATTATCAATAAATCGAATGTATTTTGCATGGAAGCATTAATGTATAAATGCCATCCTTTTACTGAGAAGATACAGGAAATTGTCCGTGAGAAAGTAATAGGGGAGATTAAGCTCTATAATGCTACTTATACAGCACATATTGTCGATGTTGCAAATCCTGCTGCTGGTGGAAGTATCCGCAATCTAGGTTGTTATCCAATTTCATTAATTAGATTGCTTGCTAATGCAGAGCCTATTGAAATCGTTGGAATAGGACGAGTGAACCCGCGTAATACAGATAATCAGGCAAGTGTTTCTTTAAAATTTGCTGATGAATCCATAGCTGTTGTATCTACAGCAGACGATATTAAAATGGCTTGGCAATTTGATGTATATGGAACAAAAGGCTCTATAAAAGTTATCACTAATCCTTGGCTGCCTAAGTGTGATAATAATAAGATGCTCATTAATTTAAATAATGACACCACACCGATAGAAGTAAATGTTGATGCAAAAAAATCTCTCTACACTTATCAAATTGATCTGACTAATAGGCAAATAATGAATAAGGATAGTGATAATTTTACTGAAAAAACTTTATTGGATAGCTTAGGCAATACTATAGTTTTAGAAAATTGGTTAAAACAAGTAAGGGGTGAATCCCACATCCAAGCGCATAATCTGCTTAATTTTTAAGCAGCGCGCTATTACAATGCGCGCAAACAAAATTATGGAGTGGGAACGTTGGGATACAAGCATCTTAATTACCAGAAGCGCTGTCATATTCTCGCATTTTGGAAAGCAGGGTACACGCAAGCGGAAATTGCAAAGGAAATTGGCGTTAATCAATCGACTATCAGTCGCGAATTAAACAAAAACCTTGTTTTTATAAGAACCAAGCTTGGCTCTTGGCAATATAAGCCTGATTACGCTCAAGGAAACGCTAGACAAAAACACAAGGGAAAGAAGAAAAAGATAAAGCTAACCGAAGAAGTGGCTAATTTTATCCGAGAGAAACTTCAGCTCAAATGGAGTCCTGAGCAAATTAGCGGTTATGCGAAAAAGCATCAGTTATTTTCTATTGGCAAAGAATGGATTTACCAATTTATTCTAAAGGACAAAGAAAAGGGTGGAAAATTGTATTTAAACCTTCGCCATCAACATAAAAAATATCGCAAACGTTATGGTAGCCCAAAGCGCGTTGGACCAATTAAAAACCGACGATTTATCGATGAAAGGCCTGCTATTATTGATGAAAAGAAGCGTATTGGTGATTGGGAAATTGATACAATAATTGGTAAACAGCAAAAACAAGCGGTGATAAGCATTGTTGAACGGTATTCAAAGAAAACAGTTTTGCGCAAAGTCCAAAACAGAACTGCAAAATCAGTAGCAACGGCAACCATTGAAAGCCTTTCCATGCTTTCTAAACCTATATTTAGCATTACCTCTGACAACGGCTCAGAATTTGCCTATCACGCAGAAATAAGTAATGCATTAGGTACAGAATTCTATTTTGCGCATCCATATTCGTCGTGGGAGCGTGGTTTAAACGAAAATACTAATGGGTTAGTTCGTCAATATCTAAAAAAAGGATCTAGTTTTACAGAAATAACAGATGTGGATTTAGAAAATGTTATGAACGCATTGAACAATAGGCCACGGAAATGTCTTGGATTTGCAACCCCAAATGAAGTCTTTAGTAATTTTATGGAGCTTTAAATCGAAGCACAATACCTTCATGCGGCTCAGGGTTTTGAAAAGTGACTGTCGTCTCAGTAAATTGATTACTTGAGTATTGAGCAACAATCTTTTTCCAAAATTTGATTGCAGGCAAATTGGGCGGCATTTGCATTACTTCCCATTGACCAGGAAACTTACTAAAAAGTTCAAAAGCAACTTGCTTACCAACGCCTTTTCCTTGGAATTTGCCTACAATAAAAAATTCGCCCATATTCCAATCAATATCAGATATGCTTCCAACTTTGTTTATTAGTGCAAATCCTGCCAATTCATCATCCACGCGAATGAGAAAAGGATAACAATTGGGCTCCCAGTATTTACTAACATCAGGTCCTTCATAGAGACCATTTTCGGGGAATGACCAATCAAATAACTCATAAAATCCGCATGATTTTGATATATCATAGGCATAAAACCGCGCCATATTTTGGATTATTGGCATTTCTTGTGTTGTGGCGGTAGTAATGCTTATATTCACTAATCATTCCTTATATATTTAACTTGTTGGCATGGCTAAGTAGTGCTATAAAACTGCTAAAATATCATATGCACTTATCAGTGGAATCCAATAGGGCTATTTATAAATAACTTCCAGTAATGAAATTTACTGGAAGTATAGCGTCTGCAAAGATTTTTACAACTTCCCTTGGATATCTTTATCATAAGTACCGTTAAAACTACGGAATGAAAATTTATATTCTCTAGTTTTTAAATATCCTTTCTCTTCTGAGTATTTTAAGGATACCATTCGCTTTTCTATGTGTTTATTGATTTCGTCAGGTTTGCAATATAATTCATAAATAGAACCTGCGTATTCCGCTCTAAAGCCAAGGATTTCTTCACTAAATATTTGAATTATTAAACTGAAAAGTCTTTTTTCTATATCAGATGAATCTTCTGAAAAATCGTGCTCATCAAAACAGCCAAAATTAGCAATAGAAAAATGTAGATTATATCCTCCTGGATATAGTTCAATTTTGAGATGACGATCTTTTTTTGGTGAATAGATAATTGTTGAGGAGCCACTTAAATCCAAACCTTTACTAATCTCATAGGAAATTTGATTTTCATGTAAAAAATTGATTAGTTTGTCATGAAAATTTTTTACATCAGGTTTCATTAAATCTCCTGGATTTGATAAGTATAACTCACAAAACAAATGATAATTTCCAATCAGGATAATATTCATACCACGCATTATATAAGAATTGAATAATGGCTTTAGATCCTGGTTTTTTAGATAAATGTAAAAAAAGACGGTCCATCTCTTCGCTGTACCGATAGTAGACTAAATGCTCTTTAAATAATGTCATTGCAGAAATCACTGCTTGTTCAACGTGCGTTGTAATTCCAAAATTGACAACGATAAATAGTAGTAATTCACAAAAACAAGAAATATCTTGATGACTGATATCGTAATGGTAAGTTTTATGGTTTCCACTTATCACTAAATTTATAGATGTAATTAGTGCTGGTTGGCCATAAACATTTACTGCTTTTTCTTTAGCATTAAAACTAAATTCAGAAAGAACAAGGGATTCATTATCGTTTAATGCATCGAGCTCAGAAAATAGATAGTAAATACGATTATCTAGTTCACTTGAGCCCCCACCATCTATGGCTGTAAATTCAGTGCAGTTATTTAATGGCATAATTGATCTATATAAAACTATATTTAATAAAATGATAGTTATTTTAGTCTAATTAATGATCAGTATCAATTTAATTGAATAAATTATATTAATTAATGACTTAAGGCGCAATTCATAAATCAATTGACATGGCACCTGTAAATAAACGGTAAATTAACAAGGATCTTGTAAGGTTAAAATCCTCTCCATTCTTCTTTTAATCTTTGGTGCATGCTCTTCAAAATTAGTGAAAATATAAAATTTCTTTTCCTTAATTCCTGCAAATACAGCTTGGGCAACAGATTCTGGAGACATACCGAATATTTTTAAGTGTTCTAAATGGCTATTAATAATTGTTTGATCCTGTGTTTTTATACTTTTAGGCATGTCTGTATCGACCCAATGCGGAATTAATACTGATACAGTAATGTTTGAGTTTATTTGCTTTAAATCGGCAAATAATACTTCAGATATAGCTGTAATAGCATGCTTAGAAGCTTTGTAAGCAGATAGACCTGCACCTGTTAATAAGCCTGCACCCGCACTAGTATTAATAACAAAGCATTCGTCATTTTGATGTAACATGATTGGTACAAACGTTCTAATGCCATGTATAGTGCCCATTAAATTTACTTGCATTACCTGCTCGATATCTTCCATCGTTTGTGCCCATATTGGCGCTAATGAGCCTGCAATTCCTGCATTATTAAAAAGAAAATTTATAGAGCCAAATTTATTTATCGTTTGCTCAGCTAATTCAATAATATCTGATTCATTAGCCACATTACCTGCAAATAATAAAATATTATCTAAGTTGTATGTGTCAGATATACTATTTTGCAATTTAGTTTTATCTACATCCATTAAAGCGACTTTCATATCATATTCAAGACACTTTATTGCTAATGCTTTTCCTATTCCAGAAGCAGCTCCAGTAATAACAGCAACTTTTTTTGAAAATTGATTCATCTTTTTATTTCTTTTTATATTTGAAAACTTTTAAATGATACATCTTTTTTAGCTTCAATCCCCCTTAGTTTTATAGCTTGGTTATATTTTAAGCAAGGTTAAAATTGGAGCTAGCTAAGTTGCAGGATAAGTTAAAATACTTTATCTTCGACCTTTAAAAAATTTCGCCTAATAATGATACTTAAGGATCACTATGAAACTAAAAACATACGGCATATGGGAACAATGTCGATTGGCACTGCTTGAAAATATGAAAGTGGATACATCATTACAATTAAGTGAAAAAGAAATTAATAAGGCTTTATTAGGACCTGTCGTCACGGAAATGATTATGATTGCTGGAAAATGTCATCAAGATAATAGTACTCTAAATTTAAAAGAAAGAATGCTGCTTGCTCACCGAACGTCTCTTGCTTGCGTACTGCCTGTTTTAGCTAAAGCTTTAAATAAAGAAAAGGTTGCATTACAGGCTTATGTCGAAGAATTTACTAGTAATGCTTATAACATTTCGTTAACAAATATAGATTTTTTACTAAAATTAGCTACTATAAGTAGGAAATGCCAAGAAGATGGAGTTAGTAGACTATACGGCCCTGCTTTTTCTAAAACATACCCTAAGCTTGTAGGGTTATCCTATAATGACCCTGCGTTGCTAAAAGAAGCGAAAGACATGGTCGTAATTAAAATAAATGAAATATGCCCTGAGGAAATTCGTCCTCTCATGCTTGAGCATATAAAATATATGGAAGAAATTGCCTCCCAAAAATTAGTGGATCCAGAGTTTGCTAGCTTATTTAAAGCTGAGACGGGATTAACAATGGATGAATTTAAAAATAAATATAAAAATCAATTAGGTTTATCTTCCACTTCTATCAGTGGTAATTCATCAAGTATGTGGCCACTGCCTGCCGGTAGTTTAGAAAATGATGATGCTCATACTAAAAGTGAAGGATTAAAGTTTAAATCAAAACAATAAACAAAAAGCTTCGGCACTTTATGCAAGAGTGCCGATTAATTGATAAGCCCTTCAGCTAACAAATCCGTTTTTAATTTTTCATATAATGCGGTAAATGTTTTGCTAAAAGTAAAATGGGGTGACTTTGTCTTTTCAAGATTCGCAATAGTTAAATTAAATGGAATATACGATTGCTTAGATTGAAGACGTAGAAACATAGGGCAAATGGCATCGGCCGCTTTTGCTATTTTTCCTTCAATACTACTTTTTTCTTCAAATTCATACCATAAATCATGAAGTTCTTGGCCAAATTCGGGATGTATAGCTTTTAACTTTTCTAACGCTTCTGCTTCCATTTTTTCTTTTTCTTTTCTAGCTTCAGTATCAAATGCCAGTACATCGCCAGCGTAAATTTCTACTATGTCATGAATAAGTGCGAGTTTAATAATTTTTAATTCAGCAATGTTAGGAAATTCTTTTTTTAATTCATTAATAAGAATAAAAGCTATCATGGTCGCAGACCATGAATGTTCAGCAGTACTCTCTTTTCTATCCGGATTGGTTGTTGTGTTTCTAAATACTAATTTGAGTTTATTTATTTCTAAAATTAATTGATACATATTTTGAATAGTGTTCATAAAAATTCTAAACCTGAGTCACAAATTTCAATAAAAACCCCGCAAGTCCTGCGGGGATAATAAGATGAATATTATATTAAGCAAAATCTAACAACAAGGCAGAATGATCAGAAACTTCATCTTGTAACACTTCAAACTTATTAACCGGTATTTCAGGTGAAGTTAAGATATAGTCTGCAAATTTCTCTTCTTTAGGATAATAACTTGTTCGTGTCGATTTCACATTATACGTTTTAACTAAATTTTTCATTCCTTGCTCAATAATTTTCATGCTCTCAATATCGGGCCTTAAATTAAAATCACCACATAAAATTTTTGGATTATTAATTTGATCCATAAATTCACGTATTTTTTGCGATTGCGCAATACGTTCTGGGCTATCTTTTTTACCTTGCCCATTCCAAAGACCGTGCACATTTAAGATAGAATAAATTTGTTCGTTAATCTTACATTCTAACCATTGCAAATTACGTGAATGAGTGGGCCCTTCACCTGGGTAATTTTCATTGTGATGAATAATAATTTCACCTTCACTTAATACTTGGATGTCTTTTTTAATAAAAGTACCCACGCCGTAAACTTCATTAACCACAGGCCTAAAAAATCCTATGTGATTTGGTAGTAACTGCTCTAATTCAGAAAAAATATTTAGACTAACAAATCGATTTTCAGTTGATATTTTATTCTGCGCATTATGATAAACTTCTTGAAAGCAAAAAATGTCTATATCTTGATGGGTGCGAATAAAATCTAAAAGTGGCTTACGAACATGACCGCCCCATATATTTAGGGTAATAAGTTTCATTTGTTCCCTCGCTACTTAAATTAAAGTCTTGCTTTAAATATTTATTTTAAACAAAATTAACGGGTAAAACTATGCCCCTGCTCATTTTTGAGTCAGGTTTTGATGAAATGAAAAGGATATCTTCATTAAATGACTTCTGTTATTGCAATTGGAACTGCGAACCCTAGTTATACACGTACTCAAACTGAAACAGCGGATTTAATCGTTAAAGCGTTAGATTTGACGCCTATTGAAGAAAAAATATTGCGATCAGTATATAGATCGACTGGTATCAATAAGCGTTATAGTGTATTAAGCGATTACTGCAAATCGCAGGGAGAATTTGAATTTTTCCCTAATCACCCGCAAGCCCCCTTCCCTTCTACCGCTAAGCGCATGGAAATTTATAAAAAGAATGCATTACATCTTGCTTTGCAAGCGATAGAAAATTGTTTAGCAGAAATAAAGCAATTTGATAAAAGGGAAATCACTCATTTGATTACGGTGAGTTGTACTGGGATGTATGCCCCTGGTATTGATATTGAATTAATGCAAGCATTAAATCTTAATTCAACTGTTAAGCGCACCGCTATAAATTTTATGGGATGTTATGGCGCATTTAATGCACTTAAGGTAGCAGATGCAATTTGTCAGGCTGATGAAACAGCGAATGTATTAATTGTTTGTGTAGAATTGTGTACTATACATTTTCAAGATAGCATGGTTTTAGATAATGTTATTGCTAATGCTATCTTTTCAGATGGTGCCGCAGCAGTTATTGTAAGAAGCAATCCAAATACAGGAAAATACTTAAATATTAATGCATTTCATTGTGACCTTATGCCTCAGACTAAAGAACAAATGGCGTGGCATATTGGTGATCAAGGTTTTGATATTGTATTAAGTTCCTACGTTCCTGAAGCTATTAAAATTGGCATTTATTTTTTCTTTAATCAATTATTAAATCAGCATAACTTATCAATGAATGCGATAGATTTATTTGCCATACATCCGGGAGGTATGAAAATACTTGAAGCCTGTGAAGAAGCATTAAATATCGATAAAACGCAGAATAAATATGCTTATGAAGTTTTAAAGAATTTTGGGAATATGTCTTCTCCCACTATTTTATTTGTATTAAAAGAAATTTGGAATGAAATAGACCCAAGCTTTCAGGATAAGAAAGTTTTTAGCTGTGCATTCGGCCCTGGCCTTACTTTAGAATCTATGTTGCTACAAATCCATGCTTAAAATTATCGTCCACGTACAACAGCAACGGCAGCAGGTGGAGGGCTTCTAAATACAAAGCTGCTATTAGATGTTGCAGGCGAATAATCAGTTTGGTTTTGAGTAACATAATAAGGTTTAGAATTGGTGCTGGCACATCCTGCTAATAAGGAAAATGCTAAAATAATGAAAATGTTATTTATATTACGCATAAGACACTCCTCGACGTCTTAATGATTATTATAGCATTTTTACCTATTTTTTGCCTGGCCTAATAATAAGGGATGTGTTCTTTTTGTCGACGTATTTTTCTAAACCTATTTTGCTTTTTCCTTTTTCTTGTAATTTTTTATTAGCATAAAAGCGCATTTGATCTTCAGAAATTCGTACTTTTTTATATTTTTTCCTAGTAGGATTTTCCTGCTGTACAGTAAAAAATGTTTTATTTGAAGTGCTCAATTGGTTGTATTTCTTATCAGGTCCATTAGGATCTTGCATGAGTTTAAGATTTCTAGCTTTTGTTCCCATGGTCTGTAGTTTTTGGCGTCTCATTAAACTTTTATCTTTAGATTGGGCGCCCAGTTTTTCATCAGTACAACTTTTACTTTCTTCAAAGTTATTGGAATTATTTCTAGATAAATTGGGGGAGCTATTAGTTGAGCTGCTTTTAGCAGAAAAAAATGAATTGTCGGCTGCTGATCCGATTTCTACGTTAACTGTCAAATTGTCTTCATCTTCTTCTTTATCTGAAAAAAAGCATTCTTCTGTTGCCACCGTAGTTTGAACATCGTGATCACTTTTCTCTTCAATTGAAGTATGAGTCACCATATTAACAATAGACATTGAATTTATTTTACTTACACATGCTATTTTCTCTTGCTTATTTTCAATAGTATTCTTTTCTTCTTGGTCGCTATATCCATCTGTTTCATCTCTATCAGATTCGTCACTAGACCAGTTTTCTTCTTCTACGAGAAGAATAGTTTTTTTATTCTCTTTTTTTGCTAAGTGGGCAGTAGAAAAAAATTTTCTTAACGCTTCTCTATTTTTTGAGCTGGACGGATAAGTATATGATTGATCTGTAGTTGATTGATTTTTATTTTTCCTACCGTGCATAGTTAATCTCGCGTGTGTATTTATTTAAGGCCTAATAGAAGTTTTTATAAACTTAGTCTTAGGGGGTTTTTTAATTTGGTTAGGTTTAAACATACAGGGTTTAAAGTTTTCAATCTTAGATGGCGAGATAAATTTTTTTAGATTATCCATTTTTTTACCGACTAATCTAAGTGCTTCTTCTTTTTCCTGAGCTGTTTTAGCTACCCATCTTACCTCTTTTTTTAAACGGTCACTTCCTTTTAATGCTGGCGGCAAGCTCCAACTTGCATTACCTAAACTTGGACTGGGTTGTGGTGATTCGAGATCTAAAGGATTATCAATATAAATAGCAACTATACGATTTAGTACACCGGGGTTTATTTCATAATTTCCATTATGGCTTTTCCTCACTTCCGCATTTAATTGTTTCATTGCTTCTGATGTTGATGCTCTATAATTCTCATCTTGCGAAGTTGAGTTCTTCCTAGACGACACGTTACACTCCCTATAACAATATCACTGTGCTATTTTAAATTAAGAAATACTATTTAATTATATAGAGTGAGTAAAGTAGTTTTTAGTAAGCTTTTATTTAGCCTGTTTTTTTTCGCTCTTTGCTATCTAAAATGCTTTGCAACTGTTTAATTTGACCTTCTGCTAATGCTTTCTCTTTCGCTAATTCCCAGCGCTCTTGGGCTAATAATGTATTTTGCTCTTTGAGAGCTAAAAATTCATTTTGCAGAGAAGATAGCTGCTGAGTGGTAATGGCTAATTGCTTTTGCGCTTCTACGACTTCTTTAGCTTGTGTGCTAAATTGATTATGCAGTGCTTGGTACTGATTTTCCCATTTTTTTGCTGATGTGGTGCTTTCTTCTCTTTCTTGCTTTAATTGAACTAGGTGCAACTGCAATTCATCTATTTTACTGCAAGCGGTTTCATTTTGTTGCTCCAAAATTGTTTTTTCATAATTAATTTTCTCCACTTGCTGTTGTAAGCTAGACTTTTCAGCTGTTACCTGCTGTAAGGCTTGTTGATGCTGTTTTAATCCTACCTCTAATTGCTGAAGCTGCTGGGCAAAGCGTTCTTGGTCTAACAATCGCTGTTCACGGGCTGCTTCCCTATAATGTTCCAAATTATGCTGAGCTTGTTCATGCAAGCGGCGTAATTCACTGATATGGGCTTGCTTCTCGGCTAGTTGCTCATTAAGTCCTGTGATTTTAGCTTTATCGCTGGCTAATTCTTGCTTAATTTGATTGTTTATTTCTTCTAAGCCTAACTGGTCTCTTTCTAATTTTTCTTTATTTTGAGTCAGGTTGGCATGCTTTTTTTGCCATTCTTGGTTTTCAGCAGTAAGAATGGTAAGGTTTTTGTTTAATTCCTCTATCGCAACCGCCGCCTCTTGTTGTATGACATCAAGCTTTTCTTGGGCATGACCCAAAACACGCTGCCATAGCCCTTTCATTAACCCCACTAGCTCAACAGGTATATTTTCTTTGGCTGCCAAAATGTCGCCATTCTCTTGCTGCATACGCCATTGGTTTAAGTGCTTAGCAATAGTGCTGCTGCTGCCAGTTTTTAAAACAGCCCTAACTTGCTCAATGGTAGGATTTTTACCCTGAGCTTTAATTTGATTGGCAACTTCTAAAACCTCTTGATAAGTCACGCCTAAACGGGCCATATCCTTTTCCTGTTTAATTTGAATTTAGGCTTAAATTATAGGCACTTTTTCTCTGAATATTCAATTTTTTACAACAAAATTATTATTTATAATAATATAACGTTTAATGTAATATTACATTATTAATTAATTATTATGCTCAGGATTTATTTAAATAATACTTTCGATAAGTATCCTTATCGATAGTAATAGTTTTGTAAAAATTTGAATTTAAATAAATTTTTAATTATTAATGCCTGCTTAAGTTAATGGATTACTAAGAATAGCGATAGTGTACAATCAAATTATAATTTGGCATAAATTATTAGTTTCATAATAAGGAAGTTAATTATGATTCCACACAGAGCGGGAAATGCTAATTTTTATCTTGAGCAGTGGGATAGAGTCGTACGTTGGAAAAATCAATGTAAAATAGAGAGTAAAGCAGGTGCTGCAACATCATTAGATTTTTATGAGGCATTTTTTATTAATGCTTATCATTTAAAAGATTGGATAACTCAATGGTTAAAGAAGAATAAGCATGATGATATTATAAATGAATTGAAATTAGACTTTGAAAATCAAATTTTTCTTAAAATCTTAAGAGATATATGTAATGGTTCTAAACATTTTACTTTATAGGGGTACTAGGGATTTTCCCTCCAAAAAAGACAAAAACCGCTGCAGCCCTTGATACAAGCGGCCTCCCAGAGGGGTATACTTTTTTGGAGGGAAAATCCCTAGTACCCCTTAGTGAGAATAATTAAAGAATTGAAGTATATATACACCTCATGCCGGGATTCGAACCTATTTCCCACATAAGCTACGCGGTGTAAAGCATGCGTTCGCTAGACTAGATTAAATTAAATATATTTATACACTATGATAAAAGTTACTAGATATCGAGAAGATGTTTGTCTGATTGGAAATGCATAGTATTATTTATAAGCCTTGACAGGTACGGAATGCTCATACGAATAATAATAAATCTGAAACTATATCAATATACTATTATCCATTATCGCTTTAGAAGATTGCTTGAGCTTTATAAAAACTACTAAACTATTGGCTGTGCAAGGAACTAATTAAATGTCATCTTTTTCCGAGCTTCCTAAAGAAATAGTCCATCAACTAACAAGACCTTTAAACAGATTTATTCGCATGGAAGCTGTTGCGGCCATATTCCTTTTAGTTTTTAGTATTGCTGCCATGATTCTCTCAAACTCTGCTTGGAGCGAATCATTTTTAGCTATGTGGAAATTGCCAATAGGTATTCATGTGGGATCATTTAATGTGAGTCATCCAGCGCGTTATTGGATCAATGAAGGTTTAATGACTTTTTTCTTTTTTCTTATTGCATTAGAGCTTAAACGGGAACTGATATTTGGCGAGTTACGGAATTTTAGAATAGCTGTACTCTCAGTTGTGGCTGCCCTTGGTGGCATGCTTATACCGATTATAATTTACCTCATCATTTTATCAGGTGAACAAGGACAAAATGGCTGGGGCACAGTTATGTCAACTGATACAGCTTTTCTAGTTGGTTGCTTGGCTTTGCTTGGTAAGCGGATTTCCCACAGCCTTCGTTTATTTATGCTATCCATAGCAATTGTTGATGACATTGGCGCAATTATAATAGTAGCAATTATCAGCACACAAAGTGTTAACTGGTTGTTTCTGGGGTTGTCGTTAATAGGTTTCATTACTATATATTTAATGGGAAAACTAGGGATTCGTAATCTTGCCGTTTATTTTTTTGTAGGCGTTTTGATATGGTTTGCAATAAATGCCTCAGGATTTCAGGCTACAATTACAGGGGTAATTCTCGGTCTCATGACCCCAACCACGACATGGGTTAGTGATCAACGTTTGCATGCTATTCTGGAACGAGTCGTTGCCTACCCAAAAGGAGACCATTGGAGTGGAGATACAGAAGATCGTAAAGCCTTACGGATGGCAGAGACTGCTGCGCGTGAAGCTATTTCTCCACTTGAACGATTAGAAATGATGCTTCATCCATGGATTGGCTGTTTTATTATGCCACTTTTTGCTTTGGCCAATGCTGGAATAACAATCAAATTTTCGGATTTTACAAGCTGGATTACCGCTGCTACTTTTCTCGGATTAGCTTTTGGTAAGCCGATTGGAATATTATCCTTTAGTTGGTTGGCCATAAGCACAGGAATTGCAAAACGTCCAGAAGAGTTAAGCTGGAGATTAATGATAGGAGGTAGTGTATTAGCTGGGATAGGTTTTACTATGTCACTTTTTATAGCTGAATTATCCTTCAATCCAGAGCTTATTAATCATGCTAAAGTAGGCATTTTTTTGGCGAGTATATTTTGTGCGCTAACAGGAATATTTTTACTTTCTTTTAAGCGGATTTAGAAATAATTTTGCAGTAAACAAAAACCAGATCAAACAAACAAAAGATCCCGTCGATAAAATCACTTAAAATCGAGGAGAGAGGAGATATTATTATTCAGAAGCACAGGCACGAAATGCTCTTACAATTTTATTAGTTCTATTATCCGTTATCTCTCCATTGTAATCCCCGAATTTTCCTTGACAAGTTACTAGCATTTTAATGAAAAGCGCTTCAATATTATTACCTGCTTCTCGATTTATTTCATTTTTGCCAACGTAAGTTATTGCCGTATAATTAAACATAAACTTACCTCCTATTTATCTAATCGATGAGATAATAGTCAGTTTAATTAAGGCATTGCAAAGGAAACTGAAAAGGATTAAGTAAGTGATTACATCTCAATTTAAGTATAGCATATTTTATAGTTTTTTTCACCCTCTCCTAAAAGGTTCTGGATGAGTAGCACAGTAAGATTGTTATAATCGAACCTGATAGAATACCTATGAGTGAGTTTGTTTCGCAACCCCCAAGAAAGTATCATTACTAGCCATTAAAAACAACGGTTGATCATTGAATAACCAAACTAACTTGGAGTTAACCATGCCATTCAAAGCTCGGCAGTTTTATAATCGTCGTAGTAAAACGCCAAATACGCAGCCTAAAAGGGATTGGTCTGATTACAATAAAAAAATGAAAATGCGTGGTGACATTACGATTTGGTTATCATTTGATGTGATTGAACAATGGCATGTTGCAGATCGAAATTATGATGGTAATGGAGCCCCAAACTTATATAGTGATATGGCGATTATGACTGTGCATGAAATTCGTCAAGTATTTAAATTACCACTCAGACAATGTGAAGGTTTTGTGAATGGGTTATTTAAAATGATGGGTATTGATTTACGTTCACCGAGTTTCAGTACATTGTCAAAACGTTTAAAGACATTAGGATTAAAACAACCAGTATATCGATTAGCACATAGAAATGGTTGTGATATTAAAATGATTGCGATTGATTCATCAGGACTTAAATGTTACGGACAAGATGAATGGGTACGTGAGAAATACGGTGAAATAAGCGAAAAACGTAACTGGCGCAAAATTCATGTGAGTGTTGACCAGTACAATATTATTCAAACATCAACGTTAACCATTCGAAAAACACATGATGCATCAGTTGTTAATGAACTTATTGCACCCATGCCAAATAAAGTAAAGCAAGTGACAGCTGATACAGCGTATGATTCAAATAATGTATACAATTTATTTGATAAACAATTTTCACATATCGATATTGTGATACCGCCACGATGCAATGCAGTTGATGAAAAACAAAATCACTGGATGCGAAATCGTAATTTACGTGAGATAAAAATTTACGGCCGTATGAAATGGCAAGATAATCGTGATTACGGAAAGAGAAATCAAGCAGAGCGTGCGATTGGTAGATACAAAAGAATTTTAGGTAATCGTTTACATTCGCGTGAGTTTACACGCCAACGACAAGAAGCAATTATTGGTTGCAGCATCCTAAATAAGATGACGTGTATTTCCTTAGGCAAAGACCGTTCAAAATTTTGAAAATAGCAAGATAGGTGGAAAATATGAGGTTGGGAAACAAACTCATATTCAACTGAAAATTATTTCAGGAGGAAATGTTGGAGAAAACCAAGCAATTTAATATACCAAAACAGTTGGTGATGCAAGCATATAAACTTGTAAAAGCCAATGCTGGAGCAGCTGGTATCGATCAGCAATCGCTTAAAGATTTCGAAAGAAATCTAAAAGATAATCTCTACAAACTTTGGAATCGAATGTCATCTGGCAGTTATTTTCCGCCGCCAGTAAAAGCAGTTGCGATACCAAAGAAATCAGGAGGTGAACGCATTCTAGGAGTGCCCACTGTCACTGATCGAATAGCACAAATGATTGTGAAACTCGTCTTTGAACCCGTAGTTGAACCACACTTTCTAGCTGACTCATATGGATATCGTCCAAATAAATCTACTCTG
The DNA here is from genome assembly GCA_014132615.1 of Gammaproteobacteria bacterium. Classification (GTDB taxonomy): domain Bacteria; phylum Pseudomonadota; class Gammaproteobacteria; order DSM-16500; family DSM-16500; genus Aquicella. The sequence continues at coordinate 27,334 of BMAH01000017.1, forward strand.
GATGCTGTGGGAATTACTCGTCAACGTTGTTGGCAATATGCTTGGGTTTTAGAGTTTGACATCAAAGGTTTATTCGATAATATTCCGCAAGATTTATTAATGAAAGCGGTACAGAAACATACAAATTGTAAATGGACATTACTTAATATAAAACGTTGGTTAGATGCACCCATGCAACTAGCTAATGGAGATAAAGTAATACGAGAAGCAGGTACCCCGCAAGGATCAGTTATAAGTCCTGTTTTAAGCAATCTATTTCTACATTATGTATTTGACAAATGGATGCAATGCAACTTTCCATCAACACCGTGGTGCCGTTATGCGGATGATGGTTTAGTACATTGCAAAACGGAGAAACAAGCAAAAGAAATATTGGAACTCCTAAACAAACGCTTTCAAGAATGTGGTCTGCAACTTCACCCGCAAAAGACAAGAATTATCTATTGCAAGAAGTATGATCGTAAAGGAACATATCCCAATGTATCATTCGACTTTTTAGGATATACCTTCAGGCCGAGATCATGCAAAAACAGCAAACGAAATGTTATGTTTGTTGGATTTACTCCCTCGGTAAGCAAAACGTCTATTAATGCAATGCGATCAAAATTGAAGAGTTTAAATATACGCAAAAGATCAGATTTAGATTTTAAGGATATCGCACGTTTTTGTAATCCAACCCTTAGAGGTTGGATAAATTATTACGGACGATTTAATCCTTCTGGTCTATATCCAGTATGGCGTTACTTCAATAATTCATTAGCAACATGGGCAATGCAGAAATACAAAAGTTTATATAGAAGAAAGATGAAGGCTACTCAGTTTTTAGAAAGGATCGCAAAACAACAGCTGAAACTTTTTGCGCACTGGAAAATTGGTATGAGAGGTGCTTTTGCCTGATGGAAGCCGTATGAACCGAGAGGTTCCTGTACGGTTTTGCGAGCAGCTGGCGGGGAAGTTCCGCCGGTCTACTCACTCACGTACCTTCACAATGGGCCATAAAGAGCGTTATCAAATTTTGGAAGAAGCAAATAAACTCGAGTGTGAAACTAATTACAATAGTAAATTAGCTGACCTTGATTCAAGTTTGTTTGGTAAAAAGAATAAAAAGGTGGAATCTATCTCCACTCAGTCTTCTTTATTGCCATGATAATGTGCTTACTACCAATGAGAAGAAATAAGGTTAGTTGTAGGCGCTGATAGTTAGCGCCTAAAAATAGCATAGAATCAAAACTTAATATGATAATTAATAATAGTTATTAATTATTTTAAGTCACTTTTGGTTTACCCTGATGTTGAGGGGTATTACCCTTTTGTAATTTTAATTGATCATCAATGGCGTCTTTTTTTTCTCTAAATTGCTTGAAGTTGTGATTTATAAATCGTTTGATAGCTTCAATCGTAATTACACCTTCGTGCGCAACGATATTACGGAAACCTAATATTTTTTCGGTTTCTATAGATTTATATATTTTTAAATCGCGAATGATTTCTGCAATACGCATAATCAAATACTCTATCGCATTGGCATAACGCTCCGCTTGCCCCGAGTCGTTATTTAATGCTTCACCATATGATTTCACTTTATCAATTAAGGAGTTTAAGATTAAGATATCGTCGCTATCATCTAACCCTCTTTTTTTATACATACCAACCTTTGAAGGCTGGGCAGGATTATTATCCAATCCAAGTAATGATTTTACCGCTGGAATTTCTATTACATTTTCCAGTGCCGCTACTATATTTCTATCTTTGTCTTGTCGTAATAACGCTTCTACAAAAGTTTTTAATATTTGTGGATTATTCGACCAATCATTATTTGGATGAAGTTTGGGATGTACGAAAGAACTACGTAAAGTTTGTAAATTATTTGAATAATTTGAATCAAACTTATTACAAATTTTTGTTAAATGATAGAGAATGTTAAAAATATTTAATTCATTTTCATTTAATTCATCTTCATTTAATTTATTTTTAGGATTTAACATAGAATGTGCTTGATTCAATGCCCGCAAGTGTAATTGTAGTTTTTTGGTATCACCAATCGGTTTTATTTGTCTTACGCTAACAGGATATACATAAGATGTTTCACTACCAGATGTACCCACGCTAGGATTGTGAATTTCTTTGCGTATTATTTCTTTAACTTCTTCTTCACCTCTATTATCTTGTGTGTCTTTAAAAGGGTTAATATTAGTAGCAGCTTTTGTAGGCTCAGTGGGTAGCGGATTAGGTGGCGCTATTAGTGGTGCTGCACTCGTTTCTTCAACCTCAGAGGTTTGCTGCATTACATTTACAGGAATGTGAGTTGAAAAAAATATATTTTGCACTGAATTTGCAGGTTGTTTATTGGTGGACGATTTAGATTTAGAAGTTGAACGTAACCATGGGTCTAAATCATTCAGTATATTTTTTAGATTTGATTCATAATCTGCTAACTCAGGCTGTTTTTTAAACGATTCTTCAAATGAAATTAATTTTGATTTTAGATCTAATATGGATTTTTCTACTACATATTTTAATTTTTTAGCTGCATCTACCTCATTACTTAATTTATTTAATTTCAGAAGATCGTCTTTGAATTTATCCCTTAGCTCTTTTTCATCATATTCTTTCAAACGTTTAACTGCATCAATATCCCTAATTAATTCATCTAATTCTAGAAGGTCGTCTTTGAATTTATGTCTTAAATGATTTTCATTATATTGTTTCAAACATTTATCTAATTTAGGGAGTAGACGTTTAATTTTATTAGCATTTTCTGTATTAGATAATGATCTATAAATTAGTTCAGTTCTTGCATGCTCTGTATCTAAAATCTGAAATCGTTTCTCAATAGCAACCTTAATTTCATTCAATTTTGTTAATTGTAATTCAATGGTATCTATTAATGATGTTAATTCTTTCATGGCGAATTTAGAAGGTATATTTTCTGGCTTTGTGTTTGAATTAGAATTTTTTTTTGCCCCTACTGATTGCACATGTTTGGCCTGTTGTTTTTTTGCTTTTTCTCGATTTTTCGCTTGCCGTTCTTTGCGTAGGCGGATTTCCTCTTGTTGATTTGCTTTCAGCTCTTCTGCGATTTGCTTAGTTGATTTTTGTGTGGTGCTACCATCTTTCTTCGATGACTTTTTATTCCTACAGTTTCTGCATGCACATGATCCTATAACCCCAGCAAGACAAGCCACAATTAAAGGACCCTTAATTAGCAAATCACGTTTATGTGCTCGCTTTTCATTAAAATGCTCACGTACCTTTGTATTAAATTTTTCTAATTTTTCGTGTAAATTTTGTTTTACTTGTTCTCGGTTATAAATTTCTAGATTGTTTCCATCAAATAAATCTTTTTGTAGATTAATTTTTTCTCGCTCTAGTACTTGATCCAATGTATTCAATCCTAACGAAACTGACTGCTCAAGCAGTTCACTATCGCTAAATTCTTGAGTGGCCATCTTCCTAAAATTTACTCGTGCTAATTCATTTTCTTCATTAAAAAGTGTATCAATTTCAATTTGACAATTTTTAATGAAATCTTGTAAGGGTGATATATCAGCATTAGCTCTTTTAGCAAGTTTTATAATGAAAAATTCAATGATTGTTTTTAATTGCTTAAATTCCTCGTCATATTGATGGTCGATAAGTGCATCATGCTTTACTAATTCTGCTTCAATATAGTTTACAGACTCATTAATTTTTAGAATATCTCGAGGAAGTTGTTCAGAGAAGCTTTGTATATATATAATCACTTTCTCAAAATCGATACGCATTACCATGTGCTTAAAGAAAAACTTAATTCTGTCTTTTGCCGAAACAAAATCTATTTCGTCTTCTTCAAAAATTTTTATAACCCTTAACATTTTTGCTTCATAGCAGGCAAGTATCTGCTTTAAGGCTGATTCGCGTTTTTCTTCAAGTTGTTTTATCAAATGAGTATCTATCCCTGGCATGGTTAGAGATTTTGTTACCATGTCCAATAAACTAACTTTCCCCCAATCTTTTTGTTTTGTGAAGAAATAATTTTCCAAATTATTTTGTAAAGATTGTCTAATTTTCTCTGCATCATAAATTTCTATATTGCTTATATCAAATGCCTCGGTATGGAGACGAGTCCTTTCTTCCTCAATAAATTCATCTAATTTTTTATTGAGCTGCGACAAAGATTGATTAGTAATATAATACTTTCTAGCTAATTCTTTTTCTTCATTAATCAGATCATCCAGTGCTTTTTGGCAATATTCAATAAAAGTTAGAAAAGTTTCTTTATCTAATCCAGCTTGCATTGAAAGCTTTATAAGCAAAAATTTACTTTGCGTATCTAAGTATTTAACTTCTTTTTTGCCGTCATCGAGTGATAATGATTCAGCATTTACAAGTGATTGCTCAGCATAATCTATAAAATGATTAAGCGCTGAATTATGTTGAGGAATTTTTTTAACAACATCTTTTGCAAGATTGAGTACTGTGCGAATATGAATTCGGCTGTTTAACAAGGAATATAAAATTTTTATTTTATCTTCGGCTGCTGGATAATTTATTTTTTCTTCTTCAAAGCGACTTATCGTTTCATGCATTTTTATTTTATAATAGCTATGAAGATGTGTTAATTCATCTGGATAATATTTTTTAAGTATTTCTATGGTATCATTGTCCGCAGGATTTAATATCAACGCTTTTTTAGCGAGCGAGATAAGATTCTTTTTCTGTATTGATTTTTCTTCGTCAACTTCACGTGGTTCTTCCATCTCTTCGTAAATTGGTTTTTTTACTTCTTGTTGCTTAGATTGATAGCTAGGTTTATTGTTTTTTTTATTTTTATCTACATTTACCCTTTCTGACGGCAATGCATGCTCCTTAGGGTTTGTTTTTGAATGTTGTCGTGCTTTTCTTTCCGTAAGCTGTCTCCCCTCTACACCTTCTGTTATTAGTTGTGCGGTTGTTACACCCAGAGCACCGAATACCATGAGAGCCATAAACAGTGGTGTCATATCCACAGGATGATTTTCACCCTGAATACGATTAGAACGCTTTCGATCTGAATTTTTACGTTTTAGATGATATTCTTCGATTAATTTGTATTGTGGATAGCGGCCGTTACTCATCAATCTCTCACTCGTTTTGGTAAAATTTTGCCTATCTTATCGGAGGGAGCTTAAGAAGATATTAAGGAGATTAGGTCAAAAAATTCTTAAAAAACATCGGAGATTCTTGAGCTTAACCGGTTAACGGTTGAATCTACTATTTATTTTAGTTTATTTGACAATGAAAATTTGTATTTAATATATTTTTAATAAATAAAGTGAAAAATTGCCTACAATACACACCATAATTAAATAAACTTAATGAGAATGATTATGAAAATTAAATCATTAATTACAGGTGGTTTTAGAGTAGCGAGTGATATTACCTTTTTTGGCGGGATAGCTCTTGGCGGAGCTTTGATTCCAACTGGAGTATTTGCTTTTGGCATTGGTG
>BMAH01000018.1 GCA_014132615.1 Gammaproteobacteria bacterium
CTTCCTTCCCGATGACCAAATTGGAATAACCACACCACTGCCGCTAACAAAGTGCATCATGAATAATCGCTGCTTGAACAGGTGTACCACGTGGTGAATTAATCACAATGACGACACCTTCTGCTTGTTTATCAGAAAATGCTTCCTTCAATTGTGGAATAATTTCTTGAGCGGAGAATTCTCTTCCGGGTGCAATCATGCCGTCTAAGTGCACTAAAGAAACATATTTAGATTTTGAGAGTGAATTAGAGTCAGTTCCTTTGCCACTAAACAAATTAAACAGATTAAAAAAGATATAAGCAATTAACAGTAACCACGCTATAGAGCGTATCGTTTTCCAGCGCCTATCTGCTCGTTTTTCTTTTAACAAGTCTTCAATTACGATGTTTGAAGCTTTGTCATTTTGATTTTCTGACATATTTTTCATTCCCATAGTTTTAATCGTTGCAAAGTGTAGCTATAATTCGCCAATTTAAATATTTATAAAACCCTAATTAATAATTTAATCCGTAAAACTCACGGAAGGAGATAGCGTGCGAAGCATACAATCTACCTTGTTTACTTTACTTGTCGCAAGTAGCGCGGCTTTTGCAGACACCACCCTCAACTTAACTCAAGGCGTTTCTCCTATAAGCCATGATGTTTATGAATTGCACATGACCGTTTTCTGGATTTGTGTAGTCATTGGTATCGTCGTGTTTGGCGCCATGTTTTATTCTATGATTTACCACCGTAAATCAAGAGGCGCAAAACCTGCAGAGTTTCATTCTCATCTTTGGGTGGAAATTGCTTGGACTATCGTTCCTGTTCTTATTTTAGTCCTCATGGCAATTCCTGCTACTAAAGTTTTATTCAATATGAATAATGAAGAAGATGAAGCGCTAACCATTAAAGTAACTGGTTATCAGTGGAAATGGCATTATGATTACATAGAAGACGGTGTCAGTTTCTTTAGTAATTTAGCTACTCCATTAGATCAAATTAATAACAAAGCACCAAAGACAGCCGGCTATTTACGCGATGTTGATCATCCTGTTGTCATTCCTATCCATAAAAAAGTCAGATTTTTAATTACCTCTAACGATGTAAACCACGCATGGTGGGTGCCAGACTTTGCAGTTAAACGCGATGCTATTTCTGGTTTCATCAATGAAGCTTGGGCAGTCGTCGATAAGCCTGGTACTTATTATGGGCAATGTGCTGAGCTCTGCGGCATTAATCATGCTTTCATGCCTATTGTCGTTATTGCTACCAGTGAACAAGGTTATAAAGATTGGGTAGCAAAACAAAAAGGCCAAGCAACGCAAGGTGAAGCTGAAACCAATAAACTGTGGACATTGCAAGACTTGATGAAAAATGGTGAGCAAATTTACTCACGTGTTTGCGCTGCTTGCCATCAACCAACAGGTACCGGTTTACCACCCACCTTCCCAGCATTGAAGGGTAGTAAAATTGCAACCGGACCTATTCCTGATCACGTTAACATTGTGTTCAATGGAAAATCGGGTACAGCAATGCAAGCATTTAAGAGCCAATTAAGCGATGTCGAATTAGCATCTGTCATTACTTACGAGCGTAATGCTTGGGGTAATAGCACAGGTACCATGGTGCAACCAATTCAAATTAAAGCATTGCGTGATGGAAAGTCTATGGAAGATGCCTTAGCAACACAGCCATCAGCAACTGCGGCAACGCCTGCGCCAACGACAACACCGCCAACGGATAATGCTGCAGCGCCAACCAGCGGCAATGTACCAACGAGTACACCTGCTAGTGAAGCAAAACCAGCAGAAGCCGCAACACCTGCTGCGACAACAAATACAGGGACAGCACCGGCTAGTACTGTAACGCCTACTGCACCCACTGCAAGCAGCACGCCGCCTACTGCCACAGCAGGAGCTGAAACGCCTGCTGCTTCACCAGCTGATCAATTAAAAGCAGCAATGGCGAGAGGTGAAAAGGTTTATCTAAATACTTGCGCTGTGTGTCATCAACCAGCAGGAACTGGTTTACCACCGACCTTCCCTGCATTGAAAGGCAGCAAAATTGCAACAGGACCTGTAGAAGGACATCTCGCAATCGTATTAAACGGTAAGCAAGGTACGGCAATGCAAGCATTCAAAGATCAGTTAAATGATCAAGATTTAGCAGATGTAATTACCTACGAACGTAATGCCTGGGATAACAGCACCGGTACGCTCGTTACACCTGAACAAATTAAAGCGGCCCGTAACCAAGGTCAAAAACAATAATTAGGGAGATATGATGACTCAAGATCATTTTCAAACCGCTGAGCATGATCACTCTCATGATGATCATGCTCATGAAGCGCCTGCTCACCATTCTTTAAAGAATGGTTTGGGCCCTTGGATTAAAGGTTGGGTATTTACTACCAATCATAAAGACATAGGTACGCTTTATTTATTATTTAGTTTGCTCATGCTTTTTGTGGGCGGCGGCATGGCTTTATTAATTCGCTTAGAATTATTTGAGCCAGGCATGCAATTTTTTGATCCTAATTTTTATAACATGTTAGTCACAGTGCACGGTTTGGTGATGATATTTGGTGTCATCATGCCTGCTTTCGTTGGTTTAGCTAACTGGATGGTGCCTATGATGATAGGTGCGCCCGATATGGCTTTACCTCGATTAAACAACTGGAGTTTTTGGATTCTGCCTTTTGCATTTTCCTTGCTCATCATGTCTTTGTTTTTGCCGGGTTCAGGTCCCAACTTTGGTTGGACTATGTATGCACCGCTTTCTACCCAATACGGTCCGCCTAGCACCGATTATTTAATCGTTGCTATTCACTTAATGGGTATTTCTTCTGTTCTTGGTGCAATCAACATTATCGCAACCATTACCAACTTACGTGCACCTGGCATGGGTTGGATGCAAATGCCTTTATTTGTGTGGACTTGGTTTATCACAGCCTTCTTGTTAATCGGTGCTATGCCCGTATTAGCAGGGGTTGTAACCATGGTTTTATTTGATAGACACTTCGGTACCTCCTTCTTTAATGCAGCAGGCGGTGGCGATCCTATCATGTTCCAACATTTATTCTGGTTCTTCGGTCACCCTGAAGTGTACATTATGATCTTGCCAGCATTTGGTATTGTATCTGAAGTCATTCCAACTTTTTCACGCAAAAAACTATTCGGTTATCACTTCATGGTAGCTGCTGTTGCTGCGATTGCTTTCCTTTCCTACATTGTCTGGGGACACCATATGTTCACAGCGGGTATGGCAGTCGGTACTCAGCTTTACTTTATGTATGTGACCATGTTGATTGCTGTACCAACGGGTATCAAAGTATTTAACTGGGTAGCTACTATGTGGCGTGGTTCGCTTACATTTGAAACACCCATGTTATTTGCAGTTGCCTTTGTTATTCTCTTTACTATAGGTGGTTTCTCTGGATTGATGCTTGCTATTGTTCCTGCTGACTATCAATACCAAGATACTTATTTTGTTGTTGCGCACTTCCATTACGTACTAGTAGCTGGCGCTCTGCTCTCTATCTTTAGTGCTATTTACTATTGGTTACCAAAATGGAGCGGCCGTTACTACAATGAAACCTTAGGCAAATGGCATTTTTGGCTAACCGTCATTGGTATCAACGTTACCTTCTTCCCTATGCACTTCTTAGGTTTAGCAGGTATGCCCCGTCGTATTGCAGATTATGCGATTCAATTCACTGAATTTAATATGATGGCAACTGTGGGTGCCTTTATTTTAGGTTTTGCCCAATTAATTTTCCTCTACAATCTCATCAGAACCTTAGCTGGAAAAGGTATTCAAGCAGATGGCAGAGTATGGGAAGGTTCACACGGGTTAGAGTGGACAATTGATTCGCCTGCTCCATACCACAGTTTCTCAACACCGCCAGCAATACAAACTATTTCTGGTGAAGTGCACGGGCGTTATGAGGAGTAGGCATGTCGGGCCCATCCAAATCACATAAAAAGATTTACGTCATAGGCGGCATTGCCGCCGCCGTGATGTTTGCATTTAGCTTTGCATTAGTCCCTTTATACAGTTTGTTATGCAAAAGCATAGGCACTAACACTTCGACTAGAGGTGGCCAATTGCTAACAGAAGTAAAAGGGGGTGATCAATCTGTAGATTTAACGCGTACTGTGACAGTGCAATTTCTCTCAGTGAATCACAATGGTTTACCTTGGGATTTTTATCCCAAGCAAAAATCCATACGCGTGCATCCTGGCGAAAGTAATAAAATTGTTTATTTCGCTAAAAATGCAACAGATAAAACCATGACTGTGCAGGCTATACCTAGCATGACACCAACAACCTCTATTAGTCACTTTCATAAAATTGAATGTTTTTGCTTTAATCAGCAAACATTGAAGGGTCGTGAAAGTCGAGATATGGCATTGGTGTTTCAAATTGATAAAGATTTACCTAAAGATGTACACGTGATTACACTGGCTTATACCTTATTTGATGCAACCCCTAAAGAAGAAGCAAGGAAGGGATAATGATTGATAATCAAGCTAAAAAATATACTCCTGTTAACTATTATTTTATTGCTGCCCCCTCTTTTTGGCCTATCATTGGCTCATTGGGGCTTTTCTCAACGGTACTAGGTTTGGTGCAAGTATTGCATGAAGGCGCAATCGGTCCTTACCTCATGGCATTAGGCGTTGCCTTACTCATTACCACTATGGTGGGCTGGTTTGGTGCAGTCATTCACGAAAGTGAACGCGGTATGCACAGTGATCAAATGGATAAAACGTATCGTTGGGGTATGCTTTGGTTTATTGTGTCTGAAACTGCCTTATTCGGTGTGTTTTTCTTAGCACTTTTTTATACCCGCATGTTTAGTTTGACGGAATTAGGTAATACAGCCGGGCCGCTAGCAACATCTCTTTGGTTATCAAAAGGTGCGGCAACGCATGAATTTTTATGGCCTAATTTCCAAGCCATATGGCCATTACTAACTAATCCTAATCCACAACTTTTCCCTGGCCCTGAAGGGGTTATCCCAACTTGGGGTATTCCTGCACTTAACACATTGATTTTATTAACCAGTGCTGTCACGGTAACTTGGGCGCATTGGGGGTTTAAAAAAGATAATCGTAAACAAATTATCATAGGCTTAGTGTTAACTATTGCCTTAGGTGCTATCTTTGAAACCTTCCAAGCTCATGAATATATTGAAGCTTATACTGAATTAGGTTTAACACTTAAAAGTGGTATCTATGGTAGTACTTTCTTCACCCTAACAGGTTTACATGCCATGCACGTCAGTATTGGTGTTATCATGTTAGCTATAATACTAATTCGCGTCTTAAGAGGTCACTTTTACCCTGAGCACCATTTTGCCTTTGAGGCAGTTTCCTGGTATTGGCACTTTGTAGACGTAGTTTGGTTATTTTTATTCGTATTCGTTTATTGGTTGTAAAAAGGTAATAGCTAACCTATGCCCTGGCTCATTAATGCAACACAGTTAGATAAATTCCGTAAAGGCCAAAAGAATGTGGTTATTCTTGATGCCACTTGGTTTCTGCCTACGGAAGGCCGTGATGCTAAAGCTGAATTTGAAGCAGGGCATATTATTGGGTCACGTTTTTTAGATTTAAATGTATTTCATGAAAAAGAATCTAGCCTGCCTAATATGCTTACCCGCGATGAAGACTTCATTAGCGCAAAAGTAGGTGAGCTTGGGATTACTAACGATCATAAAATTATTCTTTATGATCGCAGTCCTTTACATACCAGCTGTCGTGCGCTTTGGATGTTTAAAGTATTTGGCCATAACCCAAATCAACTTTATATTTTAGACGGTGGCTTTGATGCATGGCAAAAATACGGCGGCAAAGTAGATCAAGGCGAAGCAAGAGTAACGCCTAAGAAAAATTATACAGTAACTTACCAAGCACATCTCATACGTTCACTTGTACAAATGAAAACAAATTTAAATCATCCTACTGAGCAAGTAGTTGATGTGCGCCACCCAGTGCGCTATGCAGGTGGTAAAGAACCAAGACCTAACCTTCGTTCAGGCCATATTCCTGGCAGTTTTTCTTTCCCTTATATGACTATGTTTGAATCTGACGGACGATTCAAACCCATAGAACGTATACGTAAACAATTCACAGGCATAGGTGTGGTATTAGAAGCACCTATCGTCACAACCTGCGGTTCTGCTATTACAGCGCCTATATTAGATGTGGTGTTGGATTTAATGAACCACACTGATCATTCTGTTTACGATGGCTCATGGTCTGAATGGGGTAGCACGATACTTTATCCGGGCGAGGATGGCTTGGATGAAAGACCGGTAGTGAGAAGCATCGATACTTAATTGTCCTGAGAGATAATCTTGATAGAAGGGCTTAGCATTATCATCATAGATGCAGCGCACTGTTGTTCGTTAAATTAGCCATTAAAAATTTTGTCATCAACCATGTAGATGTTTAGTAATTCGATGACAGAAATCTGCGCAAGCGTACAGGGATGACG
>BMAH01000019.1 GCA_014132615.1 Gammaproteobacteria bacterium
ATCTAAAACTAGGTAACTATTGAATTTATTTAAATTGGCTAAATGTATATCAGCATTATAATAATGATTAAGCAAATAATGCTCTAAGAAATTAGCATGATTATTAAAAACAGAAAACTCACTTTGCTTAGTAATATAGGCGTAGCCAAAGTAAGTAATATCAATTTTGTGCAGAGGTTTGCATATATCCCTCAATTCGTTAGCATGGGTTAGGCAAGGATGGTTTTTGATATGTTTATTTTTCATATACTGCATTCTGCATTTCAACGTGTTGCTCAAAAGGATTAAATTACATTTTGTGCAATTTTAGTTCATATTCTTTATAAGTGCAAATTAAATTAATATGCAAAATTATCTAAGTTATTGATTAATAGTCTGACTCAACACAAAAAGTAGCTTTATCAAAAGGAAGGTCTATGCTAGAAAAAAATAATGGGATTTCACTGCTCCGTTTTTTATCGTTTAGGTTAAGGTAAAAGGGGCATGGTAGCCCCTTAACTCAAAGTATTAAGCTAGCTTTTGTAATTGCTCTTTAAGCTTAGCTAAAGTCGTTTCTATTTCCTGGTGTTTAGCTTTTTCTTTTTCAACAACAGGCACAGGCGCTTTTTCCACAAACGTAGGATTTTGCAGTTTATTTGCAATACCAGTCAGTTCCTTCTCAAGTTTCGCAATTTCTCTATTTAAACGCGCTGTTTCTTCTTCTTTATTAATAAAGCCAGCCATAGGAATAAAGATTTCTAATTCATCTACAAAGGCAGTAGCTGAAGGTGGTGGAGAATCTTGCTCGCTAAGCCAATTAATGCTTTCTAAACGTGCTAGCGTCATGATTAAATTGTGCTGCTTCGCAACATAATCTCTATCTTGCCCAGTGCCTTTACGTAATAGAATTGGTAAGGGTTTGCCAGGTGCAATATTCATTTCACTGCGTATGGTCCTAATCGCAACAATCACTCGCTTAAGCCATTCAATTTGATCCACTGCAGTTTGATCAATTAAGTTAGACTCTTCACGTGGGTAAGGTTGTAGCATAATGCTATTTCCCTCTTTGTGCGCAAGTGGAGCGATGCGTTGCCAAATTTCTTCTGTGATAAAAGGCATAATAGGATGAAGTAAACGCAATAAAGTTTCTAAGACATTCACTAATGTATGCCTGGTTCCATTTTGTATGTCTGAATTTTCATTACCGGTTAAAATAGGTTTAGATAATTCTAAATACCAATCACAAAATTCATTCCAGGTAAAATCATAAAGTGCATGCGCAAATAAATCGAAACGATATTGCTTCAATGCTAAATGTGCAGCTTCAATGGTTGTTTGCAAGCGCGATAAAATCCATTTATCGATAGCAGATAAAGCGTTAGCCTCTACCGCTTCAATTTTTTTGTCTTCTGTATTCATCATCACATAACGTGATGCATTCCATAATTTATTACAAAAATTTCTATAGCCGGCTAAACGATTAGTGTCAAAACGTATATCTCTTGTGTAAGAAGCAACGGAGCAGAAAGTAAAGCGCAATGCATCCGTGCCATAACTTGGAATACCTTCAGGGAATTCTTTACGGGTCGCTTTTTCAATTTTTTGTGCCATGGCAGGTTGCATGAGACTGTAAGTACGTTTTTGTACTAAGGCATCAGCTGAAATACCGTCGATTAAATCAATGGGATCGAGCACATTTCCCTTCGATTTTGACATTTTATGACCTTCTGCATCGCGAATAAGGCCTGTGATATAGACTTCGCGGAAGGGTACTTGACCAGTAAATTTAAGACTCATCATTATCATTCTTGCTACCCAAAAGAAGATGATATCAAAGCCAGTTACTAATACATTGGTAGGAAAGAAAGTATCTAATTCAATAGTATCTTTAGGCCAGCCTAATGAAGAAAAAGGCCAGAGGGCAGATGAAAACCAAGTGTCTAATACATCTTCATCTTGTTTAAGAATAATGTCATCTGCAAGGTTATAACGTTTTCTAACATCTACTTCATCTTGTCCTACGTAAATTCCATTTGCTTCATCATACCAAACAGGAATGCGATGTCCCCACCATAACTGACGGCTGATACACCAATCTTCAATGTTATGCATCCATTGAAAATAAGTTTTATTCCAATTTTCAGGTACAAACGCAATGTCACCATTTTCTACTGCCTTAATGGCAGGTTCTGCTAAGAGCTTAGAATTGACATACCATTGATAAGTTAAATAAGGTTCAATAACGGCATTAGATCTATCGCCACGTGGCACTTTTAACTTGTGATTATCAATTTTTTCTATTAACGATTGTGCTTCTAAATCCGCGACGATTTTTTTTCTCGCAGCAAAGCGTTCTAAACCTTGGTAAGCAGTAGGAACTTGATCATTTAAATGAGCGGTAGGGGTAAATATATTAATAGGTGTTAAACCATGTCTAGTGCCTACAGCGTAATCGTTAAAATCATGAGCGGGCGTAATTTTAACGCAACCTGTACCAAAAAGGGGATCGACGTAATCATCTGCAATGATAGGAATCGTTCTATCGGTTAAAGGAAGTTTCACTTCTTTACCGATTAAATGTTTATAACGTTCATCATCAGGATGCACAGCAACCGCAACGTCACCTAACAATGTTTCAGGTCTAGTCGTTGCAACAACTAAGTAACCTGATTCTTGCGCTAAGGGATAACGAATATGCCAAAGCTTCCCATCTTCTTCTTGATTAACGACTTCTAAATCTGAAATTGCCGTTAATAAAACGGGATCCCAATTAACTAAACGTTTACCTCGGTAAATCAAACCTTCTTCATAGAGTTTGATGAATACTTCGCGCACGGCTTGCGATAACTCATCATCCATCGTAAATCGTTCACGAGACCAATCCATAGAAGCACCCAAGCGACGTAATTGTCGTGTGATATTGCCGCCTGATTCTTCTTTCCATTCCCAAATTTTTTCTACAAAGGCATCGCGGCCTAAATCATGACGCGTTTTATTTTCTACATTTAACCGTCTTTCTACAACCATTTGTGTGGCAATACCTGCATGATCGGTTCCTGTTTGCCACAATGTATTTTTACCCATCATGCGTTGATAACGAATAAGCACATCAATGAGTGTGAATCCAAAACCATGTCCCATGTGTAAACTACCAGTCACATTAGGCGGTGGCAGCATAATGCAATAAGGTGCACCTTGGCCACTGGGGGCGAAATACCCTTTTTCTTCCCAAGTTTGATACCAATGTTGTTCAATGGATTGCGGATTATAAACTTTATCTATATTCGTCATGCTCTTCTCTATGATTAATCAGATGTTAAGCTTGGTGAGCTTTTAATTTATGTGTATTTAATGTAAATCCTGAGTCGCGGTAGTGGCGATAGCGCTCACGTGCTAATTGTTGCACAAGGGGCTCTGTAAAAACAATTTCTATAATGTGCTCAAATTGCTTAGCAAAGCTTGGTACAGTCGTGCATAAATTTATCAACACATCGTGATGAGAAGGGACGCTCTCTTGATAACCAATTTGTATAGCAGGGGGATTTACCTCCCCCGCTTGATAAATGGTATGGGGTAAAAAGCTATCTTCTTTAAACGTCCATAATAACGCATCTAAACGTTCTGCTTCTGCTGCCGTTTCTGTATGGAGATAAATTTTTTGTTGAGCAGCATAATATTTCTCAACTAGCCCACAAGCAAAAAACCACGATTTTTGTGCACTTTCTGTTTCTAGCACGAAAAAATCAACTTTTGGCATGTTGATTAACCTTATCTAGCAGATATTGAACCAATAAAGGAACAGGACGTCCAGTTGCCATGCGTTCACTAGTTCCCATCATCATGGCAGCAGTGCCTGCAACATCTAAATGCGCCCAGCGGAATTTCTTAGCAAAACGCGATAAAAAGCAGGCAGCGGTAATGGTTCCTGCTGAGCGACCACCTGTATTTGCCATATCAGCAAAGGGGCTTTTGATTTGTTCTTGATATTCATCCCAAAGCGGTAGTTGCCATGCTCTATCATTGCTTTCAATGCCTGCTTTTAATAAATCCTGAGCTAGCGCTTCATCGTTTGCAATTAAACCTGAGGCATGAAAACCAAGTGCAATCACCACTGCGCCGGTTAATGTAGCAATATCAATCACGACATCAGGCTTATAGCGCTCGCAATAAGTGAGGGCATCACCTAGGATTAAACGCCCTTCTGCGTCAGTGCTTATGACTTCAATAGTTTGACCTGACATGCTGGTTAAAATATCTTCAGGCTTATAACCTGTTCCCCCTGGCATATTTTCTACGGCGGGTATAATCCCCACGATATTAATAGGTAAATCTAATTCAGCTGCCGCTTTTAAGGTGCCTAGCACAGAGGCAGCACCGCACATGTCGTATTTCATTCCTACCATGGCATCGGCTGGTTTTAACGAATTACCACCCGTGTCAAAAGTGACACCTTTGCCAATTAGGGCAACGGGGGCTTTTTTCTTATCTGCACCTTTATATTCTAGGCAAATCAATTTAGCGTCTTCAGCACTCCCTTGAGAGACACCTAATAAAGCACCCATCTTAAGCTTTTGCATATCTTTTTCTTCCAAGATAGTTAAGCTTAATTTTTTATATTGCTTAGCCAATTCTTTAGCTTGTTCTGCTAAAAACGTGGGAGTGCAAATATTACTAGGTAAATTAGCTAAATTTTTGGTTAAAAATACACCATTAGCGATAGCTTCCCCTTGTTTTAGAGCTAAATTCGCCATTTTTTGTTGCTTACTATCAGGTGTATCGATAGTAAATTCTTTTAGGAAAACGGGTTCTTTATCGCTTTTAAATAGATCAAATTGATAAAGAGCATCCGAAATGGCTTCAGTGATTTGTTTTATTTTCCAAGCTAAATCTTGGTTTGGAATGTCCACTTCAGTTAAATAGCAGGTAGCAGCGCTTGCTTTAGTCGCAATTAAAGACTTGCCTGCAGCTATGATTAATTTACGAAAGCCAGTAGGCGTAAGGCTGCCTTCCTTGCCACAGCCTATAAGCATAATGTGCTCCATCGCGGCATTAGCAGGATATAGCGATAATATTTGGTTTTTTTTGCCGCTAAACGTACCGCGTTTGAGTAATTGTTGTATATGTCCCTGCAGGGTTTTATCGATTAATTTGGCGCTTGGGGTTAATTCTTTATTTTCGTAAATGCCAATCATTAGGCAGGTTTTGCCTTGTTTATTGAGGTCAGTCGTTTTGACGCTAAACTTCATGTTTTGCTCCACAGGGTTAATATATCTTTTAGAGTTTATTCAAAAAAAAAGATTTGTCACTCGCTACTTCGAGTTATAATTAGACCAGTTTTCTAAGTAACTGTCTTTTAGCTAAATGAAGGTTAGCCTGTGATTATCAGCAGATATCTCTCGCGAGAAGTAGTAAGCACTTTATTAGTGATCACGGTCATTTTAGTGGTGGCTTTTTTAAGTCAACAAATGGTGCGTTACTTAAACTTTGTTGCAATAGGTAAAATTCCTACCAGCGTCTTTTTGCAATTAGTGAGTTTTGAAGCGCCCTATTTATTTGCTCTACTATTGCCGCTTGGTTTGTATTTAGGGATTATTTTCGCCTACGGGCGCCTATATGCGGACAATGAAATGCTAGTGCTGCAAATGTGCGGCTACGGCCAAAGGCGGCTTATTCGTCTCACTCTTTTTGTTGCGATGCTCGTTGCTGTAGCGGTTTTATACCTCATGCTGTGGGTAAATCCCTGGATATCGGGGAAGCGCGAGCAAGCAATGGGAAATAATGAGGTAACACTGCATTTAATTGAAACTCTGATACCTGGTCGCTTCCAAGCGAGTCCTGATGGAAGGCATGTTATGTACGTAGAGAAATTGTCACGGGACAGGCAGCGAGCGCAACATGTTTTTCTAGCACAAGAAAAAGTATTGCCTGATGCACAACCTAATGGACAGCGAGCTTGGACATTAGTTGTAGCTAAAGAAGGTTATCAAGAAAAAGATAAAGAATCTGCCGATCAATTTTTTGTAACAACGGATGGTTATCGCTACGAAGGCATACCAGGTCAAAATGATTATAAAATTATTCAATTTAAAAAATACAATGTACGCATTCCACAACCTGAAGTGAAAGCCAATCATACGGAAGTAGAATCCATGTCTACAGCAGAACTTTGGCAGGATTATAAAAATCCAGAAAGCGCTGCTGAGTTACAGTGGCGCGTTTCTTTGGCTATTTCTGCATTATTGCTAGCTTTGTTAGCGGTGCCTTTGAGTTCTGTGCGTCCCAGACGAGGGCGTTATCTCACTTTACTTCCTGCTATTTTAATTTATATCGTGTATGTTAATTTCCTCATTATTGCTAGACGATGGACTGAAGAAGGTAGTATTTCAATTTATCTAGGCATGTGGTGGGTGCATGTACTCATGCTAATCTTAGTGTTAGCCGTATTGTTTTATAATAAACGGCAATGGAAATAAGCCATGATTAAAATTTTGCAGCGTTATATTGGAAGTACTATTGCAAATGCAACTGGATTGGTTTGCCTAATTATCACAGGGATTTTGTCTCTTATTCTTTTATTAAGAGAATTAAAAAATATTGGTGAAGGCGATTATGGCTTAGGTGAAGCTATTTTTTACATGGTGTTGCGATTACCTAATGAGCTTTATCAATTTTCTCCCATGCTAATTTTGCTAGGATGCATCATTGGCTTGAGTATCCTTTCCTCCCATCGCGAATTAGCTGTGATGCGTGCATCGGGTTTTTCTATCAAGCAAATTATTGTTAGCGTATTAGGTTCTGCTTTCTTATTAATTTTACTCATTACTGCATTAGGAGAATGGGCTGGTCCTAGTCTCAGCTCTAAAGCAGAAGTACGCAAAGAAAATGCGCAAAACGGCGGCCAAACCGTGGTGACTGCAACCGGTGTCTGGTTTCATGTCGATAATAATTTTATCCACGTCCAGCACGTTGTAGGTAGACAATTGCTAGAAGGGGTAACACGCTATCAATTTAATAATGATGAGCAACTACAAGCCGCCTATTACGCAAAAAGTATGGAATTAAAAAACGGTGAATGGCAAATGAAGGAAGTGAGTAAAACCACTTTTTACCCTGAACGAACCAAAAGTGAATTTTTAAAAGAAGCCGAATGGGGTGTAAAGTTTAATCATAATTTATTAAACGTAGGCTTGGTTGAACCAGATCAAATGTCGCTGCCCAAGCTTGCAAAAATGGCCTCTTATTTAAAACGTAATGGGTTACAAGCAAGTGAGTATCAATTCGACTTTTGGAAGCGCATATTTCAACCTTTAGCTTCTTTAGTCATGATTTTTTTAGCTATTCCTTTTGTTTTAGGCGCTCTCAGTGCAACCACTATGGGCTGGCGTATCATGGCTGGAATTTTAGCGGGGTTTGGCTTTTTTATATTAAATGCCATGTTAGGGCAATTGTGTATTGTTTTTCAATTTCCCCCTATAGCCGCTGCTTTCCTGCCGCCCTTATTATTTGCATTCTTGGGTATTCTCTTGTGTAAAAAATTGATAAAAAATTGATAAAAAATTGAGATATATCTTCAGATTCTCTTGAATATTTCAAAGTCGCCTATATAGTATCCTCAAGAATAATTGCAACATCTGGAGGATAATCATGACTGTTGATGCTCATCAAGAAAAGCTTAGTTTTCAAGCAGAAGTAAAACAATTACTTAATATCGTCGTCCACTCACTTTATAGCAACAAAGAAATATTTTTACGTGAATTAGTTTCAAATGCCTCAGATGCAATCGATAAGCTACGTTTTGAAGCGCTATCAGATCCTGCTTTATTTGAAGCAAATTCAGATTTGCAAATCAAAGTTAGCTTTGACAAAGATGCAAAGACTATCACCATTAGTGATAATGGTATCGGTATGAGCCGTGAAGAAGTGATTGAAAATTTAGGTACCATTGCAAAATCAGGTACACGTGAATTTTTATCTCGCTTAACAGGCGATCAAAAGAAAGATGCACATTTAATTGGGCAATTTGGTGTAGGATTTTATTCGGCGTTTATCGTTGCAGATAAAGTGACAGTATTAACGCGACGCGCTGGACTAAGTGCTGAGCATGGTGTGAAATGGGAATCTAACGGTGATGGTGAATATACCATTACGAACATAGAGAAACCTTCACGTGGTACCGATATCATTTTACATTTAAAAGCAGATGAAGATGATTTCTTAAATAATTGGCGTTTACGCAGTGTTATCACTAAATATTCAGATCATTTAAATTTACCTATCTTAATGCCTAAATTAAATGAAGATGAAAAACCGACTGATGAATGGGAAACAATCAATCGTGCAACAGCTTTATGGGCTTTGCCAAAAAATACAGTTAAGCCTGAACAGTATGATGAGTTTTATAAACATATTGCACATGATTTTGAAGGGCCGCTTGCTCACACACATCGAAAAGTAGAAGGCAATATCGATTACACAACTTTACTTTACATTCCTGCGCATGCTCCTTTTGATTTATGGCAACGTGATACGCACCATGGTTTAAAATTGTATGTTCAACGCGTCTTTATTATGGATCAAGTTGAGCAATTCATGCCGCATTATTTACGTTTCGTACGCGGTGTTTTAGATACAACTGCATTACCGCTCAATATCTCTAGAGAAATATTGCAAGATCATCCCACTATTTCTAAGTTACGCCAAGCGCTAGTTCGTCATGTATTAGATTTATTGGAAAAATTAGCTAAAGATGAACCGCAAAAATATGCGGATTTCTGGCGCGAATTTGGTAATGTCTTAAAAGAAGGTCCAGCGGAAGACTTTGCTAATCGCGAACGCATAGCAAAATTACTGCGTTTTTCAACGAATGTTGAAGATACTCAAACAGTTTCATTAGAAACGTATGTATCACGCATGAAACCTAATCAAAAGAAAATTTATTATATCACTGCGGAAAATATCAATGCTGCAAAATCTAGTCCACATTTAGAAATATTTCGCAAAAATAATATAGAGGTATTGTTGCTTACTGACAGAATAGATGAATGGGTCATTGCACATTTACCTGAATTTGAAGGTAAAGCATTGCAGTCAGTCGCTAAAGGGGATTTGCAATTAGAAGATATTGTCGCTGAAGATGCAGAAGCTAAGCAAGAAGAAGAGAAAAAAGAAAAAGAGTTAACAGAAGAATTAAATCCTTTGCTAACTAAAGTAAAAACTTTTTTAGCTGACAAAGTAAAAGAAGTGCGTTTATCGCATCGTTTAACTACGTCTCCTGCTTGCTTAGTGAGAGATCAAGACGCGATGGGTCCACAAATGGAACGTTTGCTAAAAGCGGCTGGCCAGCCAGTGACTGAAGCAAAACCTATTTTGGAATTAAACCCAGAACACCGTATAGTGCGAAAATTAAATGAAAATACTAACGAAGAACAATTAAAAGAGTGGACAGTAATACTTTTTGAACAAGCTTTGTTAGCAGAAGGCAGTTCGCTACCTGATCCTGCTGCCTTTGTACAGCGAATTAATAAATTATGGATGGAAATGTTTCACTAACAGGAGAGCGCTATGTTAATTGGTGTACCAAAAGAGATAAAAAATTTTGAATATCGCGTTGGATTGGTACCAAGTAGTGTCAGGGAATTGATAACCAATGGCCATCAAGTCCTTATAGAAAAAGGGGCAGGAGATAAAATTGGTTTTGAGGATAATGCCTATAAATTAGTGGGTGCGCGCATTGTTGATACTGCGCAAGAAATTTATAGCCAAGCTGAAATGGTCATTAAAGTAAAAGAACCTCAACCGCAAGAATGCCGTATGTTGCGTGAAAACCAGATTCTTTTTACTTACCTGCATTTGGCTCCTGATCCAGAGCAGGCTAAGTTGCTTCAAGAATCGGGTTGCATAGCGATTGCTTATGAAACAGTGACAGGGCCTCACGGTGGACTACCCTTGCTTGCGCCTATGAGTGAAGTAGCAGGGCGCATGGCTATTCAAGCAGGTGCGAATAGCTTAGAAATTAAAAACGGCGGTAGAGGCATCTTATTAGGTGGTGTTCCAGGTGTTGCGCCCGCTAAAGTTGTGGTAATTGGCGGTGGTGTTGTCGGCACTAACTCTGTGCGTGTTGCCATGGGTATGGGTGCGCACGTGGTCGTAATTGATAAATCACTAGAGCGCTTATATCATTTAGATCTGCAATTTGGCTCTAAAATTAATACGGTTTTTTCAACGACGGATTCGATTGAAGAACATGTATTAAGTGCGGATTTAGTGATTGGTGCTGTTTTGATTCCGGGTGCATCAGCGCCCCGTTTAGTTACTAAAAGTATGTTAAGCCGCATGCGTAATGGCTCTGTGATTGTGGATGTCTCAATTGATCAAGGCGGTTGCTTTGAAACAAGTAGACCTACCACGCATGAAAATCCTACCTACATCATAGATGGGGTTGTGCATTATTGTGTTGCTAATATGCCGGGTGCTGTACCACGTACCTCTACTTTTGCATTAAATAATGCGACATTACCCTTTGTATTAATGCTTGCAAAAGAAGGGTATAAAAATGCAATGCGTAGAAATCATCATTTACTGCATGGTTTAAACGTATGCCAAGGCAAGATCACTTACAAAGCAGTTGCTGAAGCATTGCACCAACCTTACACGCCAGCAGAAACAATGATTGCTGCATAAGTTGCTAACCGCATCCTGTTGCATTTGCAGCAGGATGTCATTTATCTAGAGGTTCTTATGTTAAATTGCTTCACGTCAAATGCTGATTCTCTTATTCCTATCACCCTCATCACACCAACCCAATTTGCTGCTTGGCAAGCAAAGCAAAGTAAAACCGTACAGCAATGGCTGACAGCTACACAATTTACGGGTGAAGCAGGAACTTTGCGTTTTATTCCTGATAATAAAGGAGCAGTAGAAAGCGTTATTTTTAGTAGTAATATGGAAGATAACTTTTTAGCTTTAGGTCAATTACCATTAACATTAACCGATGGTAATTACCGCTTAGAGATAAATGATGAAGAAAAGTATGCAAATTATGCTCTAGGCTGGGGTTTGGGTGCGTATCAATTTACTAAGTATAAAAAAGCAACTAAATTACCTGGTAAACTCTATTTACCGGTAAAAATAGCAGAGAAAGTAGAGCTTATTTTACAAGCTATTTACGTTATCAGAGATTTAATCAATATTCCTGCTGATGATATGGGTCCTTCGCAATTCGCAGATTACGCAGAAAAATTAGCCAAAGAACATAAAGCCAGTTTCAAGCAAATTGCAGGTGAAGCGTTATTAAAAGAAAATTACCCTGCTATTTATACTGTTGGTAGAGCAAGTGATGATGCACCGCGTTTGATAGATATACGTTGGGGTGATGAATCGCATCCTAAAGTTACTTTGGTTGGTAAAGGGGTGTGCTTTGATTCGGGTGGCTTAGATATTAAAAGTGCGCCTTACATGTTGTTAATGAAAAAAGATATGGCAGGTGGTGCGCATGTGCTAGGGCTTGCAAAAATGATAATGCAAGCTAATTTACCTATTCGTTTGCGTGTGCTCATTCCTGCAGTTGAAAATGTGATTGCTGGTAATGCGTATAGACCAGGGGATGTAATCAATACGCGTAAAGGTTTGACAGTAGAAATTGGTAATACCGATGCGGAAGGTCGTTTAGTGTTAGCTGATGCGCTAACTGAAGCAGTAAGTGAAAAACCTGAGTTAATAGTGGATATTTCAACGTTAACAGGCGCAGCCCGAGTTGCTGTGGGTACAGAATTATCAGCCTTATTTTCTAACAATGATGACCTTGCTAACGCACTAATCAAAGAAGGTGAAAAAGCGTTAGATCCTTTATGGCGCCTTCCTTTGTATGCACCGTATAGAGAGTATTTAAATAGTAGTATTGCTGATATTAACAATAATGCTACTGAACCTTACGGTGGTGCGATTACGGCTGCATTATTTTTAAAAGAATTTGTGCCTGATGATATCCCTTGGGTTCACTTTGACATTATGGCTTATAACTTACGCACTAAGCCTGGGAAGCCTCAGGGTGGGGAAGCGATGTCAGTTAGGGCAGTATTTGAGTATTTAGCTAAGAAGTTTAAAAAGTAATTAAAGGTAGCCGCGATGGGAGCGCAGCGGACATCGAGGTTCCACCGTCATCGCTATTTCACGTGAACCCTCGATGTCCGCTGCGCTCCCATCGCGGCTGCTTCTTTTACCAATTCAAAATTACTTTACCAGATTCTCCAGAGCGCATGACTTCAAATGCTTTTTCATAATCATCCACAGGAAACTCATGTGTAATGATAGGCTCAATGTTTAACCCACTCTGCAGCATGGTCGTCATTTTATACCACGTATCAAACATTTCTCTGCCGTATATACCTTTTAAAATTAATCCTTTAAAAATAACCTGACTCCAATCAATGCCTGTATTTTTAGGCAAAAATCCCAACAGAGCAATTTTTCCTGCATGATTCATGTAAGTAATCATGTCATTAAATGCATGTGCATTCCCCGACATTTCTAATCCAACATCAAAACCTTCTTTCATATCTAAATCAGTCATTACTTGTTTCAATGAAGTTTTAGTCGGATCAATTGCTAATGTTACACCCATTTTTTCTGCTAATTTTAAACGATAAGGATTAACATCGGTGATAACAACGTAACGGGCACCCACATGTTTTGCAATAGCTGCAGCCATGATGCCAACAGGACCTGCGCCTGTAATTAACACATCTTCACCAACTAAATCAAAGGATAAAGCAGTATGCGTTGCATTGCCAAAAGGGTCTAAGATGGAAGTTACTCGTTCTGAAATGGAATCAGGAATGCCATAAGCTTGAATAGCAGGAATAACTAAATATTCTGCAAAGCATCCATTACGTGTCACACCGACACTCACATTATTGCGGCAAATATGGGCTCTATCAGCGCGACAATTGCGACAATGTCCACAGGCAATATGACCTTCGCCTGATACCTTATCGCCAACTTTAAAATAATCTGTTACTTCACTACCAATATCAACGACTTCCCCTGCAAATTCATGACCGGTAATTAATGGAATAGGAATATGTTGTTGTGCCCATTCATCCCAATTGTAAATATGGATATCCGTACCGCAAATGGCTGTTTTTTTAATTTTAATTAATACATCATTAGGTCCCATGGCTGGGGTGGGCATATCTTTCATCCATATGCCAGGTTCGGGTTTTTCTTTAACAAGTGCTCTCATGTTTTCTTCCTTTAATTACACCTAACTCATGTCCTACGGTTTCAAATGCAGAAATGGCTTTATCTAAATGAATTTTGTCATGCCCTGCAGACATTTGAGTGCGTATACGTGCTTGCCCTTGTGGAACAACAGGATAAGAAAATCCAATGACGTATACACCTTCTTGTAATAAACGATCTGCCATTTCAGTTGCTAATTTTGCATCACCTAGCATGACAGGGATAATAGGATGGTCGCCAGGTGTTAATGTAAATCCACATTTCTCCATAGCATTACGAAAATATCGGCTATTTTCATGTACTTTTTTAATTAAATGCTGATTAGCTGATAGCATATTCAATACTTGTATTGACGTGGCAGCAATGGTCGGTGCTAAAGTATTTGAAAATAAATAAGGGCGAGAACGTTGCCTTAACCAAGCAACAATTTCTTTGCTAGCACTAGTATAGCCGCCTGATGCACCGCCTAATGCTTTGCCTAATGTACCAGTGATAATATCAATGCGTTCCATTACGTGATGATATTCAGGCGTTCCTTTTCCTTGTTGCCCCATAAAACCTACGGCGTGTGAATCATCTACCATGACTAAAGCATCGTATTTGTCAGCTAGATCACAAATAGCTGGTAAATTGGCAATAATGCCATCCATAGAAAAAACACCGTCAGTTGCAATTAATTTCACTCGGCAAGAAGCAGCTTCTTTTAATTTAGCTTCTAAATCTTGCATATCATTATTATTGTAACGAAAACGTTGTGCTTTGCTTAAACGTATGCCGTCAATAATGCTAGCATGATTTAATGCATCGCTAATGATAGCATCTTCTGCGCCTAATAAGGTTTCAAACAATCCGCCGTTTGCATCAAAGCAAGAAGAATAAAGAATGGTATCTTGCATACCTAAAAATTGGCTTATTTTACTTTCTAATTCTTTATGTACTGATTGCGTGCCGCAAATAAAACGCACAGATGACATACCGTAACCATGTTCATCGAGTGATGATTTTGCTGCTTTAATTAAATCAGGATGATCTGCTAAACCTAAATAGTTATTGGCGCAAAGATTAATAACTTGCGAACCATCCGCTAAGCGAATCACAGCTTGTTGAGGGGAGGTAATAACGCGCTCTGCTTTATAAAGACCTGTTTGTTTTAATTGCTCTACTTCATTTGCCAAATGGCGCATGAATGCTTGTTTTTTCATGTTACATCCTTATAGATTAAACATTAATAACCTGGGAAATCTTCTACGCGAATTTTTTCTGGATTAATATCCATTTCTAATAAAGTTTCTTGTAATACTGTCACCATAGCAGGTGAGCCGCAGATATAATAAATAGGCTGGGTAATGTCAGGTATATATTTTTTTAGCATAGTATGCGTAATGTAACCGGTTTCACCTTGCCATGTTTCATCTGCTGAAGCTAGGGTAGGGATGAGTGTTAAATTGGAATTAGTTTCACTTATTTTTTTTAACTCAGATAATAATATACTATTAGGTAAATCTTGATTGCCGTAAAACAAAGTTAAATGGTGAGGTAATGCTTGTTCTGAGGCATGTTTTATCATGCTAAAAAAAGGCGTTATACCTATTCCACCTGCGATAAAAACAGCGGGTGTGTTAGCATCTTCATGCAAAACAAAATTACCGGTAGGCCCTGCTAATTTCATTTCACTGCCTAACGGCAATGTGTTTAACACCCGTTTGTAAGCTGAATTTTGCACGCGAGTTGCAATGGTGATATGTTCATCGCTAGGACTGCTAAGTAGAGAAAAACGTCTAGTAATACCACCTGCGTCAGTTTCTGGGGGATCAATTAAAGTAAAGCCACCGTATTGGCCCGGTTTAAAGGTAAAACCAGCTGGTTTTTCAAATGTTAACACAATGGTATTAGGGGCTATTTCTTCACGATTAATTAACTTAATTTTGTGAATAGGCATAATTAACATCCACTTTTCAATGTGGTGTCATATTAAATAGATATTCTGAGATTGCAATAGAAAAAATGCCTAGTTCTATCCTGATTATCTATAGGGTTTACGCGGCGCGGTATTTTCATAACCTACATTATTGGCAAATTGATCGAGCAACTTCTTGTTGTGATCATTAGCAGATTGCTGTAAATTCTTTTCGCAAATCCATAATATTTTGGCTAATACCATATCTCTTGTTTTTTCATTATCAGGAATAGATTGTTCTTTTATTATAGCTATGTATTTCTGTTTCGCTTCAGGCGAAAGAAAATCAAGCTGAGAAATATATTCTATATAATGTTTTTTTAAGTTTTGTGGCTTATCCATTATTTTTTCCAAAATTTATAGTAAATTTTATCCTTAAATTATATCAATTAAACTTAAAGAGAACCTTAAATGCAACAAGAAAATAACAAAAAGATATTGGACAATATGCCTAGATTAGAATGGGCTTGTAGGCGAGGAATGCTGGAACTTGATGTTTTATTAGGAAATTTCCTTAAAGAAGCTTATCAAAAGCTTAATGACAGCGATAAACAGTTATTTGTGAATTTACTAAATTGCACTGATCCTGAGCTTTTTGGCTGGCTAATGGGGCATCAAACACCTGCTGATGAGTGGGCTAGTATAGTGGAAATGATTAAGCAGCATGCGCGAACACGTCTTTAATCTTAAACCTTCGAAATGGTTTGTTGCTCAATTTTTATTAATTTGGATAGTCAGTTTATTTCTGCCTTTATTCTTTTCCATACCCTTGTGGGTTAAAGGCTGCTCACTTCTTTTTACTCTTATTTACGGTGGTTATTTAGCCTGGAATAAGGTGTTATTGCGTAGTAATGCTAGTATACGAACTATAAAGCTATTACCGACTAATGAGTGGTTAATAAAGACGGGTAATTATACTCATACAGCAAAGCTAAGAGGGGATAGCATAGTGAGCGCTAAAGTTATTATTTTGCGTTTTCAATTGACTTCGTGGCGAACTCTTTCAACTGTTATTCTCAAAGATACATTGTTGTATGATGAATATAGAAAATTAACTATTATGTTGAATCTAGAGAAGAAAGAGGCTAGCAATTCATAAAGCTAGCCTCTTTCTTAACATTAACACATAATACAAGTTCTTAGGGTTGATTCGTGCTGCTCTTCTTCAGTCTCTTCTGTTTCTATTTCCATGTGCTTTGCTTTTGTATGTTGTATTGTTGTAATGGGGACATTTGATATGTCTTCTCTGTCAATTTTTTCATTCTCTTCTCTTAACTTGTTAAAATCTGGTTGGAGTGCCATGCCTTTGAAGGTGTAAATCGAAAGATATTTGCCTTGTATAACAACTACTTTCTTAGCAGTAATATGCAAATCTGTTATGTCAATTTCTAAAGGACAAATTATTTTTTGTAAAAGTTTGCCGCTTCTAAGATTATATAATTCAATTGCGTGATATATTTCTCTATATTTTTTTTCTGGATTGAATGGCGGAGGTATAGCTGCAACAAGATAGCGCCCATTTCTAGAAATTTTAAAATGTTTTATTACAGAACATGAAGTTTTGAGAATGCCTTTAGCTACATTAGTTTTTAAACTATATTCGGAGATTGCCATGGTGCTAGGAGTGCTAAAAAGTACTTTATTGGAATGGGGCAATAGTTGTAAATTAAGCGGAGGCATATCTCTGCCGAGTGAAAATTTCTGTGGCATAATGGTATTTGTAGTGCCATTTGTGATATCTACTACATATAAGGAGTCTGTTCGGCCATCTCCAATTATTCCAATTACTTTGGTTTGATCAATGGATGCTAAAATTTTATTTTGGGATAGTAGCCTGCCTTTTTGACCTAAGTCGCATAAGAATTTATTGTTTCCATTACTAAGGTCGTAAGAGTATAAGTACGTATTATAAGAGTAAGGTTGGTATCTAACCAAATGCAGAGCAAATAAAGAAGTATTATTCACGCACATTATATTTGTTGATAAACGTGAAATCGTAAATTCATTATTTTTTTCCCAATTTGCCGTTGTATAAATTTCACAAATTTTAGCTAAATGATAAATTATTAATTTACTACTGTCATGCGTAAAGCTTAAATATTGACAGGCACTAATTAATGGTATGGTGTGAATTTTTTCTCCATCTGGAGTATAAATCCCAATATAATTAGATTTTTTTCCCTCTATAGTCTCTTGTTCTGAAACAGCTAACCATTTTCCATTTTCAGATAAAGCAGAATAAATTTCTTCGTTAAAAGCACAATGTTTTTCAGAGATGCATTGACTAAAGTCTGTAGCAATAGGAAATAAAGTATAACGCTCTCGATCTCTAGTTATATTTAAAAATCTACTGTTCGTTGCGCCTAAACTATCAATATCTTTTTCATTTGAGAATTTAATAATATTTAACCAGGTTTCGTCATTAAGTGTATCTGTTATTGATTCCTCTGTTACATTTTCTTCTTCAGTTGCATCATTATCAATAGATTTTTCTTTTCCTTTCTCCTCGCTTATTTTTTCCTCTTCAACCACCATTTCCAATTGACGTATATGTCCAATGCAAACTTGATGTAGCTCATAGAGCTTTTTAAATAACATATTTAATAAATTAAAAATAGCAGTATATTCTTTAACAAGATCCTCTTCATTTTTTTGCGGGATTAATTTTTTTTCTAAAAGCTGTGTAAAGAGATGCGTCAAAACAGCAGTATTAGGTCTGTGAATTGTTGAAATGGTGTTGTGCATAATTTGATAGAGTTCATCAAACAACTGAATAAACTCTTTGCAAATATTTTCTAATGATTTTATTGCATTTTGAAATTTACTAGCAAATTCAGTTTGAATATCTGTTACTGAATGTAATCCATCAATAATAGGCAAAACTCGGTTTATTAAAGCTTCCATTTTGCTCAGTTGGATTTTGATATCGGGAATTTTCTGTTTAATAAAGTCGTTTCGTCTATTGTTTAGAATATCTTTATATTGATTCTCATACGGATTCTGCGGTTTTAGTGAACTTTGCATGATAGTTATTTCTCCTTAAATAATTACATTACCAACCTTGGCGAGGGTTGTTTAAAAGTGATCAATCTTTTCTAAGTTTCAAATTATATCGTTAAGCAAGATGTAATTGACATCGACTCTTCTTGTTCTTTTCCATTAATTAATGTTTCTTCATGTTTTTTTCTTAATTTATCAAAATTAGGTTGTATTGAATCGAAAGTGTAAATAAGTAATTCTTTTTCTAAGACAATAACAACTCTAGTGTTGGTGTGGTCAATATAAATATCATTAACCACACCTTGATTAGGACAAATAAAATAACCCAATAGGGTGCGTTTTTTTAAATGATATAATTCAACTTTATGACCTTCTTTATTGTGTTGCATAATAGCAACAAAATAACGGCAGTCATGGGAAATGTTAAAGCGAAATACTTTGCAAGACTTGAATTTAATTAAACTAGAATATGTATTGGTAGATGGATCATATTCTGATAGTTCACTTAGGTCCATGGTAGTAATAAATAGTAATTTTTTGCTATCAGGCATTAATTGCGTAGGGGTATTACGCTCTGGTAGCCAGTGTGCTAAGGGAAGTGTTTTGCATGGAAAAGCGCCAGTAGTACTCATTACATGAATGGCTGTTCGATATGCTCCAGAAGCTATCCCCAATAGCTGGGTTTGATCAGTAGAGGCAATTAATTTGTCTACATAAGTTTCTTTCAAATTTACTAAGCCATATAAAATTTTTTCTTTACCTGTTATAAGGTTGTAAGAAATTAATTCACAATTTTTTTTATCAGCTTTAGTAGGGCTAGGATAGAGTACGAATAAATCAGTATTATTTACACAGGTACTTCCAAAAAAATCCTTTTTTTGACTGCTAAAAGTATTTATCCTTGTCCAATTTCTAGTATCAAACACATCGTAAACTTTTCTTACGGGTGTATCGTTTTGAAAATAGCCAATTACCAATTTTTCACTGTTATGAGAAAAATCTAAATAATAACAAATCTTAGGAATAGGAATATTGTGTAATAGAGATCCTGTTGCTGCGTAAATGCAAAGATAATTAGGATTTCTTTTTAAAATAGCTAACCATTTTCTATTAGGAGAGAATGCGGGTCGTACCCTCCCTGTTATATTGCATGACACAATAGTTTTAGGCTCTGTAAAATCTGTAGCAACTGGAAATAACTTATAGCGCTGCTTATCTCTGGTTAGATTTAAAAATCGTCTACTGGTTTTTCCTAAATTTTCAACTGCATCTTTATCTAAAAATTGAAGCACATTTAACCAGGTTTCATCTGTTAATAAATTGGTTATTGACTGGTCATTAATATCATCATTTTCTTCAATTCTTGTACTATTAGTAATAGGGTGAGCTGGTATTTGATTCGAAGAGGATTGTCCCTCTTGAAATCTTATTTCTAATTGATACAGATGCCTAATGCAGGTTTGATGCAATTCATTTAATTTGTTAAATACCATTTTTAATAAAATATAAATATCAGCATATTCATTGTATTGTTGTTCTCTATTTACTGTCTTAGATATTTTTTTATTTAAAATTTGCTTATTAAGAGAGTTTAAAACCGCTGTGCTAGGCTTATCGATGGTAGGAAGTTTACTTTGCATAGCAAAATACAACTGATCCAATAGATTAATAAATTCTCTATTCTTTTCTGCTAAAAATTTCTTTTTAATTTCAAATTTTTTAGAAAAATTTGATGGAATGCTTTTTTCGTAACGTGCCTCTTCAATAAAAATTGAAAATTGACTCAATATTAAAGCTAATGCTTGCTGCTTAGTTTGAAAGTATTGTTTGTTTTTTATATTGCACTCTTCAAGAGTGAAAGGGGGCCTCTGCATGGCAATGATTCATCCTAAAAGTATAATTCTTAGGCAGACCTTACAGGGTTTGGTTTGAAATAGTCAAGGGTCATTTCAGAAAGTTTGCTTGGCTATTTTTTGAGTATGCTTTATTAGTAAATAAAGTGTTAAAAATGTCAGTATTATTCCAAATGATTGTAAAAAATTTAAATTTCGTTGAAAAAAAATAACATCAGTCGCTATTGCAACAATAGGATCTAAGTAACTTAAAATAGCAATTTGAGTAAAGCTAGTTTTTTTAATAGCGCTATAGTAAAGAAAATAAGCAAATAAAGTATGGATGACACCAATAATAATTAAGCAAATGATCGCAGTCATTGTTAATGGTTTAAAGTGAGCAAAAGGCAATAAAATGATGGTACCAGTTAAAAGCTGAATAAAAATAACTTTAATATAACTAAGATTAATTTGTTTCATTGCTAAAGTTAAAAACGAATAAAGAAGTGCAGCAAGTAGCGCAAAGCAAACTCCCAGTACTATATGAGGTGATGCTAGATTATGTAAATCAATAGTTAATATTACACCTCCTAATGCTAATAAAATTAATCCCCATTTTTTAAAGCTAACTTTTTCTTTATAAATAAAAATGCTCAATATAATTAAGATGATGGGCTGTAAATAATAAGACATATTACCTATAGTAATAGTAGATATTTGAAATGACTTAAATAAAAAAAACCAATTTAAAATTAAAAATACACCCGCCATTGCTGTAATAAAAGTTTCCTTGTTTAAATTAATTTTTTCTTTTGATTTAATCAACCATCCACCGATAAAAAAAGCACCAATTAAGCATCGATAAAATGCTACTTCAACAGCAGATAATTCTGACCATAAAACAAATGCTCCAAGGGTGCCCCATAGTGACATAGATAAGATTAATTCAAACATGCCTTTCTCCTTAGTTTTTTTTGCTATAAATCCTTTCCAATTGACCATCCCCCATCGCACACTAGAACTGCTCCATTTAAATAGTTATTTGATAAACAAGTATCAATTAAAGGAAGGATATGAGTTACTTGCCCCCAATAACCAACAGGAATATCTGATTTTATTTTTTCTACCTGTAAATGGTTATTAAAATAATTAGCAGTGAGTGGTGTTTCAACAATTCCAGGTGCTATGGCATTTATTCGAATGCCATATTTACCGTATTGATAAGCTAATTGTTTAGTTAAGCCAATTAAGCCAAATTTAGATGTAACATAAGCAGCTCTATTTGGCTCAGCTTGCAAGCCAGACACGCTAGCTATGTTGACTATTAGCAATGGTTTTTGGCGTGCTAAGGACTTTTTAATTAAGCTTTGTGAAATGAGAAAATTTGAAGTTAAATTAACATTTAAAATATCCTCCCAAGCTTTAAAAGTAAGTTGATGAGGAAGCTCAATTTCTCTAATGCCGGCGCAATAAATCATTGCATCAAAGTCGTCGTCGGTAGATATAAAATCATTGACAGCTAGTGTATCACTTAAATCTACTTCTTGTTTGTCTATTGCTGTTATATCGTGTGAGGCGTAATACTTTGTACAGGCCAAACCAATTCCAGAAGCTGCCCCTGTTATTAATATTTTCATGCCACAGCTTCCATCTGCGTTTCATTGGGCTCAACGGTAAATAGAAGTATATCGCGTGTAGCTACTCCCTCTCGCGCTCCTAATGCTGTTACTGCATGATAATAATCTTTGGTTAAGATTATTGTTTCAAAAGGTTGTTCTAATCGTATTACATTTTTGATTTCTTTAGTTTTAATGTCGGCAATTAAATTATCGCCACCCCAAGCATTAGGACTTAAATTAAGTAAATGAACAAAAACTAATGGTTCATCATCAATATGAAGGCAATCGGGTGAGCTATAGCTTGCACCATATCTGTTAGCTTTGTATCGAATAAAATGTAAACCTAATACTAATTCCTTGTATTGCTTGAGAAGGGAAAATTCTCTAATAAAATTTACATTAGTATTAATAACATTTTTCATAATTTTTAAATTTAATATTTGCTTGTCCATGACAGCAAAATGCCTAGCTTTTCCGCCATCGGTAACATTTGATTTTGCACTTTGGAAGTAAACTTGATTGTCTGCTACGGTAATTTTTTCTGATTTACGGTTCCATAACAGTTTTAAATAAGCTCTATTTCTTACCCCATCCGGTTTGATATTACTCTCAAATACAGTCATTAATGTTTTTAAAGAGTCCAAATCTTCTGTTGATTTAATGTATTGGTTTGCATTGATTAAGTTATGCATGATTTTCCTTAAATATTTAAGTGGCAAATTAGAGTCGGAATAAAGCGAGAGAAAACGTGTTGGAGATTTAGAAAATAAGATAGGGATGTGATGAATTGACTTAGTTATTTATAGCGAATGTGTTGGTGAGATATGAAAAACAGTATAGATTATTTTTCAATAATTACAATAAATTTTATTTCATAATACGAAAAATTTTAAATTGCAAAATTACCTATCCACCAAATGCGGTTTCCTCTCTTCATCAATCGCAACAAAAGTAAAATACCCTTGAGCAACTTGTTTTTGATCGGTGGTTTGAAGGCCCATGCTCCATACTTCGATTTTTATTTTTAAAGAAGTATGACCCACTTTGACTATGTCTGCGTAACAGCAGACAGTGTCACCTACATAGACTGGTTTTAGGAAAGCCATTTCATCGATAGCGACTGTGACTACGCGGCTTTTGGCGCGTCGCCTTGCAGCAATGGCTGCGCCCATGTCCATGTGGGAAACTAGCCAGCCGCCGAAAATGTCGCCGTTTGCATTTGTGTCTGCCGGCATGGCCAAAATTTGTATAACAAGCTGTCCTTTTGGTGTTTTTTCATCCGACATGGGTTTTCTCCTTTCTATATGGTCAATTATTGCATAATTTTGGTGGGTGCTTATAGTAAAACAGGTATTTTTACGCCTAACCATTGGTAACTTAACCAAAAATGCGTTAACATCTTGCCCCTTACCTGGTTATAGATATCTCTATGCAACATATTCGAAATTTTTCAATTATTGCCCATATTGATCATGGGAAATCGACGTTAGCGGATAGGTTAATCCAACGCTGCGGCGGCTTAACAGAGCGCGAAATGCAAGCGCAAGTATTGGACTCTATGGATTTAGAGCGTGAGCGTGGTATTACCATTAAAGCGCATAGCGTCACGCTTAATTACAAAGCACAAAATGGTGAAACGTATCAACTTAATTTTATTGATACACCAGGACACGTCGATTTTTCTTATGAAGTTTCTCGTTCGCTAGCAGCGTGCGAAGGCGCTTTATTAGTTGTTGATGCAGGCCAAGGTGTAGAAGCGCAGACGGTTGCTGTGTGTTATACCGCTATTGATCAAGGCTTAGAAGTTGTTCCTGTATTAAATAAAATAGATTTACCTCAAGCAGATGCTGAACGTGTGATTCATGAGATTGAAGATATCGTTGGCATAGAAGCTGAAGATGCTGTACGTATCAGTGCTAAACAAGGTATTGGTATTGATGAATTACTGGAACAGTTAGTAACGAGAATTCCTGCGCCAGAAGGTAATGTTGAAGCACCTTTACAAGCCTTAATCATTGACTCGTGGTTTGATTCTTATTTAGGTGTAGTGTCTTTAGTGAGAGTTAAAAATGGCAGCTTGCAATTAGGTGAAAAGATGCAAGTCATGTCAACCGGTCGTGCGTATGAAGTCACAGGCTTAGGTGTATTTACACCAAAACGTTTAGCAACTAATTCGCTAAAAGCAGGTGAAGTAGGCTATGTTATTGCAGGTATCAAGGAAATTAACGGTGCACCAGTAGGTGATACATTAACGCATGCGCATCATCCTGCAAAAGAGATGTTGCCAGGTTTCCAAAAAGTGAAACCGCAAGTTTATGCAGGCTTATTTCCTATTCACTCAGATGATTTTCCTGCATTACGTGATGCACTCAGCAAATTACGCTTAAACGATGCAGC
The DNA here is from genome assembly GCA_014132615.1 of Gammaproteobacteria bacterium. Lineage (GTDB taxonomy): Bacteria > Pseudomonadota > Gammaproteobacteria > DSM-16500 > DSM-16500 > Aquicella. The sequence continues at coordinate 24,024 of BMAH01000019.1, forward strand.
ACTTTTCTTTGAACCAGAATCTTCTGAAGCATTAGGCTTTGGTTTTCGTTGCGGATTTTTAGGCATGTTGCACATGGAAATTGTGCAAGAACGGTTAGAGCGTGAATATAATTTAGAATTAATTTCAACTGCACCGACTGTTATTTATGAAGTGGTAACGACAGGTGGAGAAACCCTGCATGTGGATAATCCTTCTAAACTACCTGTAGTCAATTATATTGCAGAAATACGTGAACCTATTGCAAGAGCAAATATTTTAGTGCCGCAAGCGCATTTGGGTAATGTTATTACGCTCTGTGTCGAGCGTCGCGGTGTACAAAAAAGTATGTTATTTCACGGCAATCAAGTGGCATTAGTGTATGAATTACCAATGGCAGAAATCGTGATGGATTTCTTTGATAGATTAAAATCCGTAAGCCGTGGATATGCATCGCTTGATTATAGTTTTTCACACTTTTTAACTGCTGATTTAGTTAAATTAGATATTTTAATTAATAGTGAAAAAGTCGATGCACTCGCAACGATTGTACACAGAGAGCAAGCGCAATCACGCGGTCGATTAGTCTCAGATAAATTACGCGAATTGATTCCAAGACAAATGTTTGATGTGGCAATTCAGGCAGCGATTGGTGCTCATATTATTGCTAGGCAAACAGTCAAAGCGATGCGTAAGAATGTCACAGCAAAATGCTACGGTGGTGATATTAGTCGTAAACGTAAATTATTAGAGAAGCAAAAAGAAGGGAAAAAACGTATGAAACAATTAGGAAGTGTCGAAGTGCCTCAAGAAGCTTTCCTCGCCGTACTTAAAATAGATGACAAAAAATAGGAGTCTAGAATGAACTTTGATTTTGAATTAATCCTGTTTTATGCCACGCTTATTACCGGCGTTATTTATTTAATGGATGCCTTATTTCTTGCGCGTAGACGTAAGCATAGACAGCGCTATGAAAAAAAGCCCCCTATGTTAATCGATTTTTCTCGGTCTTTTTTTCCTGTTTTGCTGCTTGTTTTCTTATTACGTTCTTTCTTATTTGAACCTTTCCGTATTCCAACACCTTCGCTTGAACCTTCATTGCTAATAGGTGATTTTATTTTATTGAATAAATATGATTACGGTATACGTTTACCTATTGTGCGCAAAGAAATTATTCCTGTGCATAAACCACAGCGCGGCGATATCATGGTATTCCGTTGGCCGCCCAACCCTTCTTTTTATTTTGTTAAGCGTGTCATTGGTCTACCTGGCGATAAAATCAGTTACATTAATAAAGAATTGTATGTAAACGGACAAAAAATTCCTCAAGAATTTGTAAAAAATAGCATTGGTAAAGATGGTCACGGCAGTACTTGGCCAGTATTACAAAAAGAAGAAGATTTATTAGGATATAAACACGCTATTTATATTGATCCTGCAAAACCTGCTCATGATTATAAAGACATAGAGGTGCCGCAAGGCATGTATTTTGTGATGGGCGATAATCGCGATGATAGTGCTGATAGCCGTTATTGGGGATTTGTGCCAGATAAGAATATAGTCGGTAAAGCTGTGTTAATATGGTTAAGTTGGGATAAAACCCAATCCCCTCTTCATTGGATAAGATGGGATAGATTAGGAAGGATTAATTAAGGCTTATGGATGAGTTAACCAATAAACTGCATTATACCTTCGCAGACCCTAAACTACTTAAAGTGGCTTTAACGCACAGAAGTAAAGGTGGAGATCATAATGAGCGTTTAGAATTTCTAGGCGATGCAGTGGTTAATTTTGTCATTGCTGAAATCCTTTACCATCAATTTCCTAAAGCTACCGAAGGCGAATTAAGTCGTTGGCGTGCTTCTTTAGTAAACCGCGATACACTGGCAGAATTAGCTAAGCAATTCGAATTAGGCCGATTTCTTTATTTGGGAACAGGCGAATTAAAAAGCGGTGGCAGTGAGCGTCAATCCATTCTTTCTTGCGCGATGGAAGCCATTATTGGTGCCGTCTATTTAGACCGTGGTTTTGCAGCAGCACGCGCAAAGATTGTAGAATGGTATGAACCTTTATTGCAGTCGCTTTCTTCTGCTTCTAGTCATAAAGATCCAAAAACATTATTGCAAGAATATTTACAACGATTACGTCTTCCTTTACCTGTTTACACTGTCGATGCTATTGAAGGTGAAGCCCATCAACAGCTTTTCACAGTCAGTTGCCAAGTAGAAGAAATGGAAAAAACGTTTGGTATAGGAACTAGCCGCAGGCGGGCAGAGCAAGAAGCTGCCCTTGCTATGTTGAGAGTCTTAAAAAAATGACTATTTTAAAATCTGGTTTTGTTGCAATTATTGGTAGACCTAATGTGGGTAAATCCACTTTATTAAATTGCCTAATTGGAGAAAAAGTAAGTATTACGTCTCCTAAACCACAAACTACGCGCTGGCAAATTTTAGGAATAAAAACCTTAAAAAATGCACAAATTATTTATGTTGATACACCTGGTATGCATAAGGCTGAATCACGGGCGATGAATCGTTACATGAATCGCATAGCCGCTTCAGTAGTACAAGATGCAGACGTCATTGTGTTTATGGTCGATGCAACCAGTTGGCGTCAAGAAGATGAAATGGTGTTAACAAAATTACAAGAAAGCACTAAACCTGTTATTTTAGTAATTAACAAAATAGATTTATTAGAAAATAAAGCCGATTTGTTACCATTGATAGCTAAACTTAAAGATAAATTCAATTTTGCTCATATCATGCCAATTTCTGCCATAAAAGCAGAACATACTCATGAGTTGGAAGAAGAAATTGCAAAACTTTTACCTGAAGGTCCGCAACTTTTTCCAGAAGATCAAGTGACTGATAAAAATATTCGTTTTCAAGCTGCTGAAATCATCCGTGAAAAATTGATTATGGCAACGGAAGAAGAATTACCTTATGCCACGACGGTTGAAATTGAACAATTTGAACAAAGTGAAAAATTAACTGAAATTGGTGCCGTCATTTGGGTAGAGCGTCCCGGCCAAAAAGTGATTATTATTGGTAAAGGCGGTGCGCGTTTAAAGAAAGTGGGTATACAAGCAAGACGTGATATTGAAAAACTAGTTAATCAAAAAGTCTTTTTACGTCTTTGGGTTAAGATCAAAGAAAATTGGACAGACGACGATAAAGCATTAAGGGGGTTAGGCTACGAATGAAGCCAGTATTGCTTGAGAAAGCATATGTACTTCATAGACGCCCTTATCGTGAAACGAGTTTTTTAGTCGAATTATTTACTGCCTCACACGGTCGCTTAACTGTTGTTGCAAAAGGGGTACGCAAAGTAAACTCTACGCAGCAAGGGTTATTGCAACCTTTTATCCCTTTACTTGTTTCATGGACAGGTAAAGGTGAATTAATGACGCTAACACAAGTTGAATTAAATGGCAGTGTCAAACGCTTGCAAGGCGAATGCTTATTTGCCGGGCTTTATCTCAATGAATTACTCATATGCTTATTAGAAAAATGGGATACACATTTTCCTCTTTATGCGGCTTATGAAAAAACCCTCGCACACTTAGAAGGTTCTATCTTAGAGCAGCAAATATTACGCTCATTTGAAAAGTTTTTATTAGAAGAATTGGGCTATGGATTATTGCCAAAATCAGAAGCTGAATTGCAAGCCGCCTTTTTACCCGATAAATATTATCGCTTTGTACCTGAGCAAGGCTTTGTATTGAGTGAATTAGGCGAAGTATCTCAATTTAAAGCTACCATTTTTTCAGGCAAAAGCTTATTAGCCATTGCGCGTGAGGAATGGCTTAATGAGTCAGTGTTACAAGATGCCAAACGCTTAGTTCGATTTTTGCTCACACCCTTATTAGGTACCAGGGAAATTTATAGCCGTAAATTATTCTTAAAGTTGGATACGGAATAGCTAACTTGATGCGTCAATTCACTCTCTAGAGTAGAATACAGCCAAAATAAGTAATAAAAGAGTATTTAATCATGACAGACGCCCCCATTTTATTAGGTGTAAATATTGACCACGTGGCAACCTTAAGACAAGCCCGGTTAACCCGTTATCCTGATCCTATTGAAGCTGTATTTGCAGCAGAAAATGGTGGGGCAGATGGGATTACCATTCATTTACGCGAAGATAGACGGCATATTCAAGAACGCGATGTGGAGTTAATCAAAGCGGTCTTGCAAACAAGGCTTAATTTGGAAATGGCAGTGACGGATGAAATGGTGAAATATGCTGAAAAAATTAAACCCGAGCATTGCTGCCTAGTCCCCGAAAAGCGTCAAGAATTAACCACAGAAGGTGGATTAGATGTAATAGGCCAAGAGGCCAAGGTACGCGAAGCGACTATGCAGCTTAACCAGCATGGCATAGAAGTTTCTTTATTTATAGATCCCGATATTAGCCAAATTGAAGCAGCATTACGCTGCAAAGCACCCGCTATAGAAATTCATACGGGTGTTTATGCTGATGCAAAGACAGAAGCTGAACAGAAAAAAGAATGGGAAAGAATTAATAAAGCAGTGCAATTTGCCCATCAAGCTGGCTTAATAGTTAATGCTGGCCATGGTTTGCATTATCACAATGTGCAAGCTATCGCTAAAATCCCGCAAATAAACGAATTAAATATAGGTCACGGCATTATCGCTCGCGCTATATTCATGGGATTAACGCCTGCAGTTAAGGAAATGAAACGATTAATGATAGAGGCAAGAACATGACGGTACGTACGCGCTTTTCACCTAGCCCAACAGGCATGATACATCTCGGTAATGCCCGCGCAGCCTTGTTTAGTGCTTTATATGCAGCAAAGCATCACGGTGCTTTTATTTTACGTATAGAAGATACAGATGCTGAACGTTCTGATGAAAAATATGTAGAAGCATTACAAAGTGATTTACATTGGCTAGGCGTAAATTGGCAAGAAGGTCCTGGTGTACACGGTGATTACGGTCCTTATTGGCAATCACAACGTCAAGATATTTACGCAAAATATTATGCAATTTTAGAAGAAAAAAAATTAATTTATCCCTGTTTTTGCACCGATCAAGAATTGATGCTAGCGCGTAAAATTCAACTTTCTCGTGGACAAGCACCGCGCTATGGCGGCACTTGCCTTAAATTATCAGCAGATGAAATTAAAAAACGCTTAGATGCAGGCGAAAAACCAGCTTGGCGTTTTAAAGTGCCTAGTGGTAAGACCATAGAATTTGTCGATACAGTGAAAGGATCGCAACGTTTTGAGAGCAATGATATAGGTGATTTTATAGTAAGACGTGCTGATGGCACGGCGCCCTTTTTATTTTGCAATGCTATTGACGATGCCATGATGAAAGTAACCCATGTATTGCGTGGGGAAGATCATTTAGCAAATACGCCTAGACAAATTATGTTGCTAGAGACATTAGATTTACCCAAGCCTGAGTATGGACATCTTTCATTAATTGTTGGCGATGATGGTTCACCTTTATCAAAACGCCACGGCAGTTTTAGTTTGCATGAAATGCAAGCTCAAGGGTTTTTACCACTGGCTATTATGAATTATTTAGTGCGTTTAGGGCACACAGTCGATTCACAATCTTTACTTAATTTTGATGAATTGGCTAAGCATTTCTATTTAGAAAAATTAAGCCGTTCACCCGCACGTTTTGATAAAACCCAATTAATGTTTTGGCAAAAATTAGCTGTACAAGCACTCGATAGTGAGAATTTATGGCGATGGTTAGGCGAGCAAGTGAAAAATCAAGTGCCTGAAGCGGATTCGAATTTATTTGCTGATACAGTAAAAAGTAATATTGAAACGCCCCATGATGCACTTCACTGGGCTAAGATTTTCTTTCATGAGAATACGCCTATCGATATTGAAGGCGCTAAAGTTATTCAAGAAGCTGGCGAACAATTTTTTGTTGAAGCAGAACAAGCTGTTGATAAATACGGTATCGATTTGCCGCAAATATTAAATGAAATGAAGCAAACCTTAGGTGTTAATGGTAAGAAATTATTTATGCCATTACGTGTTGCGCTAACGGGACAATTGCACGGTCCAGAATTAGCAAACATTGCTGCGATTTTAGGTAAGAAAAAAATGCAGCATCGTTTAGGTCAAGCCTTTAAATTAGCTAGTCAAAAAATGAATGAGAGATAAATCCATGTTACAAATTCATAATACACTCACACGTCAAAAAGAAAGTTTTAAACCTATTCATGCTAACAAGGTGAGTGTATATGTTTGCGGTGTCACTGTTTATGATTACTGCCATTTAGGGCACGCACGTACTTATGTATCGGCGGATGTTATTATTCGCTACTTACGCTTTAGAGGTTATGAAGTAACGTATGTAAGAAATATCACAGACGTGGACGATAAAATTATTAAACGTGCGAATGAAGCGGGTGAAAATATTAATGCGTTAACTGACCGTTTTATTAACGCTATGCATGAAGATTTTGCTGCGCTTAATATTCTTAAACCTAATAATGAACCCCGCGCCACAGAATATATTTCCAATATGATCGCCTTAATTGAAAAAATTATGGCAAATAAACATGCCTATGTGGCAAGTAATGGTGATGTCTATTTTGATGTGAGAAGTTATAAAGAATACGGCTGTCTTTCACATCATAATTTAGAAGAATTAGAAAGCGGTGCACGAGTGGAGGTGGTTGAGGTTAAACACGATCCATTAGATTTTGTTTTGTGGAAGTTAGCAAAACCGGGCGAACCTTATTGGGAGTCACCTTGGGGTAATGGTAGGCCAGGTTGGCATATAGAATGCTCAGCGATGAGTATGGATTTATTAGGCGAGCATTTTGATATCCATGCGGGTGGCCGCGATCTTATTTTTCCTCATCATGAAAATGAATTAGCGCAATCACAAGCAGGGTCTGGTAAGAAATTTGTAAACGTATGGATGCATGCGGGCTTTTTGCAAATGGATAAAGAAAAAATGTCTAAGTCATTAGGCAATTTCATTACCATTCGCGATGTATTGCAGCAACACGATGCAGAAGTGTTACGTTATGCATTGATTGGCAGTCATTATCGTAGCCCCTTAGTTTATACTGAGGATGCATTGCTTCAAGCAAAACAGGCCTTAACTCGATTTTATACAGCTTTGCGTTTTTTACCTGACAGAGAACCAGCAAAAGAGACTATTTTTGAATCTGCTTTTGTTACTGCTATGGATGATGATTTTAATACACCAGTTGCTTTGTCTGTTTTATTTGATTTAGCGCATGAGATACAACGTTTACGTGATAAAGATATAGAGAATGCAGCGAAATTAGGTGCCTTGCTGTGTAAATTAGGTGGGGTGTTAGGAATATTGAAAAAAGATGTGGAACAATTTTTCCAAGCTGGTGATACAGATGAATTTGAAAAAATTCATAGCTTAATTGCTGCACGTGAAAAGGCGCGCATGGAAAAGAATTGGAGCGAGGCCGATAAAATTCGTCAAACTTTATTGGAAATGAAGATAGTGATTGAGGACAGCGCAAAAGGAACCTCTTGGCGACGAGTGTAACCCCCTAAGTGTGCAAACTATCATCTGAATATTCTGTAGCTGCCATCCCGCGCTAAAAGCTGCGCGGGATGAAATAAATTTTTATACAGGTTTTACGCTCAGGCAAATTCTAGTAATTTTTAATCTATTTAATAATAAATTTTCAGAAATAATTCTTATATTTTTTAACTGTTTCCTAAAAAATCAGGGTTATTACCAACTTCCTCCCTCCTTGTGTAAGGGATTACACTATCTGAATAGTGATACAAAAATTCATAACACGGAGGAGTGGGAAATGTTTAAACGTCACATAGCGAAAGCTACTTTGCTTTGCTTGTCGTTATTAGGTCTCACCATTACGACAGGTTGTTCGAATATGAGTTTAAACCCATGGTATACCGACCCCAATGATAAAGTAGGCGTTGCTTATGAATATCATGCTGCTAATGGTCGTGTTTATTATCAAGCAGCAGACGGTCGTTATTATTACATGGGTAAAGATGGTCAATACCATTACCAAGTTTATAAATACACACGTGACGGCCATCGCTATTACAAACATTATAGGGATAGCAATAATTTCTATATCACCAATAGCGGTCTATCTACTCAAGTAAGAGCTACTTTATTACACGATCCTTTATTAGACGGTTCACCCATTACCGTTCGTACATATAAAGGCACAGTAAGATTAGATGGCGTAGTAGATAGCGAAAGACAACGTGCTCGTGCTGTCGAAGATGCTTTAGCTGTTCCTGGTGTACGTTACGTTGATGATAACTTAGTTGTTAGAAGCAGCAGAGATTATTGGTTTTAATAGGTAGTAAAAATAAAAAAGGCAGCATTAGCTGCCTTTTTTATTTTCTGCACATTACTTATTAGATGGTCTCGATAAGAGAATAAATTCGTCATTACTGGTTTTAGGTAAGTTCTCTTCTTTTTTCTTAATGCTATTTTGTTTTAATGGATCCCAAAAAAACATACGTTGAGTTGCTCCTACAGCGAAAATAGAAAGTGCTTTTACAGTTTGGGGTTTTCTTTTTTGTTTTTCTGCCGATAAGTTTTCTGCTAATTGTAATAAAGTTGCAGCTGCTTTATTGCAGTTAGCAGTTTTGGGGTTATGCGTATGAGGTTTTTTCATAAAAGATGGCATGGATGATAATATAGCTTCCGCTTTTTCCCGTAATTCAGGAGTTTGAGTGACTTTATCTTTGAGTTCAGCTGGCGTGGATTGACCTATACCTGCTTTTTCATACATGTAATACGTGTATAGTTTATAACTTTGTGCTAAGTCGTGTAAGATCATAGAATCTACATTTAAATAGCGTTCATACTGCAAATTAAAATGAAGTTTTTTATCTTCAAATACACGTCTATCATGTTTAAGGAAAGTATCTTTTAATTTCGTTACTAAAATAACCGGTCCAAATTTACTTCTTAAATCTTGGTAAAAGCCTTTATTAAGCTCGTCATTTAAAAAAGCGAGTCTAGCAACATTACTTAATACTGAAGTGTTATCTATTATTTGGTGTTTTTCTTCTTCAGTCAGTACTGCATTATTATTTGCTGCTTTTTCCATTTCTAATGCTTCTTGAAGTAAAACGCTGCGACAAAATTGTTCTGTAGATTGAAACGTCTGCCCACTGAGTGCCTCAATAATATTGATTCTGGTTTTATCGCCGTCGTATTCTTTTTTTATTCTTGAGATAGCGGCTTCAGAGACGGTAAAAGGTAAACCCATAATGTTGGCATCAAAGCTATAAGTATGTACTCCTTTTTTTCCCGGAGCGCCAACGGCAATAAACCCGTGAGCTTTAGGCCCTAACCGGTAACCAGATGTGTTGCGGTTGACAAAATATACTGGTGGAGAAATTAATTTTCTCTTATCAAAATTACGAATACTTTCTAGTAATTCTGAAGGTAAAGCATCATGTCCATCATTAGGCAATAAATTGTTCTTGAGCATAAGAGTATTTTTATAGGTTAGAAATTGGTTGGTAAGTATAAGAGGCGTTTATTAAGAGGAGCTTAATTGAGGAATTTATTTTATATACTTTAAAGATAAGGGAAGCTAGTAAGCTTCCCTTATTTCGTGCGTTACTTCTTCAACATATTACGCAATACATACTGCAAAATGCCACCGTTACGGTAGTATTCAATTTCATTTTGTGTATCTATACGGCTGATTAATGTAGTTTCAGTTTTGCTGCCATCAGCTCGCTCAATGATGGCTTTAATTTCACAGCCTGGTTTTAAGTTGTCATCTAAGCCTACAATGCTAATGATTTCTGCACCGTTTAGATTTAACGTTTTGCGATTTTCACCTTCTTTAAATTGCAAAGGTAAAATGCCTATACCAATTAAGTTGGAACGATGAATCCGTTCAAAGCTTTCTGCGATGACGGCGGCCACACCTTGTAGCTTAGGTCCCTTTGCGGCCCAGTCACGTGATGAACCTGTTCCATATTCTTTGCCGGCGACAACGATAAGTGGAATATTGTCTTGTTGGTAACGCATAGCCGCATCGTAAATGGAAAGGATATCGCCACTTGGATAATGCTTGGTGAAACCACCTTCTACACCTGGCACCATTTCATTGCGTATACGAATGTTTGCAAACGTACCACGCATCATCACTTCGTGATTGCCACGTCTTGCGCCGTAGGAGTTAAAATCTTTTATAGCAACGCCTTTAGATTGCAAATATTTACCTGCAGGGCTATCTGGTTTAATCGAGCCAGCAGGTGAAATATGGTCAGTGGTAATGCTATCACCTAAAACGGCTAACAATCTTGCTTTCTCAATGTTGTGAATTTTGCGTGGTTCTGGCTGCATATCACTAAAGAAAGGAGGATGTTGAATGTAAGTTGAATCTGCTTGCCAAGTGTAAGTTTCGCCACCAGGAACTTGCATAGATTTCCATTCTTCATTTCCTGTAAAGACGTCAGCATATTGTTCTTGGAACATTTTGCTACTAACCTTAGCCACTTCTTGCGCAATTTCTGCATTAGAAGGCCAAATATCTTTGAGATAAACAGGTTTTCCTTGTTGATCTTTACCTAACGGGTCTTTAGTTAAATCAATCACCGTCGTGCCAGCCAAAGCAAAAGCAACAACTAAAGGAGGTGAGGCTAACCAGTTAGCTTTAACTTGTGGATGAATACGGCCTTCAAAATTTCTATTGCCGGATAACACGGCAGAAACAATCAAATCCTGCTCATTGATGACATCTGCAATGGGATCAGGAAGTGGACCTGAATTACCTATACAAGTTGTGCAGCCGTAACCCACTAAATCAAAACCGAGTTGATCTAAATGAGTTTGTAATCCTGACATTTGCAAGTACTGAGTCACAACTTGAGAGCCAGGTGCTAATGAAGTTTTAACCCAAGGTTTACGTTGTAAGCCTTTTTCAATTGCTTTTTTTGCAACTAAACCCGCAGCCATTAATACGCTAGGATTAGAGGTGTTAGTGCAGCTTGTAATTGCAGCAATCACCACATCGCCGTGATGAATATCAAATCCTGCAGTAGTTGCAAAGCCGTCTTCTTTTTCTGAGGCACGGTCGGCATCCGCTAATAAGCTATCAAAGGTATTTTTTAATGCTGATAACTCCACCCTATCTTGAGGACGTTTAGGACCAGCAACGCTAGGTTCTACGCTGGATAAATCTAACTCAATGACATCGGTAAATTGAGGCTCAGCATGTGCTTCATTCCATAAACCTTGTGCTTTAGCATAAGCTTCAACTAGGGCAATGGTGTGTTCGTCTCTACCAGTTAAACGCAAATAATCTAGAGTCGCTTTATCGATAGGGAAGAAACCACAGGTTGCACCATATTCAGGTGCCATATTGGCAATCGTTGCGCGATCTGCAACTGGTAGGTCAGCAAGGCCTGGGCCAAAGTATTCTACAAATTTACCTACTACCCCTTTTTTACGTAAACATTGAGTAAGAGTGAGCACTAAGTCAGTTGCTGTTAATCCTTCACGCAATTTTCCTGTTAGACGTACACCGATTACTTCTGGAATAAGCATGGAGATAGGTTGTCCAAGCATAGCCGCTTCTGCTTCTATACCACCAACACCCCAACCTAATACACCTAGGCCGTTAATCATGGTCGTATGGCTATCTGTACCGACTAAGGTGTCAGGATAGGCTATTTTGCGATTATTTTTTTCTTCATTCCAAACTGTTTTAGCTAAATATTCTAAATTAACTTGATGGCAAATACCGGTATCAGGTGGAACAACGCGGAAATTATCAAATGCCTTTTGACCCCAACGCAAAAAAGTGTAGCGTTCACTATTTCTTTGCATTTCCATGGTGGAATTAATTTGAATGGCATCTTGTGTAGCGAAAGCATCGACTTGTATAGAGTGGTCAATGACAAGATCAACAGGAGAGAGTGGGTTAATTTGTTCTGGATTGCCGCCCATTTTTTTGATGGCATCACGCATAGCACCTAAGTCAACAACGGCAGGTACACCTGTAAAATCTTGCATGAGCACACGTGCGGGCCTATAAGCAATTTCTTTATCTGATCTTTTTGTGTCCAACCAAGCTCGTAAGGCAGCGATATCATCTTGAGAAACAGTAATTTTGTCTTCATTGCGTAATAAATTTTCTAATAAAATTTTCAATGAATACGGCAATTGCGCAACGCCTTTTAGCGTCGATTCCTCTAGTGCGGGTAAGCTGTAATAATCATAATCAATCCCATTGACATTTAACTGGCGTAACGTCTTAAATGAGTCGATAGAGGTCACTTGCAATCTCCTAAATGTTGATCATCTTTGTCAAGATGGGTGAATAGTTGGAAAATATCACGTATTATATACATGTTTTTTGTCATCGTGACATCCTCAGCGAGGATCAAATTTTATGTTGCCAGCGCCAGATGTAGTTTTGCTTTCCCGTATTCAATTCGGAATGACTGCCCTTTATCATTTTCTATTTGTGCCTTTGACATTAGGCTTGTCTATTTTATTAGGCATTATGGAAACTGTTTACTTTATAACCAATAAGCCCATATGGCGTACGATGACGCAATATTGGGGAATTTTATTTGGTATCAATGTCGCGATGGGGGTGGCAACTGGTATTACATTGGAATTCCAGTTTGGTACTAATTGGGCGTATTACTCGCATTACGTAGGTGATGTGTTTGGTGTGCCGCTCGCTCTAGAGGGTTTAATGGCCTTCTTCTTAGAAGCCACCTTTATAGGTTTATTTTTCTTTGGCTGGGATAGGATTTCAAAAGGCGCGCATTTAACAGTAACTTGGATGTTAGCCGCCGGTTCTAGCTTTTCTGCCTTATGGATTTTAGTCGCAAACGCCTGGATGCAGCATCCTGTTGGGGCGCGGTTTAATTTTCAAACCATGCGTATGGAATTATACGATTTCTATAGCGTCTTTTTTAACGAAGTGGCGCAAGCAAAGTTTGTTCACACCATTAGTGCTGGTTATGTCACAGGCTCTATGTTTGTGCTTTCTATCAGTGCTTATTTTTTAATAAAAGGGCGTAATACCGCATTTGCAAAACGCTCTATCGCGGTTGCTTCAGCCTTTGGTTTAGCGTCTGCTTTATGTGTTGTTGTATTAGGTGATGAAAGCGGCTATTTAAATGGCTTAAATCAAAAAATGAAAGTAGCTGCAATGGAAGGCATGTGGGAAACAGAACCCGCACCTGCGCCATTAACAGTCATTGGTTTTCCTAATCAAGCAGAAAGAATTACTAAATATGAAATTAAAATTCCTTTCTTATTAGGTTTAATCGCCACACGCTCTATTCATGAACCTGTTTATGGCATTTTTGATTTAGTCGATGAAGCACGAACGCGTATACAAAGCGGAATGATGGCATATAGCGCATTAACTATGCTGCAAGCCGATCCTAATGATAAACGGGCTGAAGATATTTTAGATGCTAACCAAGAAAATATTGGTTATGGATTGCTGCTTAAACGTTATACAGATGATGTAGTAAGAGCAACACCTGAGCAAATTGATAAAGCAGCTTGGGATACGGTACCTGATGTGTTTACTTTGTTTTGGACATTTAGGGTCATGGTCGGTTGTGGATTCTTCTTTATTTTATTATTTGCAAGCGCCTACTACTTATCATTGCGTAGACAAATTACTAAGCGAAAGTGGTTTTTGTATGTCGCTCTCTTTAGTTTACCGCTGCCTTGGCTTGCGGCTGAAATGGGTTGGGTAGTTGCTGAATATGGTCGTCAACCTTGGGTGGTTGATGGATTGCTACCTACGTTTATGGGTGCTTCTTCTCTCAGTGTGTCAAGTTTGTGGGTTTCATTGACAGGGTTTATTTTGTTTTACACGGCACTTGCTGTGGTTGAAGTTTACCTTATGCTGAAATATATACGCTTGGGGCCGGATAATTTATTTTCGGCTGATGATTTTAGTTTAGAACCTAAACGACATGATGAGGAAGAGCCGCCTAGGGATATTTAGGTGCGGGATGATGGCAACAATAGCTCCCTCTCCCACCTGTTGTAGCAAAAAAGAACTTAGGTAATGAGTGTGGGAGAGGGTTGGGGTGAGGGTGAAAGTCTAATCAACATAAAATTGAATCCGAGGTGCTCCCTCATCCTAACCTTCTCCCGCAACTGATAACATTGATTTTTTCACATTCAGTGGGCGGGAGAAGGGACTAAAGCAAAGGCAAGGTATATGCGTGACATAAAGGCTATATTGCAAATAGTATCAGTAACCGGAGATAACCTATGTTAGACATAGAAACGTTACGCTTCATTTGGTGGGCGCTATTGGGCATTTTGCTCATAGGTTTTGCTGTGACAGATGGGTTTGATATGGGTGTTGCTGTGCTGCTTCCGCTGGTTGCAAAAGATGAAACAGAAAGGCGTATTGTATTAAATACGATTGGGCCAGTGTGGGAAGGTAATCAAGTGTGGATTATCTTAGGGGCGGGTGCCATTTTTGCTGCTTGGCCATTTGTTTATGCCACTGCGTTTTCAGGTTTTTATCTCCTTATTCTATTGCTTTTACTTACTATGGGAATTTCCCGTCCAGTTAGTTTTAAATACCGTAGTAAATTGCCTAATCTATTTTGGCGCCGGTTTTGGGATAGAGTGGTATTTATAGGTGGGTTTGTTCCTGCATTAATATTTGGCATTTTAATGGGCAATGCATTATCCGGCGTGCCTTTTTATTTAGATGATTCTTTACGTTTATTCTATTCAGGTTTGCTTTCCTCACTATTTAATCCTTTTGCTCTATGGTGTGGTTTAACTAGCTTAACCATGCTAACCATGCACGGTGGTTTATATTTAGCAATTAAAACAGAGAATGGGGTAGAACGCCGCGCGCTTTTTTGGGCTAAAACCATGGCTCTTTTAACAATGTTCTTTTTTATTGTCGGCGGTGTTTGGGTTGCTTTTTATCTACCTGGATATCAAATAGTAAGTGGTGCTGATCATTTTGCACCCTCTAATCCTCTGCATAAGCAAGTTGTTTCAGAAGTGGGGGCTTGGATGCAAAATTATTATGCCTATCCTCTTACTTGGTTAATTCCCCTCACTGGTATAGCAAGTACCTTTGCTGTTTTTGTGAGTGCATCATGGCGATATTTGCGTTTTGCATTTATTTGGAGCGGCATTGCAATAGCAAGCATTATCACTACCGTTGGCGTAAGTATGTTCCCTTTTATTCTTCCATCCTCAACTAACTTAACGTCTTCATTAACGGTATGGGACGCTTCTTCTAGTCAATTAACACTATTAGTTATGTTATTTAGCGTCATTATTTTTCTTCCAATTATTTTGCTCTACACCTCTTGGGTGTATCGTGTATTAGCAGGAAAAATAAGCCGCGACATGATAGAGAAAGATTCGACTCATACGGCTTATTAACTATTTTGTGAGGAGAAAGTTTATGTGGTATTTTGCCTGGATTTTAGGTACAGCATTTGCCTGCAGCTTTGCTGTATTTAATGCATTATGGTTGGAATTGGACGCAGATGACTTTTGATAAAATTGAAGCAGTAAAAACCTATTTATTAGATTTACAAAATCGCCTTTGCAATATGATAGAAAAAGAAGATGGATCGGCGACCTTTTTGGAGGATAAGTGGGAGCATAAAGAGGGCGGGGGTGGTATTACTCGAGTTATTAAGCAAGGCGCTGTGGTTGAAAAGGGTGGTGTAAATTTTTCGCATGTACAGGGTCAACAATTACCCGCTGCTGCTACTGCGAAACGCCCTGAATTAGCTAATGCGCATTTTCAAGCGCTAGGCGTATCAGTTGTTATTCATCCGCTTAATCCCTACGTGCCTACTTCTCATTTTAATGTGCGTTTCATTTTAGTAGATACACCCAAAAAACCGATTTGGTGGTTTGGTGGTGGATTTGATTTAACACCTTATTACGGCTTCAAAGAAGACTGTATACATTGGCATACCATGGCAAAAGCGGCTTGTGATCCATTTGGTCCTGAATGTTATAGCAAATATAAAAAATGGTGCGACCAATATTTCTTTCTCAAGCATAGAAATGAAGCTCGCGGCATAGGTGGTATTTTCTTTGATGATGTCAATGAGTGGGATTTTGAAACTTGCTTTGCTTTTATGCAAAGCGTAGGAAATCACTATCTTAAAGCGTATCAGCCAATTTTAGCTAAACGCAAAGAACATCCATATCAACAGCAAGAACGTGATTTTCAAGCCTATAGACGCGGTCGTTACGTTGAATTTAATTTATTATACGATAGAGGTACGTTATTTGGTTTGCAATCAGGCGGACGCACAGAATCTATTCTTATGTCACTACCGCCACAAGTAGCTTGGCATTACAATTATCAACCCGAAACAGCCGCTGAAAAAGCTTTATATACTGATTTTCTACCATCAAGAGACTGGGTTTAGGCTCGCTAAACATACCTCTCTCAGCTAGAGAGAGGTAGTATTTTCTTAATAATTTTAAATTAATTTGTTGATTGTGCAGGTTGCAAGCTAGGGGTTTTGAATATCTCTTCGTCTTCTTCCGCTGCTTGAGATTCGCAGTGAGTTTCTTTCAAGAAAATGGAAAGGAATATGCCTAATGCAACGCCTAGTGGAATAACACTTAATGCAAACGTGTAATCACTGGATGCATAAATAGGTAAGCCATCTGGTGTTAGACTAGTTGCGTGAAAGTCTAATAATTTACCTACAACAGGTTGGAAGATAGCGCCGCCTAACATGATTAACATGTTGGTGACTGCAACCGCTGTTCCTGAGATTTGAATAGGATTATTTTCTTTACCTAGTGCAAAACATAATGGGTGTGCACCACAGCAAAAGCCGATTAAGAAAAAGATAGCGTAAAGACCTGATAAGTTGAGGCCTGGTACGTAGAAGACGACACACAATAATAAGGCAGCAAAAAAGCCTGTGGCAGTTAAAGGCGCACGGCGCTTTTTAATTTTATCAGATAAGTAACCAATAATAGGGCCGGAAATAATCCAGCCAGCAAAGGTATAGCTTGAGATAGCAACGGCTTCTTCAGCTGTTAAGTGATAAACTGCTTTTAAGTAGGGAATGCCCCATAAATCTAAAAAGACAGAAGAAGGAAGATAGAGTAAGCAACCAATAATACCAATTAACCACATTTGCTTATTAGTGAAGATTAATCCCAAAGCAGCAAATAATTGCCTCATATTCATGGGTGATTGCATTTCATTCGCAGAAGTTAGCGAGCTTTTAGGTCTGTTCCTTACCAATAATAAGATA
>BMAH01000020.1 GCA_014132615.1 Gammaproteobacteria bacterium
AAATAATTCCCATGCAAACAGAAGCAATGAGATAACGAAATAAAGCTAATCCTTCTGGTGAGTAACCTTGCAAGCAAGTGCGTATACCTACAAACGCCGATGCCCATAAAAATAAAGCCGACAATAATGCAAATTTCGTTTTAGCTGTCATAAGAATGCCGTAGAAAGCGACAATTATAAAACTAACACTCTAGATTTTAATAGAGTGTTAGTTAAAGAAGGAAAATAGCGTTTTAATTAATAGTCATCATCACCTGTTGCTGTATCAGGACTTCCCTCATCAGCAGCGCCTGTATTATTTGAATTAGGTGTGGTTGTAGCACTGTTAGCATCATTATTTGATGAATTAGCATTATCACCAGCGGCATTATTATCACCCGCATTATCCATACCACCTACATTACCCATTGCACCGCCATTTTGAGAACTGTTATCCGCGAGTTGCATAGCCTGTAATGCACTTTCTCCATCCATAGGCTCTTCTTCAGCCATAGAAGCACTGTAGGCCGAAGAAACCGCCAATAGACTAGAGACTGCTAACACCGCGAATGACTTCATTTTCATCTTACTCTCCTATTATGAATTTACGCTTGGTTTACTAATTTAATACTAAACCTTTATTTTTTCTATCCTTTTCATATTAAAAAATGGCTAATGGCTATCTTAATATTCTCTTTTATTATCAATCGCTTGAGAATTGGTTCAGTCAATGAATTGACTTTCGCGGAGAAGTTTTGCTATAAAGCTCACTCTAGAATAAAAAACGGACACTGCTTTTGGTTCCCATAAAAATGCATTTAGCTATTTCTAGCAGTTATTTTGGAATTAACTCTTAACTAAACCGAAGGAAACATTTGCATGCTTGCAAACAATCGCGCTATGACGTTTCCCTTTTTTCGATCAGCTTATCCTTGGTTGATTGTCTGCTGTGGGATGTTATTTTATTGTTTCAATTACTTCCTACGCGTCTCTCCTAGCGTTATGCAAAACGATTTAACCCAAACCTTCCATATTACTGCCACTCAGTTTGGCACCCTAGCCGGCCTCTATTATTGGGCATACACCCCCATGCAATTGCCAGCAGGCATGATTTACGACAAATTTGGCGTACGTTTCGTCCTTTGCATTGCTTGCTTATTAGCCGTAATAGGTTTAGGTATCTTTATTTCTGCCAACGATTTTGCTACAGCTGGCATAGGCCGATTCATGATAGGTTTAGGCACCG
>BMAH01000021.1 GCA_014132615.1 Gammaproteobacteria bacterium
TAGGTAGCGGGGCACTTAACTTAAACGGTGGTAATTTACGATCTACGATTGATACTACCTTAAACAATAATTACCTAATCGGCAATGGTGCCACGGCAACAGTAGGCGGCATTCATAATATAACGCTTAGTAATACAGGTAGTTTTGGTAATGCAGCCAGCACCCTACAAATCACTAACACAGCAGGCACTATCACATTAGACAATACATTAGGCGGTGCTGGTTCTCTGATACAAAACGGTAATGGCGGTACATTAACGCTCTCTGGAAATAATACTTATAGTGGAGCAACGACATTAACAGCTGGTACTTTGCAAGCAAATAATGCGGTTAATCCATTTGGAACAGGTGCCCTTAATTTAAATGGTGGGTTATTAACAGCATTGACAAATACTACTTTGGGTAATAGCAGTTTTGTCATCGGTAATAATGCAAATGCAACGATGGGCGGCATCAATAATATTACTGTTAGTAATAATGGCAACCTTGGCAATGCAAATAGCATTCTTAATATTAACAATACAGCAGGCACCATCACGCTGAATGGTATTTTAAATGGCAATGGCGCATTAATACAAAATGGTGCTGGCGGTACTTTATTACTTAATGCAAATAACACATTTGATGGCGGCACTACCTTAACAAACGGTTCCTTGTTGGTTAACCATAATAATGCACTTGGCACAGGCGGGTTAGCTTTAAATGGCGGCGTACTTAGTGCAAATACAAATGGTTTAACCCTTGCAAATGATTTTACAGTTGGTGGTAATGCAACTATTGGTGGTACTGAAGATGTTACCTTATCTGGAAATGGTGTATTAACTAGCGGCACATTAGCTATCGCTAATACTGGACTTACTGCGTTAAGCGGAAGCTTAAGTGGCAATGGTAATTTAAGTCAATCTGCAGGTGAATTAACCCTTTCTGCTAATAATACTTATGCAGGGACTACTTCCATTAATAATGGCACATTGAATTTAACCAACGCGGGGGCACTAGGAAATACCAGCGCTTTAAATATAAATTCAAGCACAGTAGTCATTGATAACGTTAACCTTAATACCACTGCATCTGTTAACTTAAATAACAGTACTTTAGCTGCTCTTGGTAATGCAAGTTTATCAAGCGATATTACTCTCGCAAATGGCAGTAACAATGTTTTAGTAAGTAATACCGTAGGCAATACATTATTACTTAATGGTGCGATTGATGGAGCTAGTAACTTAACTTTACAAGGGGTAGGTAATATTCGCCTCGGCGGTAATGTAGGTAGCAATACGGCACTTACCTCCATCACTAGTAATGCAAATGCATTAACGTTTGCTGGTGATGCAATTACATCTTCCGGTAATCAAACTTATTCGAGTGATATTACACTAGCTCATAATGTAAATATGACTAGTAATGCAGGTAATTTAAGCTTTAATGCAATCAGTGGTGCTTATAATTTAGCAACCACCAGTAATGGTACTACTACATTTAATGGTGTAATAGGCGGCACGCCGCTTAATTCCTTAACTGTTAATGCAAGTGCTATTAATATTAATGGAGGCGCGGTAACTACTAGCGGCACGCAAACATATGGCAACACCGTTTCTCTAGGGGCAAACACGACATTAACTGGTTCAGCATTAACATTAAGCAGCGTAATCGGTAATCAAAACTTAACACTAAATGCAAGCAATATCAGTATTGATGGCTTACTTGCGTTAAATAACACTGATGTAAATGGTACAGCGGCATCAAATTATTTCACTTTAAACACGGGTAATACTCAAGTTTGGAATATTAATGCAGCTAATGCTGGCGCATTAAATGTAACAGGCGTAAGCGGTAATTTTAACTTCAATAATATACAAAATTTAACAGGCGGTTCTGCTAATGATACCTTTAATTTAAATGGTGGCACAGTGAGCGGTAACCTTGCAGGGAGTGCAGGAACCAATACCCTAGTCGCAAACAATAGCGCAAACACTTGGCAAATTACTGGTAGCAATGCAGGCACCGTAACAGGCGTAGGAGGTAATTTTACTAGTATACAAAATTTAACAGGTGGTACTGCTGATGATAGCTTTAATGTAAACGGAGGCAGTCTCTCAGGTAGCATTAATGGCGGTGGTGGCAACAATACGTTAACAGCTGATAATGTTGGCAATACTTGGAATTTAAGCGGCACAGATACCGGTAGTGTTACTAACGTAGCAGCCTTTACGAATATTGCCAATTTAAATGGTGGCAGTAATGGTAACAATTTCATTTTTGCTGATAATGCCCGCATTACCGGATTAATAAATGGCGGGTCCTTAAATAGCACAAACACGCTAAATTATCTTGCTTATAGTTCTAAGTTAAATGTCGCTTTAAGTAACACAAATGATGGCGTGATTAATCAAAATGGTTCAACTATCACTAATTTTATAAATATGAATAATCTTGTGGCAAATGATGCTTTTAATAATGAAATTACCTTACCTGCTAAAACAAACAGCATGGTAGTGACAGGAGCAACAGCTGGCTACATTAATGATCCTATCTACTTCAATGGATTTTTCATATTTAATAGTGCAAGCGGCAATGATACAGTTAATTTCACTACCCCAACACAAATTAACACAGCAACACAGAGTGCTGTGGTTGATGGAGTAACCATGTTTTTCTTAGGATTTAATTTTGGTAGTGTACCAAGCAACAACACGAATACTGTCACTAACCCGAATGTAAATGTGATTGATTCCAACATATCTCGTATTATTCAACAACCCGATGTGAATTATATTAATCAATCTCCCTCTTGGTTAATAGTAAGTGACACAATCGATCAAAACATCAACGATTTAATCAATGATGCTACGAATAATTTTGATAGTTATTTAAGTAATGTTAGAATTAACCCTTATTGCTATCAGACCGCTGCACAATAATTCAAAAAAACACTTAACACAATCTAATTTTCACCACCTCGCTTATTCCCACAATGAATTTACTGGAGATGTTATGCTTGTAAGAAATACAAAAGGTTTTTCTTTAATTGAGCTCATGATCGTTGCCGCCATCATTAGTATTTTAGCAACCATTGCTATTCCATCGTATCAACATTACACCAAGCGGGCTCGCTTCATAGAAGTTATTAGTGCTGCACAGATTTATAAAATAGCAGTCGCTTTAGCTTTGCAGCAAGGCATTCCTCTTAATGAATTAACAAATGGAAAATACGGTATTCCTGATTCACCTAAAAATATAAAAAATGTAAAAAGCATTTTAGTAGAAAACGGCATCATTACTGCGATCAGCACGCAAATAACAAATGAAGCAACCTATATTTTGAAACCTAATACCGAAGGCGACGTATGGACAGTTAGTGGTTCATGCCTTAAACAAGGATTATGTCATGCGTAATTTTGATTTATCGAATTACAGTAATGAAATTACGCATGATGATTACATCATTGAACTTATTAATTCATTAATTGAAGAAGCAATAGAAAAAACAATTTCTGATATTCATATTGAACCCCAACAACAAACTTGCCGTATTCGATTTAGACGTGATGGATTACTTTATGAAGCAGCATCGCTGCCATCTCATTTTTCTTCACGAATGGCAACACGCATTAAAGTGATGGCCAATTTAAATATTGCTGAGCGGCGTTTACCTCAAGATGGGCGTATTTATATTGCTGAGAAAAATAATATGGATTTGCGGGTTAACATTTGTCCTACATTATTTGGCGAGAAAATTGCGCTACGCTTGCTTGATACAAAGCACAATCAATTAAATTTAGCAAATTTAGGGATGGAGAATGAGCAATTAACACTATTTTTACATACTCTAACCAAACCACAAGGGCTTATTTTAGTAACAGGTCCAACTGGTAGCGGCAAAACCCTGACACTTTATGCCGCATTACAGTATTTGAATCAAATAGAAAAACACATTTGTACGATTGAAGACCCTATTGAAATTTCCTTGCCTGGTATTAACCAAATTCAGGTTAATCCAAAAATTAATTTAGATTTTGCCAATGGTTTACGCGCTTTATTACGTCAGGATCCTGACGTCATTATGATAGGAGAAATTCGTGACAAAGAAACTGCTGAAATAGCTATACAAGCAGCACAAACCGGGCATTTAGTTTTATCTACCTTACATACTACACAAGCAAAAGAAACGTTAATTCGCTTACAAACTATGGGTATTAATGAATCTGAATTACGTCACTCTCTTTCACTTATTATTAACCAACGCTTAGTTAGACTACTTTGTTCGCAGTGCAAACAATCAGATAATAATGTATTTCATGCAAAAGGTTGTCCTATTTGTTATCAAGGTTATCAAGGACGAACAGGCGTATTTGAAATACTCACTACAACTAACCCATCACTAAATCTGCGCCAAGCTGCGATGTTGAAAATAAAAAATGGGTTAACAACGCATAGTGAATATTTACGAGTTATTGGTCATGAATAAATTTAAACGTAATAAAATTACTTCGCTTGATATTATTATTTTCTTACGACAGTTAGCAACACTAACCAAATCTGGCATTTCCATCATAGATAGTTTAAATTTACTCGAAAAAAGCCAAGATAAAAAACTACTGCGTTTACTCTTATTTCAAATTAAACGAGAAATAATGAGCGGCAAATCTTTATCAACCAGCCTTGAATTAACTAGTACTCACTTTGATAAACTCACTTTACATGGAATAAAGCTCGGTGAAAAAACAGGTAATTTAGATCATTTACTTACCCTTCTTGCAACTCATCAAGAAAATACCTATAACTTACTAAAACGCATTAAGGCGACTTTATTTTATCCCTGCATCATTCTTACACTCGGCTTAGTGATGACTATATTCTTACTCATTTTTGTTATACCGCGATTTGCTATTTTATTTGAAGGCCAAGATCATCAGCTACCTTTATTAACTCTCTGTTTATTTAAATTATCTTATTTTCTTAAATTTTTTAGCTTATGGTTCATAGGTTTTATATGTATCCTGCCATTTGTCGTAAAAAAATTACATGTACAACAATCATACTGGCAGCGAATCGCTACTCTACCCTTGATTAACACTTACGTGCAGAAGTTTTTATTAGCGCGTTTTGCTAGGCATCTTGCTATCACCTTTGCCGCTGGCATCCCTTTACTACAAGCATTGGCACTACTTAATGACACCACTTACTCCAAAGAATTTAATAAAGCTGTATTATATTTACATACCAAAGTTAGCACTGGTTTATCTCTACATGAAAGCATGAGCCATGGTTATTTTCCTCCGCTTATAGTTCAGCTAGTAAAGACAGGTGAAACATCGGGCTTGTTAGATACTATGCTAAATAAAGCCGCTGCTTTCCTTGAAGCTGAAGTCAATCAAACAATAGAGAGAAGCTGTCAATTGCTCGAACCCTTGATTATGGTGGTGCTTGGTGTTTTAATCGGTGGATTAGTGATTGGTATGTATTTACCTATTTTCAACTTGGGAAACACATTATAGTCATGGACATTATACAATTTATTGCAGAAAGTCCTCTCTTATTTTTAATTTTAACTGCTTTTTTTAGTTTATTTATAGGCAGTTTCTTAAACGTGGTAATCTATCGCTTACCACGCATGATGGAACAAAGTTGGAGTGAAGAGTGCCGAGTTTATCTAGGCTTAAAACCTCACACTGAGTTAGAAAAATTAAATTTATATTTACCTTTTTCTCACTGCCCTCACTGCAAAAAAAATATTCGTCCTTGGCATAATATTCCCTTACTCAGTTATTTATTTCTAAAAGGCCGCTGTGCCTACTGTCATGCCAATATCTCTATCCGCTACCCTTTAGTTGAAGCCTTAACTTGTGTCGCCTCTGTCTACGTCGCTTGGCGTTTTGGCTTTACATGGCAAACCTTAGCAGCACTTGCATTCACTTGGATATGCATTTGCCTTACCTTCATTGACCTTGATTATCACCTGCTACCTGACCAATTAACCCTGTTTTTACTCTGGATAGGATTATTTGCTAGCTTATTTACTGTATTTGCGACTAGTCATGACGCCATCATAGGTGCAATAGCCGGGTATCTTATTTTTGCTATCACGCAATGGGTATTTGGCTGGTTAACGGGTAAAACGGGCATGGGCCAAGGAGATTTTAAATTTCTAGCCGCTTTAGGCGGATTTTTAGGCTGGCAACAATTACCCTTAGTTATTTTACTCGCCTCCATCAGCGGTGTTATTTTCGCTTTTACTCACATGATCATTAAACGCAATTTTAAAAGTGTTCCCTTACCTTTTGGTCCCTATTTAGCGGTAGCTGGATGGATAGCATTGGTATGGGGTCAAGAAATCATGCAATATTATCTTGAATTTATTTAATGGACATTCATCA
This sequence comes from Gammaproteobacteria bacterium, assembly GCA_014132615.1. GTDB lineage: Bacteria > Pseudomonadota > Gammaproteobacteria > DSM-16500 > DSM-16500 > Aquicella. The sequence goes on from BMAH01000021.1 coordinate 6,378, forward strand.
TGCTAGTCATTGGCTTAACAGGTGGAATAGGATCAGGCAAAACGACCGTTGCTAATTTATTTGCACAATTGGATATCCCTATTATTGATACTGACGTTATTGCAAGAGAAGTCACCCAGCCTGGGCAACCCGCGCTAGCTGAAATTGAAAAACATTTTGGCGCTGACATTTTACAAGCAGATGGAACATTAAATCGGGGTAAATTAAGAGATATTATTTTTAATCATGTTAATGAGCGTCATTGGTTAGAAAATTTATTACACCCCCGCATTCGAAAAAGTATGGAAGCACAAATCCAAGCCCTCACTAGCCCTTATTGCATCGCAGTCATCCCTTTATTACTCGAAGTAGAATTTTACTCAATGGTAAATCGAATTTTGGTAGTCGATGCATCTCAGCAAGCGCAAGTTGAGCGTGTGATGCAAAGGGATAAAGTATCTCACTCTCAAGTGGAATCCATATTAAAAAATCAAGCTAGCCGGCAAGATAGAGTCGCAAGAGCCCACGATGTTATTACTAATGATGGCCGAATTGAGGATTTAACAGAACAAGTAGAGGCGTTAAATAAGAAATATTTAGCTTTAGCGAGTAAATCGACTTGACCTTGTCCATTTTCAAAACAATTTATGATATGATTGCATTCTGGGGATTCAGCGTAGATCAGGTCCATGAACGAAACCATAATTTATGAGCAACCTTTAAACGAAGTAATTCGTGTTTGTTTACGCCTTGAACAGTTATTCCAGCAAATCGATCATCAATTGAATGATAGTTCTATCTTAGGCACTCGTAATGTGATTGCCTGCATCATTCAACTCCTGCACATTTTAGACAGACCTGATTTAAAAGCCAAGCTAGCTAAAGAATTAAGTCAATTACAAGTCAATCTTGCTCGCTACGGCAATGCGCCTGATATTGATGCAGGAAAATTTGCTTCATTAACCCAACAATTGGATGAATTAAGCCGCGGCTTAATTGATAGTAGCGGCAAAATAGGCCAACGCTTGCGCGAAATTGAATTATTAAATGTCCTACGCCTGCAATTAGCAAGCCCCGGCGGCGGCTGTAGTTTTGACCTACCCCTTTATCATTACTGGCTTCAACAACCTGCAGAGACAAGACAAGCTGTCATTCAAGATTGGTTAAGCGAATTTAAACAAATTAAGGCAGCGACTACATTAACATTAGAAATGGTGCGTAATAATGCACGCATAGAGCATAAAGTTTCCGTGCATGGCTTTTATCAAGAATTACTCGACCCTCAATCTAATTTACGTATGATACGCATAGGCCTTGAACCTTCTGTTGCTGCTTATCCTGAAATTAGCATTGGCAGACATTTTTTAGGTGTCAGATTTTATCATCCCGATATTTTAAAAAGACCGACACAATGCCCAGATAATATTGCGTTCCAAATTGCTTATTGCCACATTTGAGAAAGAAGATGACCATAGAAAAAAAAGATATCACTTGCCCAACTTGCAAAAAAACGAATACGTGGACAGCAGAAAATAAGTTTAAACCTTTTTGTTCTGAACGCTGCAAACTAATTGATTTAGGTGAATGGGCCTCGGAAAGCTACAAAGTGGCTGGTGAAAAAACAGATCCGAATGTGGCTCAAGATAATAAAGACAGTGAAGAGTAGGAATTGCATGTAATCATTACTCTACTCAAGTAACTAACGTAATAAAGAAATTAAAATAGAAAAAATAACATTGC
>BMAH01000022.1 GCA_014132615.1 Gammaproteobacteria bacterium
CTTCCACACATTGCGCAATTGATTTTTTACCCCAAACAATATTAATAATACGCACTGGACAGTTATCTATTACACTGCCTTTGCCATAAGGCAGCAAATCAGCATTTTCTTTATTCCAAATAATTAATTGCTCGTATGTGTTTTTTCCTATCTTCACGCGCTCACTCATATTGATTAATTGCTGCTCTGCAACTGCCGCGTAGTAAGCAGTCAAATTAGCGTCTAGCGATTTAATTTGCACTGCATCTAATCCTAATAAAAAAATTGAAATTAAAAATAAACTAACCAATACCTCTATGAGGCTAGTACCTTGTGTATTTTTCATTTGAAATATCCGAGAAAAATACCCACCAGCTTTTATTGATGGGTATTTAAAAGAAATTAACCGTGACGTTTAACAAAATCTAACATGAATTCAACTAATCTATCTACGCCTTCATCAGGCATTGCATTATAAATACTTGCTCTTAAACCACCGCTTACTCTATGACCACGCAAATTTTCTAATCCAGCTAAACTTGCTTGTTCTAAGAAAAGTGGCGTTAATTTTTCATCATGAAGATAAAACATTGCATTCATTAACGATCTAAATTCAGGGTCAATGCGTGTTAGATAAAAATCTTTATGTTTATCTAATACTTCATAAATTTTTGCAGATTTACGCTTATTTCTTTTATAAATCGCTTCCACTCCACCTTGCTGCTTTAACCATTCCAATACTAAAGCAGCAATATACCAACTATAAGTTGGCGGCGTATTATAAAAAGAATGATGCTCAGCATAAGTTTTATAGCAGTATAAAGTCGGTGTACGGGGTAAAGGATCTTGAATTAAATCTTCGCGCACTATAGCAATAGTAATCCCTGCTTGGCCAATGTTTTTCTGCGCACCGGCATAAATAATGCCGTATTGGCTAACATCAATAGGCTTAGACAAAATGGATGATGTCATATCTGCCACCAAAGGCACATCACCCGTATCCGGCACCCAAGGGAATTCTATGCCATCTATGGTCTCATTAGGGGTATAGTGCACATAAGCAGCGTCAGGATTAAGCAGCCAATCTTTTACCTCAGGGATATAAGCTAAATGATGCCTTTGCTGAGTATGCGCTACTACATTGACAGTACCGTAACGGCTGGCTTCATCAATCGCCTTTTTAGACCAAATACCCGTATTAACATAATCTGCATTCATTTTATCCCCAAATAGGTTCAAGGGGACCATGGCAAATTGCGTGGTTGCACCACCTGCCACAAAAAAAACTTGATAATTTTTAGGTATTTGCATTAATTCTCGTAAATCTGCTTCCGATTTTAATGCCATTTCTTGAAACTCAGGCCCACGGTGGCCCAATTCCATGATAGACATACCTGTATTATTCCAATCTAGCATTTCAGCCTGAGCTTTAAGCAATACCTCTTCCGGCAACATGGCAGGGCCGGCATTAAAATTAATGACTTTACGCATATTCTTTTGTCCTGATATTTACGATTTTAAGTAAGCTGCTTCCTTTAAACACAGATATCCTAGCAATTCCTTATCTACTTCGCTATGATGACGCAAAATTTTAATCATAATTTAATCATAAAGAGGTGATAGTTGTGACTTACGCGGATACCGTTAAGTTTCTAGTTGCCATGGTTATCATGATGAACCCATTGGGGTCTTTATCTATTTTTTTAGATTTAACCCATAAGTCCTCTATAGCTTTTCAACGCAAAATGGCTATTAAATGTGGTTTTGCAATGGTTGCTATTATGGTCATTTCTTTATGGCTAGGGGGCCAGTTTTTAGATTTATTAGGTATTACCATTTCCTCATTTCGTTTTGCCGGCGGTATTATTCTATTATTAATTGGCCTCTCCATGTTGCAATCGCACGAGAGCCCCGTAAACCATACGCCTGAGGACAATGTAGCAGCTGAGGAAAGAGCTTCTATCGCCGTAGTACCCATGGCTTTGCCTATCATTATTGGCCCAGGCTCAATTAGCACGTTAATACTTGCTTCCAATGACTACCCTCAAGCTTTTTATAAAATTTGGTTATCAGGCTTGTGCATCGTTTTAGCCATAGGCATGTTCCTTATTCTCTATTTTGGCGGTTCGATTGCTAAGTTCGTGGGTGAATCTGTTATTAAGGTTATTACTCGCATCATGGGTATGATCATTATGGCGATAGCAGTTGGTATGCTTGCGAATGGCTTAATTGGTTTGATACCAGCTCTAAGATAAAGGCCACAATGGTGCTCCCATCGCGGCTCAATAGCTTTTTCTTGCCAAACTACCATCCCTTGCAGCCTTCACAGTTAGTTTTGGGTGCTGTAGTTCTTGTTTATGTTTCCCTGCGAAAAGAGACATTACATTTTTAACCGAATGGCTTCGGGTTAATTTTTTTTTGTTCTGTTGTTCAATAAACCGCAGCTCTCTTCTATCGTTCCTAACGTACTCTAGTGGATCAAATGATGACTTAAATATTTTTAATAAGGTGGAATATACTTTATCATCCGTTATTTCATAGCGATGTATAGCCGGATGGATTTGAATTTTCTTATCTTTGACTACGGTGCGGCTATAATTAACATGACCTTGTGGAAATCTTCTTGATAAACCAGTCCAACACTTAAGCACCTCTTCACCTGTTAAGCCTTGAACCTCAAAAAATACTTTTCTTTTAGCGCCAGCGTCTATTTGGCCAAACTGCCAACTAATTAACTTAACATTAATAGACATGCTTCTTAACAAAGCTTCGCCTAATTCTTTATACTGAGCGGGATCTACTTTCCAACCAACATGCGATGAAACTTCTAAAGCAAAATATCTGCTATCCATAACTTACCATCATCCATTTTTTTAAGAATTTGAGCCAGGCATCGTATACGATGTCTGGCTCAAGTGAAACTATTTTTTAGGACCTAACATTAGCTCAGGTTTAACAGAATCTTTGAATTCACTTTCCGTTAAATAACCCAATGCTAATGTAGCTTCAAGCAAGGACGTACCGTCATGCCACGCCTTATGCGCAATTTCCGCCGCTTTGTCATAACCAATTTTTGGTGCTAGTGCTGTCACTAACATCAACGAATTATGTACTGAGGTATTAATGGCTTTTTCATCTGCTACTAAATCTTTTACGCAATATTTATTAAACATACGTGAAGAATCAGCTAGCAAACGCAAGGAGTGCATAAAGTTATAAATAATGACGGGTTTAAATACGTTTAATTCAAAGTTACCTTGTGAATCAGCAAAACCAATGACCGCATCATTTCCCATCACTTGAGCGCAAACCATAGTCATTGCTTCAGATTGAGTAGGATTTACTTTACCTGGCATAATGGATGAACCTGGTTCATTAGCAGGTAATATTAACTCACCTAAACCACAGCGTGGACCTGACCCTAACCAGCGTATGTCATTTGCAATTTTCATTAATGCACAAGCTAAGGTTTTTAAACCGCCACTTGCAAAAACAAAAGCATCATGTGCAGCTAATGCCGCAAATTTATTTTTGGCAGACACAAAAGGTAAACCTGTCATATCAGCAATTTTCGCTGCTACTTTTTCAGCAAAATCAGGGTGCGTATTTAATCCTGTGCCTACTGCTGTACCACCAATCGCTAACTGATAAAGACCTGGTAATGTCAGGCGAATGTTTTCCATTGCAGCATCAAGCTGCGCAACATAACCAGAAAATTCTTGGCCTAACGTTAAAGGAACTGCATCTTGTAAATGCGTACGGCCTATTTTAATGATGTGCGCAAATTCTTGCTGTTTTTTTGCCAAACCATCACGCAATTCTTTCACAGCCGGCAGCAAATAATTAACGACGGCATCTGCTGCTGCAATATGCATAGCGGTTGGAAAGGTATCATTGGATGATTGCGATTGATTAACATGATCATTAGGATGAACGGGCGTTTTTCCGCCAATTTTACCCGTTGCAATTTCATTAGCACGGTTACCAATCACTTCATTCACATTCATGTTGGTTTGCGTACCACTGCCTGTTTGCCAAATGCGCAAAGGGAATTGACTATCAAATTTACCCGCAATTACTTCATCTGCGGCTTGGGTAATCAATGCCATTGCTTCTTTATTCATTAACCCTAATTCAAAATTGGTTTGAGCCGCTGCCTTTTTTAAAATGGCAAATGCCTTAATCAATTCTTTAGGCATGCGGTCATAACCGATTGCGAAATGTTCGATGGAGCGCTGAGTTTGCGCTCCCCAATACGCATCTGCAGGAACAGACACAGTACCCATGCTATCAGATTCTAATCGGGTCTTTTGATCTACTGTATTCACTATGATTAAACCTCACTCAAACTTTTACTAACCAATTCATATAAATCCTTGGAAAGGTTAGTGTCTTGCATTAGCAGTTCCAATTGCTTTCGCATTAATATTTGTCGTTCTTTATCATACCGGCGCCAGGTAGTCAAAGGTTTTACCATACGAGCCGATACTTGTGGATTTAATTTATCCAATTGGTGCACGACTTCCCGTAAAAAGGCATATCCTTCCCCATTGGCTGCATGAAAATGCACAGGATTCCGCTGGCCGAAAGTGCCGATTAATGAATATACTTTATTTGGATTTTTTATATCAAAAGCTTCATGCCGCATTAACTTCTTCACCTCTTGTAAAGCATTAGGTTGTTTACTTGCCGCTTGAATTGCCAACCATTTATCAACCACTAAAGCATCATGCTTCCAAGTAATGTAAAATTCATTCAATACCCTACCACGCAGCTCAGCTTCTGCAGTATTGACTAATGCAGCTAATGCAGGCTGAGTGTCTGTCATATTTTTGTTTAACGCGGTTTGGAATTGCTGATAAGCCAATTCAGTATATTTAGGTAATAAAGTTAAATATGATAAGCAACGGTTTTTTAATTGCCGCTTTCCAACTTCATCAATACTAAAATAATAATTACCAGTTGCATTATGATATTCTTTGTATGTTTTTAATAATAAAACCTCTAATTTTTCCGCAATGGCACGAAGTGCAAATTCACGTGCAGCATGGATGGCGTCAACATCAATCACTTGCATTTGTTCGCCAATATATTTTTCAGAAGGTAAATAAAGCATTTCAGATAAGAGGAAAGGATCTTGTCTATCATTTTCTAATACATGTGCATACATTGCGATAAATGCATCTGGCACTTCTAAAGAACTATTACGTCTATAATCATCCGCTAATTTAAGCAGCATTCTCACTGCATAAATTTGGCCAGCTTCAAAGCGGTTAAATGGATCTTTATCATGTTTAAATAAAAATTCTAATTGTTTATCTGAATAAGCGTAATTTAATTTAATTGGTGCAGAAAAGTTTCTTAGTAATGAAGGTATTGGTCTTGATTCAACTTGTCTAAATCTAAAAATTTGTGAACTTTCTTTTAGTGCTATAACTTTCTCATTACTAACTGGCTCATTGTTAAAATGAAGCGGCATCTCTTCACCTTGCTCATTTAGCAAAGCAATTTTTATTGGGATATAAAAGGGAAGCTTTTTAGTTTGGCCTGGCGTTTCGGGGCAAGATTGACTGATGGTTAATGTGTAAATCTTTTCTTTTGCATCGTAATCGTCTGAGATAGTGACAACAGGTGTACCTGCTTGGCTATACCACAAACGAAATTGCTGTAAATCTATGCCCGATACATCTTCCATAGTTTCAACATAATCTTCAATCGTCACTGCTTGGCCATCATGTCTTGCAAAATATAAATCCATTCCTTTACGGAATAAATTTGGGCCTAAAATCGTTTGTAACATGCGCAATACTTCTGCACCTTTGTTATAAACAGTTGAAGTGTAAAAATTATTAATTTCCATATAGGATTCTGGGCGTACAGGATGCGCAAGCGGACCTGCATCTTCTGGAAATTGAGTTTCACGTAACGCAGTCACATCGCGTATACGCATGACCCCTTTGGAAAGTACATCTTCCGTAAAACTTTGGTCTCTAAAAATAGTTAAACCTTCTTTTAAACTTAATTGAAACCAATCTCTGCAAGTGACTCTATTTCCACTCCAATTGTGGAAATATTCATGACCAACGACGGATAAAATATGGATATAATCATCGTCAGTAGCCGTTTCTGGTTTTGCTAAGACATATTTAGTGTTAAATATGTTTAATCCTTTATTTTCCATTGCACCCATGTTGAAGTCGCCAATAGCAACTATCATGTAAACGTCTAAATCATATTCTCGGCCGTAAGCTTTCTCATCCCAACGCATTGCCTCTTTAACCGAATACATGGCATGGTGAGCTTGATCTGCATAACCTTTTTCAACGTAAATTCTAAGATTAATTTCTCTATCAGATTGTGTAGTAAATGTATCTTCAATTAAATCAAAATCACCTGCTACTAGTGCAAATAAGTAAGAAGGTTTTTTAAAAGGATCTTCCCATTTTACCCAGTGTCTGCCGTTTTCTAATTTTCCTTGACCTAGCAAATTACCGTTAGAAAGTAAAATAGGATAACGTTTTTCATCAGCTGAAATAATTGTAATAAAGCGAGATAAAATATCGGGTTGATCAATGTAGTAGGTTATGCGCCTGAATCCTTCCGCTTCACATTGCGTACAATAGGTTCCAGCTGATCGATATAACCCACTTAGTGCCGTATTTTTTTGCGGATAAATTTTTGTAACAATTTCTAATTCAAATTTATCAGGCACGTTACGTAACACTAGGGTATGCGGTGTCAACTCGTATTGGCTAGCCGTTAAACTTTTACCATCTACATTAATTGATTCCAATGTTAACTCTTCGCCATATAAAACTAAATCTCGCGCAGGATTGGAACTTAGACGATTATGTCTTATGCGCATATGAGATTTCACATACGTTTCTTCTTCGAAAAGATCGATAGTTAAATCAATTTCATCGATAAAATAAGTAGGTACTTGATAGTCTTTTAGGTAAATAGTATGTGATGAATGACATGGTGTAAGAACGGCTGATTCAGACATAATCTCCCCTTATATAATTAAAAACGGAAGCGAGAACAAAATAGACTGCCGTGTTCTTCACTTCCGCTTAGATAATAGAGTGCAACGTTAACGTGCGCCTTGTGCTGGGTTAACTGACATAGAGTTAGGTGCCATACCTGCTGGCGGCGTAATAGCAGGTGCTCCACCAACGCCTGGGGACAGAGTTTGTGGTACAGCACCGCCAGGAGCAGCAGGAGCAACAGGTTGTACACCGGGTGCTGCTTGATTAGGCAGAGGTGCTGCTGGTGCCATGCCAGGTGTAACCGGTGTTAAAGGAGAAGGTGCTTGCATATTATTTGGCGAAGTCGGAACAGGCGCTCCAGGGACAACAGGCTGCATAGGCTGAGCTGGATAAGGAGGCTGCATAGTTTGATTTGGTTGCATAGGTTGATTTGGCATAGGCGCGGGTTGGCCATTAGCTGGGGGTACTGTTGTTGTACCTACAGCGGGTGTATTAGTCGTTGAGTTAGCATTATCATTAGGTGTTGGGGCTTTATTAATAATACGTAAATTGCCATTTTCATCGATAATTGTGGTTTGTTTAGCACCGCCTGCGTCTGTTCCCTCTATACTTTTATCGGAGCTTGATGGAACATCATTTTGCGCTAGCTGAATACGATGGTAAGACTGACCCAAAGGATAACCTTGCTCTGCATAAGCATTGACCGCTAATAAGGTGGTTAAAGAGAGTGCGGCGATATGGGTATATCTCATATAAATTCCCTTTCGGTTAATAGAGTAATGCCCTTCATAATAAACGGTTAAGACCATGAGAGACAACTGTATTCATTAACCACTTTTTTGATTGCGACACGCGCAGGCATGTTTTAAGCTGTGCGAAATATTCTAGGTTGCGAATTCACATGACTACCCATCACTCAAACTTTGACACACAAGAATTAGCCAAATTTGCTGCATTAGCTGCCCATTGGTGGGATGCTAATGGGGAATTAAAAACCCTGCATCAAATTAACCCATTACGTCTAGACTATATTTGCTCCAAGGTCGATATAAGCAATAAAGAGGTCATAGATATTGGCTGTGGTGGCGGCATTTTAAGTGAAAGCATGGCATTAAGAGGGGCTCATGTCACAGGGATTGATTTAAATAAGCCTGCCCTAGAAGTTGCTAGACTGCATCAATTAGAAACGGGAGCAAAGGTTGATTATAAGCTAATTGCTGCAGAAACCATGGCAGATGAACACCCAGAGCAATTTGATATCGTCACTTGCTTAGAAATGTTAGAGCACGTTCCTGATCCTGCTGCGATTGTGCACGCCTGTGCTAAATTAGTAAAACCAGGCGGTCATGTATTTTTCTCTACTTTAAATCGTAACCTCAAGTCTTATTGTTTTGCTATTTTAGGCGCAGAATACTTATTAAAAATACTACCTAAAAATACGCATGATTATACAAAATTCATAAAGCCATCGGAATTAAGTACTTGGGCTAGACAATCTCATTTGCAAGCACAGGAATTAAAAGGTATCGCTTACTCTCCATTTACTCGGCAATTCTCTTTATCAGATGATATTTCTGTTAATTACTTACTTCACGCCACAAGGATAAGTTAAATGAATTCTGTACGCGCCGTTTTATTTGATTTAGATGGAACTATATTAGATACAGCCCCTGATTTAGGTTACACCATGAATCAATTACGCAAAGAACATGGGTTGCCAGAACTTTCTATGGATACCATTAGACCCATTGTAAGTTTCGGTTCAAAAGCCATGGTGAAGTTAGCTTTAGGTATAGAAGAATCACATCCTGACTTTGAAAAAATACGCCAATACTTTTTAAAAATTTATGAAAACAATCTTGCGCTTTCAACGCAATTTTTCCCCGAAATGGAAGCGGTTCTTGCTCACCTCGATGAGAAACATATTCCCTGGGGAATAGTTACCAATAAATTAACGCACCACACTACTATCTTACTCAAAGCCCTTAGCTTTCATCATAGACCTGCTTGCATTATTTGCGGCGATTCACTCGCAACTAGCAAACCAGATCCTGCGCCTATCTTACATGCTTGCGACTTACTCAAACACAAACCGCAGGATTGTTTGTATATTGGGGATTGCGTGACGGATGTAATTGCGAGCAAAGCAGCAGGAACTAAATCGCTGGTTGCTTTGTATGGTTATATTGGAGATGAGGAGAATCCATTAACTTGGGAAGCAGATGGGTATATTAAAACACCTAGGGAAATTTTAGAGTGGGTTTGAATCAGCTAGTCACTTTTATAAAAGGCAATTAAGTTAATTGCCTTTTATATCACCAACTATTTAACTGAAAAACTACTCGCTTCAGCAACGACCGCTGATGTAGCTTTGGCTAATTTATTTGGTTTAAATAATAAATAACCACTAGCGGCACCCACTGCAATACCTGTTATTGAAGCTGCTGCGGCGCTCCCTGCTGTTACACCAATTGCTGCACCACCTATAGTACCTGTAAAAAACCCTACAGCGCCTGTTGCAATAGCACCTGGCCCAGTAACGACACCAACACCAGCACCTATTGCTAATCCAACGCCAGCGCCTATTGCAGCTCCTACTAAAAATGCACTCGCTGCAATCACTACAGTAGCTACCGCTCGCCAGAATTTGCCGCGTTTAGTGATTTCCTTACATTTATTCTGATAATTAGCTAAGACCTGCGCATCATTTGCTTTTAAGCCAGACAGCATAGTATTAGTTTCATCTACTAATTTAGCAGCACTGCTATGCAATATCATTTTCGGCGATAAGTTTTTTCTTTTTTGTGCCTCAATATCTTGCTGTAATTCGTTATATAAATTTCTTAATGCAATTATTAACTCAGGTTTTTCTTTTGTTTCTTCGAGTTTATCCAATTCATTAATTTGCATGCTTAATCGATTTAAAGATCTCTGCAACTTAAATTGATCAACGTTTAAGTCATCTGCGAAGTTACCTTCGCCTGCATAATCTTGATCTTCTAAAAATTCTGGTATTTGATTACAACATGTAATCATAGTTTTAATGCTATGATTATAACAAAAATCAATATTACCTTGTCCTTTAATTTCCTCAGCCGATGTAACTGCTTCACCTTTATATTTATTTAATCTTAATGTTACATTATAGGGGATTAAATCTTTATTATTTCCATAAAAACTTTTTAAGCCCCCTAATATTGGATCTAAATCATCGTAGAAATCATAAATTATTTCAGCATCAGGATTTTTACTTGCCATCCTATGAATTTGAGCATAGAGAACACTAACTTTTGATTTATCACAAAACCAATTAGGAAAATCATAGTCTACAGTCGCACGCTCATCGCCAATGCGAAGTTTATTTAAATCCAAAGCATGCTGGTAAGTTTCACCTTCTTCTCTATTTCCGTAGCTATCACATAGAAGATACGGATCCACAGAACATTTATCATCGCCTAATTTGCTTTTAAAATACTTGGCTATTTCTTTAATAGCAGGATAGCAGGAACCTTTACCTGCCCTCATATTTGCATCATCAGCTTTTTTAGATTGCCTATTTGAGCCAACGCCTAAAAAAACCTGATCGGCTTCTTTTGCATTTTTAACTAACTTATTAATTAATTTTTTATTTGAAGAAATTACAAGACCTTTTTTAACGGACTTTTTAACTCTAAATTCGCTATGAGGGTGACCAGAGATAGTAAATATAATATTAAGCTCTGCTAAAGATAATTTTCTGATACCATCTTTAGAGGCTAAATTAAGCTCTCTTTTTAATGATGCATATTGATCAGGATTAATATCAATCGATATAATTCTATTGCCCCTTTCACGACTCACATAAAATAATTTATTCTTAGTTAACACATAAAAAACAGGTGACGTATTTTCAATTTCCTTTACATATTCTTCTATATTTTCTTGTTGGAATTCATTATCTTCAATAAAATCACATTCCTCTAGCATATATCTATCATTAAAAATGCAGCCATCAAAATCTAAAGAAATGTAATGTATCTTTTGGCTATTGCTACTACTTATCTGACGTACACGCTGCATTACATCACTCCTACTTTAGAAAAAACGCCTTAGCTTATTGAAAGTTAGATATTACTAGCTATAAATTAAGGAAAGATTAAGTAAAATGTTAAATTCTTACTGCATTTGCATGAATAATTTTAATACCTGCTTTTTCCATTTCTTGAATAGCCGCCTCTACATCGCCTGGTTTTAACTCTACCCCTCTACAAGCATCCACAATAAGGTATGCATTAAACCCTAATTGAGCAGCATCCAATGCCGAATACTTTACACAATAATCAGTTGCAAGACCCATGATGTAAATATCAGTGATGTCATGCTCACGCAAATATTCATTTAAACCTGTTGCACGTAAATGCGCATTGTCAAAAAATGCGCTGTAGCTATCAACTGATTTATCAGTGCCTTTATAAAAAATTTTTTTAATTTTTTCTGTATGGAGTTGCGGATGGAAGGCAGCACCTGGGGTTTGTTGTACGCAATGATCCGGCCACAAAATTTGCGATATGCCATTTAAATTAATGACTTCACCAACCTGATGCCCTGGATGATTGCTTGCAAAGCTAGCATGGTCTGCCGGATGCCAATCTTGGGTCGCAATGACTAGATCAAATTGGGTTTGTAATTGATTAGCTAAGGGAATAACTTCATCGCCAAAAGTAACCGCAAGGTTGCCTCCAGGGCAAAAATCATTTTGTAAGTCTACCAAAATTAATGCTTTTTTATTATTCACTACGAAATTCCCCTTTGCGGCAAGGCGGCTACTATAACAAAGATAGAACAATTAGCCTATTTTCTTTATTATAAGCAGTAAATAACTATATAAATGATACTTATGACTAAACCTTTTTATTGTGATTTAGACGAAACCGGCGTTTTAAAAGTGAGCGGGCCTGATGCAAAAAAATTATTGCAAGGCCAATTGACAATCAATATTGAGACTCTTTGCGAAAATGGTCAATTAGGTGCACATTGCAATCCGCAAGGGCGCGTTATTAGTCTGTTTTATTTATTTCTTTGGCAAAATGATTACTATCTTCTTATGCCTAAAGATGTTATTGCAAAAGCAATGCAAGCATTAAAAAAATATGCTGTGTTTTATAAAACTAATTTATGCGATGCAAGCGAAGAATTTTGTATAATAGGTTATAGAGGTGATGATTTACCTCTTTCTTCAGCTATACAATTGACTTATGGGAAATCGAAAATTTTACTCGATTCTGCTTCTCAAAAAGCCTCTTTCTTACTTAAAGTAGAACCTGAACTTGTTGCATTAGATGTTTGGAAATATGCAACTATTATAGACGGTATACCTACCGTTTATTTAGCCACATCTGAGCTATTTTTACCGCATGAAATTAACCTACCAGACCTTCATGCGGTAAATTTTGATAAGGGATGTTATACAGGTCAAGAAATTATTGCGCGCATGCATTATAAAGGAAAATTAAAAACACATCTTTATCATGCCAAAACTACCTCTTCTTTAAAACCAGGATTGCGCTTAAAACCAAACGGCAGCATCGTTGAAGCCTGCCAATTAGATTATAATAATTATTATGCATTGATTATTACCGATGAAGCGAGTGCCAACGATAATCAATTGCAAGTGGAAGAAACCCAAGCACTTTTAACCTTAATTCGATGAATGGCCTTTATGACTAAAAATTTGTGTGTAGTACTCGCTCAACTTAATCTCACTGTCGGTGATATTAAAGGCAATCTAGAAAAACACATTGAAGCTGCACTCAAGGCAAGAGATGAATTGAAAGCAGATTTAATTGTCTTTCCCGAATTAAGTTTAATAGGTTACCCCGCGGAAGATTTATTATTAAGACCTAATTTCATTCAAGAAGTAACTGACAGTTTAGCTATCTTAAAACAGAAAGTAACTGGCATTTATTGTTTAGTCGGCCATCCTCACTCACAAGGTGGCAATTTATTTAATGCTTGCTCATTGATATATAACGGTGAAACTAAAGGCCTTTATTTCAAACAACACTTACCTAATTACGGTGTTTTTGATGAGAGACGTTACTTCACACCTGGCGAAACAGCTTGTGTAGTAAATATTAAAGATATTCCTATTGGTTTAGTCATCTGTGAAGATTTATGGACTGAAGGACCAGCTCTACAAGCTAAAGTCGCTGGCGCACAAATTATTCTTTCACCAAACGCATCGCCTTTTGAAGCAGATAAGCATGAGAGGCGTGTGCTTGCTCTCTCTAAACAAGCGCGCGATCACCAAGTTGCCATCCTCTACACCAATCAAGTCTGCGGACAAGATGAGTTGGTATTTGACGGTGGCTCTATGGCAATAGATGCACAAGGTGAAGTATGCCAATTAGCAGGTTTCTTTAATCAAACTTTGTTTCCTATTCATATCTCTGCAAATAAAGATATCTCTATTGAAAAAGCAAGCATTCACGTACCTAGTCAGCTAGAAAGAATTTATCAAGCACTCGTTATGGGTGTTAAAGATTATGTAAATAAAAATGGTTTTCCTGGGGTTTTAATAGGTGTTTCAGGCGGAATAGACTCAGCATTAACGCTTGCTATTGCTGTAGATGCTTTAGGAAAAGATCGTGTTCACGCTGTTATGATGCCTTCTCGTTACACAGCAGATATTAGTTTAGAAGATGGATTAGCGTTAATACAAAATGCAGGCGTATCATACGAAACCATTTCCATTGAACCGAGTTACAAAGAATTTCTTGCTACACTTGCTTCTTCATTTAAAGATAAAAAAATAGATGTAACAGAAGAAAATATACAAGCTCGCTGTCGCGCTGTGATACTCATGGCATTATCTAATAAATTTGGCCATTTAGTTTTAACCACCGGTAATAGAAGTGAATTAGCAGTAGGATATTGCACTTTATACGGTGACATGGCTGGTGGATATGCTGTTTTAAAGGATATACCTAAAACCTTAGTCTATGAATTAGCGCAATATCGTAATCAACTTAATCCGTTAATTCCCGAACGAACCATAGAGCGCCCGCCTACAGCAGAATTAGCACCCAATCAAAAAGACCAAGATTCACTACCGCCCTATCCTATCTTAGACAAAATACTTTACGCCTATTTAAACCAACGCTCAGGGATAGAAGAAATCATTGCAAAAGGTTTTGATAAAGAAACTGTCGTAAAAATTGTAAATCTAATTCGTAGAAATGAATACAAGCGAAGACAAGGCGCAATTGGAACGCATATTAATCACACTTCTTTTGGTAAGGATTGGCGTTATCCGATTACTAATGGGTTTAAAGGGTGAATAATCATTGATAACCGTGATGAAAGCATTGTCACCCTAAGCATCATTATCACCCCTGAATCACTATTTTGATTCTGAACCACTATTGTCATCCTTGTCGATGTTTAGTAATTCGATGACACAAATCTGCGCAAGCTACGGGGATGACATGCATTGCTCCCTCTCCCACCT
>BMAH01000023.1 GCA_014132615.1 Gammaproteobacteria bacterium
TAACGGCAGCTATTTTGATTTGCGCTTTAGGTGCATTGTGTTTTAGTTATAGCCATTTTAACCCCCCTCTTCATGATGCAAATTATGTATTAGTTCAAACAGTTTTAGATGGAAGCCCTAATGAGAATACAGTTAAGGGAATAAGGCAGCTTTTAGAAATAGGTGCATCTGTTAACCAATCAGCGCCTTATCTTTGTCCTTCTTTCAATACAAATTCTCATCAGGCCGAAGTAATTTTCAAAAAAGAATCTATACCTCTAATCATTTGTTTTATTTTACAACTTAGCCAATATAAAGATCATTCGGTGGAAAGCAATGCTACACTCGAATTAATCGAATTATTCATTGCTCATGGTGCTGTTATTGAGGATTGCTTAACAATTGGCATTTTACTGGATCATTTACCACTTTTAAAAAAATTTGCTCTACACGAGAAATTACTTAATACGATTACCCTCCAAACTTTAGGTAGGATAATAATCCCTGAATTTCTTAATGCCTTATTTACAGAAATGCCTTCTCTGATTGAAGCAAAAGATGTTGATGGTTGCACCATCTTAGCCTTTGCTATTTTTTATAACAATTTTATTGCTGTTAACCACTTACTTGAAAAAGGTGCCAACATTCAAGCGCCGTGCAATCTTAGAATAGAGTCATTGAGAATACATTTCGCCGGCTCAGATAAAGAAGAGAAATTTGAGAAATATTTACGATATACATTTCGACATAAAACCCCAGAAATGATACCTGGCACACAAGTAGAATTAGCTGTTCTACTTAATCGCGCAACCATACTCGAGCAGCTGCATAAGCACACACCTATTTCTATTGAGATGATTAACAGAAATATGATCCTAGCTAAAATTATGGGAAATGAAGAAGTTTTTCAGTTTTTAATGAATACACATAGAGACTCTCTAAGTAAACTCGCGAGCCAAATCGATTTACCAAGCAAATTGACGAGCAACCCTACTCTCTTTTGTAACACTAAACCTGCTTTAAGCTCTAAGCGTGAGAATCAAATAAAAGGAATTACTAGCAATCTTTCCCTAAAACGTAATGGCAATGCGAATTAGATTATACAGCTAGGCAGAGCACCCTTGCTTACTTCACAACAGCCCTAACCTCGTCATCCGTGTAGGTGTTAGGTAATTCGATGACGAATTATATAAGTGGTTGTTTATTCCTGTCATGCCAGCGTGCTTTAGCTGGCATCCAGTTTTTAATATTGCTGTGAAATAGTTTATTATCTTGGATGCCAGCTAAAAGCACGCTGGCATGACAAGCAGGAATTAAGATATTTGTCATCGAATTACCTAACATCTACAATTCCCGCTCGCTTTTGTCTGAGATCTCCTAAAGATTAACTTGCTGCCTCAACAAACTTATTTTAACCACTGCTACGCTCGGAAAATTTCTTGGCCGGCGCGTATTGTCATGTGTACCTTAAATGCCTCATCCATGACAACTAAATCAGCAGCTTTATTAACAGCGATAGAGCCCTTACTAGCTTGCAGACCTAATATTCTTGCAGGCATCAAGGTTGCTAACTTTATAGCTTGCTCTAAAGTACACTGCGTGAAAGACATAAAATTACGAATAGCATTAGGCATAGTAAGAGTAGAACCAGCAAGCGTCCCATCCACTAATGTAGCCTTACCCTCGTGCACATCAACCATTTGACCACCTAAGTCGTAACGACCATTACGTAAGCATTTAGCACGCATTGCATCTGTGACTAACAGCAAGTGATCCAAACCTTTTAAGCGATAAATTAATTCCACCACAGCGGGATGCAAATGAATTCCATCTACAATAATTTCTGCATTAACTCGATTAGACAATAACAACGCTGTTACTGCACCAGGTTGCCGCTGATGCAGTCCCTGCATAGCATTAAAAAGATGTGTCGCGTAAGTGCTGCCTGCTGCAATAGCATCTATTGTTTGCTCATAGCTCGCGTTCGTATGCCCAATAGCAGGAATAATATTCATTTCAATTAAACTGCGAATAAATGCGGTACTATTTGTGAGCTCTGGTGCTAATGTAACAATTTTAATTGCTTCACCTGATAATTGCTGCCAATGTTTAACTAAGTCACTATTGGGTTGTTGCTGTAAGCCAGGTGCTTGCGCACCTAAGCGAGTAATAAAAGGCCCTTCTAAATGCACGCCTAATAAAGCAGCACCTTGCTGTGTTAATTTTGCTTCTGGAATTAAGCGCAAAACAGTTTCCAGTTTTTCATTGGCAGCCGCCATCGTCGTTGCCAAATAGCCTGTCACGCCTTCTTGCGCTAATGCTTTAGATAAATTTGAAAGTGCTTCAGCACTCGCATCCATTACGTCATAACCTTGCGCACCGTGTACGTGCAAATCGATAAAACCCGGAATCAAACGATAATGAGAAGGAAACTTGTGGTGTCTAGCAGGCAAATGATGACTTATCATATCAGCGGGAATAATAGCTTTAATCTTTCCCTCTTCTACAATCACAGCGTGATCCATTAGCCATGGGTTTTCATCCTCAGTGAGGATTTGCATGCCAGAATAAATATCGCGTGTGATATCAGCCATATTTTGCCTTGGATAAATTGTGTTTGACTAACAAAATAGCGCCTCGTTCAGGAGAGAGCTTAGCCGGTGTTACTGTTTCTTTTAATTTAGGATGCAAATGCGGCAGTAAGAAAGGAGTAATGCCACCGATTAATGTGCAAGGTAGATTTTCTGCATTAAGCGCAAGCCAAATGGCGCTTAACTTATTTGCTGCTTCTATGAGTAAGCTTAAAGCAACGGCATCTTCACTTTGGGCTTGAGCAATAACGATAGGTGCAAGCGTTGCAAAAGCGGTGGAATTAGCTGTATTACTCCAGGAAACTAACTGATCAATATCACCCCCAAAATGGGTATAAATAGCTTTAGTTAGCATAGACGCTGGCGCTCTGCCATCTAACCATTTCAAGGTTTGCTGCACGGCTTTTAACCCTAACCAAGCACCCCCGCCTTCATCATCATGAGGAAAGCCCCAGCCACCTACTTTTTTTTGCTGACCTGCTTGCAGCTTAAAGCCCACCACACCAGTGCCTGCTATTAAAATAGCGCCTTCTTGGCCGGCGTGCGCACCTAAACAAGCGGTGTGAGAATCCGATGAAACCATAAGAGTAATAAAAGGATGGGGATGATTAATAAACGCTTGATAAGCCTCACGCACTTCACAGCCTGCAAACCCCATACCCACATGAAAATGTGCTTGCCCTCTAAAACCAACTTGCTGCCACGCTACATTCAGCGTGTCATGAATCGTCTTCCAAGCTTCTTTCACTGACAATCGTATATTTGAAGGACCACCCTGAGCTTCGCTTAACACTTGCCCAGTTTCATTTTCAATAACGACTGTTGTTTTTGTCGCACCACCGTCTATCCCTACAAAAAAATGCTGTGTCAAAATCAGGCACCTGTTC
>BMAH01000024.1 GCA_014132615.1 Gammaproteobacteria bacterium
GTCTATTATCTTTCGCAGTATATTTCATATAAAAACTCATAGGAATTAAATTTGCTTTAGCCATAAGATAGAAAAAAGGACGCATTTTTTCAAACGTCGGTTTGTAAGTATTAAAATCTTTATAAGTTTTATAGGGCGCTGTCATTAAATTAATAAAGGTTTCATCGCTTAAATTCCAGCGTTTTTTAACCATATCAACTAAATTGATATCACAATGAGGGGGTTGTTTTAGCAATGCTAAGCCTTCTTCTTTTTGCATTTGTCCTGATCTTACTAATGCAGCAAAACTATTGACGCGTTGATCAATGCCAAAACGTCTAGGTAAAAAATAAGTATGATAAAAATTAGTAAGACGATTTTCTAAGTGATGGCCTCCGTACCATTGCCAGCCAAATTCTTTAGATAACATGGTTTTTACTTCATCTTTTTCGTAATTTAAATACCACAAAGGACGAATTTTCTTAAATCTATTAACTAACATCCACTTTAATTGTGTCGATAACCAAAGATGTGGGTAGGTTTTTAACTTTTTTATATTACCGTATTGCTGATGCATGCTATGAACGTATTTCGCATCCATGTAGAGCCAACCTAGAGGTGAAATGCCTTCTGTTTTAAATGAATGCCCTTCAAAAATATATTTAATACGGTATTTTTCAGCCGCCTTGTTTAAAGTAGCCGCTAATGCAAGGTCGGTAGGTGCTTCAAGATCAGGGACACAGGCTTGCAAGATAGCTCTGTATAAATCATCGTATTCATGATTATCAACAACATGCGTCCATAATTCGACATTTAATTTTTCTAAAACATTGTAAATGTTTTCAACGGCAATCGTTGAATTCCACGTATTATCAAAGTGAACAGCTAAAGGTCTTAAGCCAAGTTCTTTTGCTAAATAAATGAGGTAAGACGAATCAGCACCACCGCTTACGCCAACGATGACGTCGTATTTTTTTCCTTTTCCATCGTGTTTAATTTTTTTAACAATTGCTTCAAATTCAGCTCTGCCTTCTTTACTCTGATAAGTTTTCATCAATTGGTCGTGTGTATGACAATAATTACAGATTCCGTGATGATCAAATGTAATAGCGGGTGTTCTTTCATTATAAAGGCAGCGTTTACAGGTTTTATATTCAATGTAATTGGCTGTCCAATGTTGTACCCAAGCATCGTTATCAATAAAAATTTGCTTATTCATTACATTGCTTCTCATGTTGAAATGATGGAGTGGGATCAATTTTTTTTGCAGGCGATCCAGCAAATTTACTATGCGGCGGAATAGACTTATTAACAAAACTATTGGCGCCTATGATAGAGCCTTTGCCAATTCTCACGCCTTTTTGAATGATGGTATTAGGTCCTATGTAGCAATGATCCTCAATGATAGTATTAGCATATTGGTAGCTAGCTTTCCCGCCTGTGATCGCCCACTCTATACTGTCGTGGGAATAAATTTGCACGCCAGCAGAAATGGAACAATTTGACCCTATTGTCAATCCACCAGAGCCATCTAATACAACGAAAGGGCCAATCCACGTGTTTTCACCCACAGATACATTGCCTAGCACTACGCTACTATCGTAAAGCGTAGTGCCTTTTCCAAAACCTAAGAAATTGGCTTTCTCATGTCTATCAACAAAGTACTCGCCAAATGGCAATGATCGGTTGAAAGCTAATTTTTTATTTTGCCAAAGTAATTTAAGTAGGCGAATTACCCGCTGTGATAAAGTGTGCGCCTCCTTATCATGGCTAAGGGCATTTAATTCTCTTTCAAGATTCGTTAGAACACGATCTTGTTGCAAGTTATCAATCATGCTACCTGTTTTTCACTTTGACCTAATGCTTCACGAATATTTTCTATTACGTAATCAAATTCTTGCTTAGTCATAGTAGCGTAAACCGGCAGGGTGAGGCTTAGCCTGTCAGCTGCGTATGACATTAAATAATCGCTAGGTTGAATGTGATAGCGATCTTTATAGTAATTTAGCGTATGTACAGCATGCGTACCTTGACGTGTAGCAATGCCTCTTTGCTCTAAACGCTGCATAAATTCATTACGTTTACAATTAATTGCATCAATTTTTTCTATGGTTAATGTGCTGATATCTTCGCCATTAGTAAATAAGCAAACGTAGGATTGATAACCGTGGATATAACCATCAGGTACTTTAGGCGTGATAAATTCATTAAATTGCTGCAAAGCTTGATCGTATTGTCGGGCAATCTGCTTTCTACCTTCCATGATGTTATTTGCTTTTTTCATTTGGCTGACACCGACAGCACCTTGTATATCAGTCATGCGATAGTTATAGCCGCGCATATTAAACTGAGGAAGCAAAGAGCCACCTTTTTCCTGATGTCTTGCTAAATCAGATTTGCTCGCGCCATGATCACGCAATTGAGAAACAGCGTGATGAATGTTTTCTTGATTAGTGATTAACATGCCGCCTTCACCTGTCGTAATGGCTTTACGTGGATGAAAGGAAAAACAACCGCAATCACCAAACGTACCCGCATGAGAATGATTTATCCAAGAATCAAAGGCACAAGCGGCATCTTCTATGACTTTTACATTGTAGCGCTTGGCTAAATCCATAATGGCAGGCATATCAGCACATAAACCAAATAAATGAACAGGCATAATGGCTTTTACATCTTGATGCGCTTTCAATAGCTGTTCCAAATGGCTGACATCTATATTGAATGTTGCTAAGTCAATATCACAAAATAAGACAGACGCGCCTGTGTATTCAACGGCATTGGCAGAGGCAATGTAAGTAAAAGAAGGGACAATGACTTTGTCATTTTCACCTATCCCCATCGCTATCAAGCCTAAATGTAATGCGGTTGTGCAATTTGAAGTAGCTAATGAGTAGGGGCTTTTTGTGAAAGTGGAGAATAATTTTTCGAATTCTGCGACAAAAGGTCCTTGAACTACCCAGCCTGATTCAAGTGGTTTTAAAATATTTTCTTTTTCTTCGTGATCAAAAATTGCTTTCGTAATAGGAATTTTCATTGGGGCATCCGTTTTTAGTAAAAATATCATCCTGAAAATATTGCCTAGCATTCTAAAGTTGATCTAATGCCAATGCAATAAGGATAGTGTATGCTTAAACTGCTTGGCTATAAGCTAGGTGTTGTAATGATTTATCCTCAAGCTTTGCGCCTTTATGCGCCATTAATAAATTAATCAAATTAATGTAATGATCTATCAAACCTTGCCCCACGTTTTTATCAAACCAGGCTTTTGATTGCTGGCCAATTTCTTTAAATTTGGCGGGGTCATTTTGATAATCTTTTAATGCTTGTGCTATTTCCTCTACGTGAAATGCGTGGATTAGGGGTAAATCGTGTGTATCTTGTCCTCTTTTAGTTTTTGCACAACCAATGACGGGTATGCCCATGGAAAAAGCTTCATAACTTACACCGCCAAATGAAATGACTTCGTCATTAAAAATACCTGCAACGATATGCGCTTTTTTAAGTCCGGCATAAATATGCCGTCTTTGCATAGCAGGTACCCATTTAACTTGGTTTTCTATGCCTAGCTGACTAATCAATTCCTTGGATGCAGTCACATCACAACCGTATTCAAATAAAACTAAGACAGGGTTTTTATAATGAGAAAATTCTTTAATAAATTTTGCATACCCGCGAATCGTTTTATCATTGCCATTATTATCAGTGCCTGTTTTCCAAGTTTGACGCATGTGACTAAAGAAAATGAAATCGTGATGGTTTATAAAATCCCATTGAGAGGAAGTCTCTGGGCAAGTAATAGGATAAATCATAGGCATGTTCCAATCTATCCACATTCTACCCATATTGACAATAGCATCCTGTATTTTTAAGTCATGTCTTGCAAAAGACACAATGACGCGCGTGCGTTGAATAGCGCGGCGTTGATATTTCATGATATAGCGCATAAGTGCCGAATAAGGAAAATACTTTTTTCTTGAGTAAGTAAATAAATTTGTTAATTGATAAACATCACCGCCATAAGGGACAAAAACATCAATTGGAATGTTAGCTCGCTCAAAAAAAGCTATCATGCCGCAAGCGAAAACGATATCAAAATTATTTAATTCATTTTTTAATTGCTTAATACTTTTT
>BMAH01000025.1 GCA_014132615.1 Gammaproteobacteria bacterium
GTAATGAAAAAATCTTCAGAATTATCTGAATTTGAAAACAATCAACTACTTCAATTATTTTCTGATAATTTTGAAGCAAGCGCAGATAATAATATTAAAACTGTATTTCAAGAAGATTTTTACGGTGATAATAAATACGTAGAAATCATTTATCATAATGAAGAAATAATTGGCTTTAGTCTTTATGAAAACATAACGTTAAGTGCTTATCCCAATCATATTTTTTTATATTGGATAGATGCTGCTATTATAACAAAATATAGACGTGAAAAAGAATATAGGATTGATGGGCTCATGACTTTATTAGCCTTTAGAACAGCTATGCTTTTGCAAATATTACACCCTGAGTCCATAGTTGGCATGTTTTGTGTTTCTATCACAGCCAACAGTGGCGTCATGTTTAATAATCTTAATTTACTTTATCATCCTCAATACGGTAGCCATGATGAATTAGTTAAAGCTATTCTTAAAAAACTCGGAAATAACACAGAATATTCTCGCGACAATGCCAGCTGTTTAGTATCACAACCTGTTAGAGTAAAACAAACGCCTCCTTCAGCAGCAAACCAATCTACCGTAGAGCAAATCTTCTTTAATGAAGAAATGATTCAACGTCAAGATTCTGCCTATAAAGGTGTTCCTATTTTATTATTTATAGGGGATCAAACTTATTTACATTTATCACAGTTTTTCGCTAATCAATTTAATTTTAGAGGTTATATAAACCAATTAGCTAGAGAAGTAAATCGTAGAGGTTTTACACTTTATAAAGGCAAAAATGATAGTGCTGCGCCTATTATTTTAAATAGTGTTAATAACTTATTTTGGCGAAACAAGTTAGTAAAAGAGAAGCAAAAGATAGAAATATCTGAAGTAAGAAAAACTTGCGCCTTGTAACTTTCAACATCTATCATAATATTACTTATTCGCATCCATTAACGCCCGGTTATTTATTACCAAATATAATGTAATTGCCGCAATGACAATGAAGAAGATAACAATAACACCTATACTTTGAAATGTTCCCGTATAAACATACCCTGCTATTTGTAATCCTATTGCCGTTAAAATCAGCTTAGCACCTTGGATAATAGCAGATACTCTTGCTTTTACATGCGGTAGAAAATTTAAAGAAAGTGGATAGAGTATAACGCAAGGAATGATTTGGCTAATAATAAAAGGCAGAAAAGCTAAGGTGATAACTAATGGGTTACTACTATTTATTGCAGTGACAAAAACTAGAATAAATAAGCTAATAATTAATATTTGCAATGAGAAAGTGAGTAATTTTTTCTGATTAAACTCCGTATTTTTAATAAGCAAGCCAAACAAAATACTACCTATCGCAAATACCAGCGCCAATACACCTTGGTAATAACCAAAGTGCGAGAGATTCACACCTAAATCTTTAATGTAAAGTAACGGCGCCATCCCTACAAAAATCCAATAAGGAATAATGATAAAAAGAATATGCGCAATCAATAACATCAATGGCCAAGATTTAATAATCGTTACGTAACCACTTGAGGATAAATCAGCATCAGTGTTAGATAATTGATAAAAAGGGATGAAAAGAATAGTCATACCTAATGAGATAATACCTAGTGATAAAAGCGCGATAAAATTCGCTTGCCATCCAAAATACAATGTTAAAAAACTGCCAATGACGGGGGAAATAGCCACAGCTATATTTAAAGAACCATTCAATATACCCATTAAAAATTGTTGTTCTTTAATAGGGTAAACATCGGCGATAAGTAAAAAACTAAGAATAGAAGGCGCAGCAATCCCCAACCCTTGCAAAAAACGCCCCGCTAGCAAGAAATGATAAGAATAAGGATAAACACAAAACATACTTCCCACTATAAAAATGCAAAGCCCCGCTAAAATAATTGGCTTACGCCCATACTTATCCGCTAATCCGCCAATAAATGCCAAACTCAAACCATATCCAATAAAATTAGATGACAATAATGCCTCAACCCAAAATGGCGACAAATTAAAATGAGTTTGTAATTGAGCGAAACTAGGGACGAATAAATCGAACTCCATTCCCGTTAATAAATCCATGAAGATGACAGCGAGGAGTATCATGGTTTTGGACAGGGATTGGTGCATAGTAGCTGCCTTGTGGATGGTTGTTTTCTTAATAAGATTTATAAACTTTTTCTATATTTCGCTTAGTCATAGGTTCTTTCTTTAGGCCAATAGAAAAACAAAATAAAAGGCATAGCTATGAATGAAACCCAAGTTAAAGCATTCGTAACAAAATTGTAATGTGCAGCCAAAATTTGCAGGCCTGTTAAGGTAAAGAAATATACCACTGTTAGAATAAAAAGTGTTGCCTTACTCGCCGTACTAAATAAACCTAATTTCTCATACGCATTCTTTAGCGTATTTGAAAAAAAATACCATACAGCGCATGCAACAAGTGGGGTAATTAATATAAAAATCCACCAGGGAGATAAGCCTAGTGAATGGTTAATATTTGCAATATCTGCTGTTGAACTTAGCGACCTAAGGGGTACATATGCCCATAATTCTCTAACATTAACTAAGTTAATCCAGAAAATTAAATAATATAAATAGCTATTCAATTTTTTTCGTAATAAATAAAGTGTAGCAAGATAAATCAATAATGAAACAAAAGGTCCTGCGAAGGCTATTAAACTGATTAGCGAAGGATGCCCCGATTGATTAATCCAAGCATAATTAACATTTTCATCGATATTGGCGAGAAGAAGAAGATTTTGCCAACCCCATCCACCGTAAATAATATCCAACGGATGATCTTTAAAACCTAAAGCCCACGCAGTAAAACTGTGGCCAAATTCATGAAGATATGCCGTAAGCTGTGCAAGCCAAATGTATATAGGTGTTAGCCAAAGCAAAATAATATTTGATTTACGCATCTATAACTCCACAAGAAGATGTAGCAACTCAACACTCAGCAGGAAAAAATTTCAACCGATTGATAGTAGATTCTTTGGAAATCTCCTTATTTTCAATGCGTCCCGGGACGGATTCGAACCGCCGACCTGCCCCTTAGGAGGGGGCTGCGCTATCCATCTGTGCCACCGGGACTTTGATAGTGTGCTCAGTATAGGTGAAAAGTTGGATTTAGATAAGTGTGCCGAGGGCCGGAATCGAACCGGCATGAAGTTACCCTCACCGGTTTTTGAGACCGGCGCGTCTACCAATTCCGCCACCCCGGCAGTAGAACGCGAAAGTATAGCAGTGTTTGGGATAAGGTCAATCCTTGGCGAAAAATCATTTATAATAGAAGTATCTCCATATGAGAATAATGCCATGCTTTATTTAATTTGGGGTTTGATTTTACTGTTGTTTTCACCCTTAAGCCTTGCAGCTGCTGGCGCTGCAACTCCGTTAAATCCTGTTTTGGTAGACCCTAATGTTGTTTACCTACTCATTTTAATCGCGATATATGGTCTCTTCTTTGAAATTGCCAATCCGGGTTTTATTTTGCCGGGTGTCTTGGGCATAATTTCACTTCTTTTTGTGCTTTATGCATTTCAATTTTTACCTATTAATTACTTAGGCCTTTTGCTGCTCGCAATAGGCGTAGGTTTAATGATGTTTGAAGTTTATGCATCGAGTTATGGGTTGGTCGGGATTGCAGGTATTATTTTATTTTTAATTGGCTCCATCATGCTCTATGATTCGCAAGACCCCAACTATCAACTTGCTTGGTGGTTAATTATTCTCATGAGCCTTCTTTCATTCTTGTTCTTTTTTATGATTGCAAATCTTGCGATTAAATCACATAAACGCGCTGTGATTACAGGTAAGGAAGGAATAATAGGCAGCGAAGGTGTGGTATTAAGTGTAATGAATGAGCAAGTGATTGTGCGAGTATTAGGTGAAATTTGGGAAGCACGCTCAAATGTAATGCTTGAGCGTGATCAACGTATTAAAGTTACAGCAATAAAAGGGTTACAATTATTAGTTGAACCCATTGCTGATGCGAAACACAAAGCAGGAGAAAAATAATGTATATAGCCTACTTGATCGCAGGATTAGTTGTTCTTATTTTCTTATTTAACTTTTTTCATATCTTGCGCGAATACGAGCGTGCTGTGGTATTCACATTAGGCCGGTTTTGGAAAGTAAAAGGACCAGGCCTTGTAATTATCGTTCCCCTCATTCAACAATGGGTGAAAATTGAATTGCGCACTGTGGTTATGTCTATTCCACCTCAAGATGTCATCTCTCGTGATAATGTGTCGGTGAGAGTAAGTGCTGTTGTTTATTTTAGAGTAATTGATCCAGCAAGAGCCGTTATACAAATCGAAGATTTTAATACCGCTGTCAGCCAACTCGCTCAGACAACTTTACGCTCTGTATTAGGTCAACATGAGCTAGATGAAATGTTAGCAGAACGCACTAAGTTAAATGCAGATATTCAAAAAATTCTCGATGAACATACCGATGCTTGGGGTATAAAAATGAGCATGGTAGAAATTAAGCAAATCGATTTAAACGAAAGCATGGTAAGGGCTATTGCGCAACAAGCTGAAGCTGAGCGTGGTCGTCGCGCTAAAATCATTAATGCCGATGGTGAATTACAAGCTTCACAAAAACTTGCAGAAGCTGCAAGAGTATTAGCTGCTGAACCACAAGCTATGCAATTACGTTATTTACAAACACTATCAAGCATTGGTGAAGAAAAAAATTCAACCATCGTTTTTCCTGTGCCTATTGATTTGTTATCTGGTTTTTTAAAAAAATAGCAAAACGTTAAATTTCTACAGGATCCACTTCTAATATCCATTTAACAGAATATTGCTTAGCTAGTGTTTCTAGCTGAGCAATTTGTTGTTTGAGCTTAACTTGAAGTTCACGTCTATTGTTAGATTTAATTAATAAATGTCTATGATGCAATCCTTTTTTCTTAGGCAGCAAAGAGGAAATCGGGCCGTAAATCATGATATTTTTTTGTTGCTTTAAACAGTCCGTTTTTGCAGCTGTTAAAAACTTTTCTGCTTCTTCAAATTGATAAGATTCTGCTCGCAATACAGCATGATACGTAAAGGGGGGCAATGCACCTTGCTCACGTTCCTGCAATAAATTGTCTGCAAAAATAGCATAACCCTGTTGAATTAATGTTTGCAGTAACGGATGCTCTGGGTGCCTAGTTTGTATTAACACAGTACCTGGCTTTTCCTCTCTTCCCGCTCTGCCTGAAACTTGCAATAGTAATTGTCCCATTTGTTCAGCTGCCCGAAAATCTGCGCTGAATAATCCACTATCTGCATCTATCATTCCTACTAAAGTGACATTAGGAAAATGATGGCCTTTAGCAAGCATTTGTGTACCTAACAAAATAGCTTTTTCTTGGCTATGAATACGCTCTAGTAAAACTTCCATCTCACCTTTGCGTTTAGTGCTGTCTCTATCTACTCTAATAATAGGGATATCAGGAAAATATATT
Source organism: Gammaproteobacteria bacterium (assembly GCA_014132615.1). GTDB lineage: Bacteria > Pseudomonadota > Gammaproteobacteria > DSM-16500 > DSM-16500 > Aquicella. Next base: position 5,453 of record BMAH01000025.1, read on the forward strand.
TTTAATGTTTCTTCTAATCGTTGCGTACCTAATCCCACGGGTTGTAAAGCAGTTTCCTTACATTCTTCACAACGTGTAGGCAGTGATTTAACCCCATCGCAATGATGACAATGCAATTTAGCAGGCTTGTGATGATATACCATACGTGCATCACAGCGTTTACATGTGGCTACCCAACGACAAGACGTGCAGTAATAAACAGGCGCAAAACCCCGTCTATTTAAAAATAGCATGACTTGGTTATTAGCATGCAGATGGGCTTGCATAGCAGTTAACAATGCTTTGGATAAACCATGTTCATTTTTATCATTACTAATATTTACTAATTGAAAACTAGGTTTTACTGCAACACCTGCACGCTCAGGCAATGTTAATAAGGTATATTTTTGTCGTTTAATATTTAGCAATGATTCAAGTGAAGGGGTTGCTGAACCTAACACAATAGGAATTTGATTTAAATTAGCACGCATAATAGCTAAATCACGAGCATGATATCTAAATCTATCTTGCTGCTTAAAAGACATATCGTGCTCTTCATCAACAATAATCAAACTCAAATAAGGCATAGGTGTAAAGATGGCAGAGCGTGTACCAATAACAATACGCGCTTTTCCACTTAATGCTAATTGCCACATTTTTAATCGTGTTTTATCAGTTAAATTAGAATGAATAGCAATGACAGGTACACTAAAACGTTTACTAAACCTAGCGATAGTTTGTGGAGTTAAATTAATTTCTGGTACTAAAACCAGTATTTGTTTTTTGTCATCTTGTAATTGTTTTTCTATTGCTTGCAAATACACTTCCGTTTTACCACTGCCTGTCACACCATCTAATAAAAAAACTTGAAATTGATTGCTTGCCTCATTAATAGCTTTCACTGCACATGCTTGTGATGCGTTTAAATTTAATGGAAGCTCAGGTTTAACTGTTACTTTTGGTAAAACTAATTTATCTTCTAAATCTTTACCCTTGCGCAAAAACGTGGGCAACGCTGTCGCAAATACCTCTCCTAATGAATAATGATAATAATCTGCTGCCCAGGTGCATAAGTCGAAAATATCCTTGGGTAAAAGAGGTTTTTTCTCTAAAACCTCCAGGGCTCTCTTAAGCTTCTCATAAGGTAAATCGGATTGATTCTCAATTGAGATCAATATCCCAACCAAAGTGCGAGATTGAAATGGGATTTTAATACGCAAACCAGGAATTAACTCTTTTGTATCAACATCTTGCGGCGGTAAATAGTCAAATAAACGCCTTAAAGGCGTAGCTACTGCAATGCGTAAAATGGCTTGATTATTAGCGATAATCACGTTACAAAACCCTATTAACAATAGCTGCTATGTTATAATTAATTTAAAAATTAGACTAGAAATCAATGGAAGGTAGTTATGCCAATTCATGATCTTGCCAGGCAATTAAACGATGAAGAAATGCGCAAGTTTATTGAAGCTTTTCTTCACCGCCTTAAATTAAAAGACCCTCAATTAGTCCCCGATCTTGAAAATCGCAAAGAAGAGTTTGTTGAATTAATGCTTCAGCATTTGAAGCAAAATAAATCTGAATTAAAATTGCGAGATTTAAATGATAAAGCATTAATAAAAGAATTAATGGTTACATTAGTTGCTGTACTTTCACTTAATAAACAATCTTTAGATCCAAAAAAACAATTTTTAGAAAAATTAGAAAAATTACTAAAAGATAGAAACTTATTAGGATTAACTAGACCTGAATTTGAAAAAAAAATAACCAATAAAGATAAGCGCGACATTCATGAATTATTGAAAAATATTTATCAAGAAATTGCTAAAGATTTAGAAAAAGTAGGTTTATTTCAACCTAGACCTGGTTTTGATCATGCAGAAAATGCCGCAAGTAAATTTGATACTATGACTCAATTATTCGGTTTAGCTTCATCGGCCATGGCGGGAACCCTTGCTATTCCTATTACTTACATGGCTGGCAATGGATTAGGCATTACTGATTTTAATCCTAACCATGGTTATGCACAAATTGATTTGGCGAATAAAGTTGATTCTACCCAAGGCGATCCTTTGGGTAATGAAGCAAGAGCTAAACAAAACTACACGGCCAATACTGGCAATATTGTAGAAGAATTTCAGCAAGATTTAGTTCAAACAGGAATTAAATTTACTAATACACCGATATTAACTAGGTAATCAGCATAATGCAAAACCAACATGCGTTAATGGTAGAAAAATTAGCTAACATTGTCACTGCTATTCCATTCAATCGTTTGTTGGGTCTTAAGTTAAATCACATCAGCGCAGAACACATAGAACTGCGCTTTGCCATGCAACAAGAATTGATAGGTAATTTTCTACAAGGTATTTTGCACGGTGGTGTCATTTCTTCTGTACTTGATATGGCAGGCGGGCTTGCTGCAATGTCTGGTGCTATTAAAAAGCATCCACATCACACTGAAGAAGAATTAGTAGAAATTGTAGGTAAATGCAGCACGATTGATTTACAAATTAACTATTTGCGCCCTGGTCGCGGTGAACTTTTTTCAGCTAAAGCGTGGTTAATTAAGCAAGGTAAGCAACTTTCTTTTTGTCGCATGGAATTAAGCAATGAAGAAAATACTTTAATCGCTATGGGTACAGCTACGTATTTATTAAAAATCAAAAATTCTTTTTAGCATAATAACCTTCCTTATTCTCGCATTCGACATTATCATATAGCCCCTTAGGTTTTACCATGGATTTGTATTTAAAAGGAGCTTATATGCATAAAGTTTTAGTAATAGGCGCAGGTAAGATAGGATCATTAATTACTTATTTATTAACGGAATCTAATCAATACTATGTTTTTTTAGGCGACGTACAACCAGAAAATCCTCATGTTAAACGCTTAGGCTCTCTTCCAAATTTTCAATATGTACAATTAGATGCAAAAGACACCAATGCTGTTTCTGCTTTTGTAAAAGAAAATAAAATTACAGCCATTATTTCTTCTTTACCTTATTACTGCAATGTGCCTATTGCAAAAGTGGCAGCAGAAAATAATTTACATTATTTTGACTTAACTGAAGATGTAGAAACTACAGAAGCTGTACTTCAATTAGCTAAAAATGCAGACAGTGCATTTGTACCTCAATGCGGTTTAGCGCCTGGATTTATCAGTATTGTTGCTAATCATTTAATGCAGCATTTTCCCAAACTAGATACAGTTAAAATGCGTGTGGGTGCATTACCTACTAACATTAGCAATGCATTGCAATATTCTTTAACTTGGTCAACGGATGGGCTTATCAATGAATACGGCAATCCATGTCAAGCAGTTGAAAATGGTAACTCAGTAGATTTATTGCCGCTTGAAGGTTTAGAAGAAATTAAAATTGACGGCTTAACTTATGAAGCATTTAACACGTCGGGTGGTGTTGGCAGCTTAGTACAAACTTACAATGGAAAAATTAATAATTTAAGTTATAAAACTATTCGTTATCCTGGTCATTGCTCTAAAATTCGATTTTTAATGAATGACCTTAAATTAAATGATGATAGAGCAACACTTAAACATATTTTTGAAAGAGCTATTCCTAAAACTTATCAAGACGTTGTGTTAGTTTACGTTTCTGTTACTGGCTTACAGGATGATCAATACGTAGAAGAAAACTATGTTAAAAAATTCTATCCAAAAAGAATGGGTGGACATAAGTGGTCAGCTATTCAATTAACCACTGCATCAGGTATTTGTTCTGCTGTTGATATCGTTTTAAATGATCCTAAAAAATATAAAGGCTTTGTTAAGCAAGAACAGATTTCTTACGACGATTTAATTAGCAATCGGTTTGGTGAATATTACGCGTAAATGAGGAGAATAGTATGGAACTTTTACGCTCACTCCATTTAGAAGAAAAAAATAGTGGCGCAAGTACAGGGAAACACTGGTGGTCTGATGCAAAAGACCATGAAATTATTTCATATAATCCTGCCACAGGTGAAGCCTTAGGCTCTGTATATCGCGCTACAGAAAAAGATTATGAGCACGTTGTTAAAGAAGCACATCGCGCCTTTTTATCATGGCGCGAAGTGCCTGCACCTAAGCGTGGTGAACTCGTTAGAGCAATCGGTAATGAGTTAAGAAAATATAAAGATTTTCTAGGCAGCTTAGTTTCCCTAGAAATGGGTAAATCTAAGCAAGAAGGCGATGGGGAAGTACAAGAAATGATAGATATGGCCGACTTAGCTGTTGGCCAGTCGCGTATGCTCTATGGCAACACTATGCATTCAGAACGTATGCATCACAGAATGTATGAACAGTGGCATCCATTGGGTGTCGTTGCCGTCATTAGTGCTTTTAATTTCCCTGTCGCTGTTTGGTCTTGGAATGCTTTTTTAGCTGCTATTTGCGGCGATACAGTCATATGGAAACCTTCGCCTAAAACACCACTTTGCGCTGTGGCTGTGCAGCATATTTGTAATCGTGTTTGTGAAGAATTTGGTTATAAAGGCATTTTTTCTTTATTAATTTCAGAACAAGCAGATATCGTTAAGCAATTAGCAAACGATGAACGCATCCCTTTAGTGTCATTTACAGGTTCAACGACTGTTGGACGGGAAGTAAATACGATGGTTGCAAAACGCTTAGGTAAAGCACTTTTAGAATTAAGTGGTAATAATGCAATTATTGTCGATGAAACTACAGATTTAAATTTAGCTATTCCTTCTATCGTATTTGGTGCAATCGGTACAGCAGGTCAGCGTTGCACAACTACCCGACGCTTATTTATACATGAATCACGCTATGATCAAGTGGTAAATGCTATTACCAAAGCCTATGCAAAAATTACGATTGGTGATCCGCTAGATCAAAAAAATTTAATGGGGCCACTCATTGATAAACAAGCGGTAGAACATTTTTTAAAAGCTGTGGCTGACGCTAAGGCACAAGGCGGGCGAATTTTATTTGGTGGAAAAGCATTAGAAAAACCAGGGTTTTTTGTTGAACCTACTGTAATTGAAGCTGAAAATAATTGGGACGTCGTGCAAAATGAGACCTTTGGTCCTATTTTATACGTTATGAAATACAAAGACTTTGATGATGCGATTGCTATGCAAAATCATTCACGATTTGGATTATCTTCCGCTTTATTTACGACTAATCTCCAACATGAAGAAATTTTCCTATCAGCCAGAGGCAGTGATTGCGGTATAGCCAATATTAATTTGGGTACTTCAGGTGCTGAAATTGGCGGCGCTTTTGGTGGAGAAAAAGATACTGGCGGGGGCAGAGAAGCAGGATCGGATGCTTGGAAAGCTTACATGCGTAGGCAAACTAATACGATAAATTGGAGCTTACAATTGTTATTAGCTCAAGGTATTAAATTCGACGTTTAATGGCAGAAAGGGCTTATTCTCATAAATAGGCCCTAAATTCAACTAGGTAGTTGCAATCTAGGAAAGCTGCCATTTAATATAAGACTTTCCCATTAGGAAAATGTATGCATGGATGAATTATTTAACTCTATTTTATCCCTACCCGCACTTCCTAAAAAGGATCTTGAAAAAAATAAATGGCTTGCTGTGCTAAACAGCCTAGAAAATAAAACTTATAGCAATTTACTCGCCTACATCGCCTCCCCAGCTTATCAAGAGTCACCTCTTCTTAGCGAAAATAGCATAACTCAATTAAAAGCCTATTTACTCCATTGGGAATCTGCAGCGGATGCTGCATTGACTTGGTATGAAAATATAGAAAAAACCTGGTTTCAACTAATTAAAAAACCTATTTGTGCTGATGATTTTATTTTTATTTTGCTTGAATTGTTACCAAGCGATTTAAAGGTATTAGCTAGCTTGCAACAACACATAGACACAGCAACGACCATAGATTATATGACTAAACGTGCCTGCGCACTTGCACAATTAAATGTAGGAATTTGTGCAAAGATAATGGACTTATCAGCAAATTACCAACAAGCATCTATACCGGAAGTCAAATCCGTCGTAGAGGAATTGCAAAAACAAGGTCAAATTTCACAATTAGAATTAACTTGCTCACACTATGCAGATGAATTAAGTGAAAAATTAAAAAAAATTGTGGAAGAATTAAATTACTATCAACCTGATAGTACCGCAAAAAATGGAAAAAAAGAATTTATTGCATTGATGCATGAAATTGAAGCGGGTGAATGTTCATTACTAGTTGATTCAGAATTTACCTTAGACTTGCTTGAGCGATATCTCCTCATCAACGATATAAAAAATGGCATGAAAAATCCATACTTACTGGCAAGTGAAAAAATGACTGAATTCACTGCGAAATTTAGTCTTTATCAATCACTTTTGAAAAGAGATATCAGCCCAGAACCTAGTAATAATGAAGTTGATTCTAAAGTATATTATCTCTTTCCCTCGACTTCCGTAGAACAACAATTTATAAAAATAGCAGATAATTTGACAGAAGACGCAGAAATTTCTCAGCAAACGCTTAATGATGAAAAAATTGCTGAGTTAAATACAGCTTGCCACGACTATAAAAAGGATTTAGAAACAAATATTAAATCTATTTTAAATAATCAACTTTTTTTTAAGAAAGGCGTTATCATCAAAGATAATGGCTTATTATTTGAAGAATTAATTAATGACATACAAATTAATAAGCAGGCTATTTTATTTAACAACAGCAAACTTATACCATTAATAGAAAAATTTTTAATTGTGTCAGATATGCAGCACACATTAACTGATGAAACACACAAAATTACTGAAAGACTGCATGTTTTTACTATAAAATATAGTCATCAAAAATTGCTTTTGGAGAAAAATTTAAATGCTCTAGGCTATGTGAGCTTAGGCTACTACTTTAATTTAAACAAATTTTATGGATTATTTCCTAATTTTTCTCAAGAACAACAATTTTTAAAATTAGCTGAAAATGTCATAAAACCAATCTGCCCTACATGATATAATCAGCAAAACTATAGAGTAATACACTGGTTATTCTTACCTATCATATTCTAATAATAATGGAGGAGATTATGATTACGCGTGAGGCTATTGAAGCCGCCCTACAAAATCCGGATGAGTTTAAACCATTAGTAGACATCTACCTTAACGCTATCGAAAAAAATGTAGCTATTGATAAAGATTTTTTTAATAAGCAAAGAATTCCTTGCAGGACTTTTTTTCTACGCGAATTTCCTCCAAGTTTTGTTGAAAAATGGATTGTTACCTCTATAGAAGAAGCAGGAAAGATAGAATTTACGGTACGCCTTAATCTTGTACATTATGCTGTATGGTATAAACATTTGGGCATAGTAGAGCAATATTGTCGATTACCTAATTATTTCAATGCATTTAATGCTTATACCACAGTAGAGCTTAGTGGTAGGGCTGCAAATTTACAAGCTTGCGGCACCACACCTTTAATTTTTGCTATTAAACAAAATAATAAAAAGATATTTAAGGCATTAATTAAAGCTGGGGTTGACATAAACAAACCAGCTTTATTTAATAATCAAGAATTACCTCCCATCTGTTACGCCTTATTTAAATCCCGTTTTCATATTGCTCAAATATTAATTAATGCCGGTTGTAATTTAAAATTTAAACAGAAGGGTTTGCTGTTAGAATGTATTATTATTGGTATATCTAATAAATATAATAAAAGCATTGCTAATATAAATAATCTTTGTAATCTTTCTTTTTTAAATACTCTCGATGCTAACGTTCAAAGTATGCTAAATAAAGTATTAGCTATAGAAACAGAAGTTAAATTTTCTAAAAGTCAGTCCTCATTAATCGTTTCTACTCCACCATTACTAATTTATTTTTTAAATTCTAATAAATTAGGCTTTGAAGAAAAAAAAGCTTTATTTTATGCAGCTAGGCAAAAACAGCTTATCTCAGAGCAAATGGCTATCATGCATCATTTATCACTAGAAGAAATTAGCAAATTAAAAAGTATTTTTGTAAAAAACACTTTTATACAATCAGCGGGAATGCTAGTAAAACTTAAAAATTTACTGAATAAACCAGGCAGTATTTCTGATAAGGAACTCCTGGCGGCAATCCATCAATTACACCTTACTTTAGACTATACACCCATTATAATGCACGTGGGCACACAAGAGCTTATTAGGCAATTTGTGAGTTTTATTGCTACAAAAAGACTCATGGGCTCTTATCTAGAAAACTTGGCTAAACTAATTAATCATATTCCCTACGGCCGAGAAAGAAATGTTTTATTATTGAATATAGGTCAAGCCTTGGTTGCTAGCAATAAGAGCAAAGAAGCATTAAATTTTTTAACCCTCATACCTGATCCTGATGTCAATCATAGTGAAGATAGTCGGTTAAGAGAATCAGCCCAAGCTTTAGCAAACAACCTTTATGAGTCCATTAATTCTGAAAAATCTGACGCGGTACAATCTTCGCCTATTTTACTTTCACTTACAGAAATTAGAGAAAAATTATCAATTGCTTCTACTAATGAAATTCTCGAAGAATTTGTTGAAATACCAGCTGCTTTAACATCTAGCTCTAGTAATGAAGCTTCAACCTCAGGTTCAAGCAGCAGCGTGGTTATGTACGCAACCACTTTTACTACTTTGTCTGAGGATGAGAGGTCAACATCAGACAACGGTTTCTATGGAAAGATATTTAAACTCTAAGTAGTCGTCCATGCCATATTTAGAGCCTTCTCTTCCCATACCTGATTGCTTAATTCCACCAAAGGGGGCAACTTCTGTCGATACCAAACCGGTATTGACACCCACCATTCCGTATTCTAATTTTTCTGATACTCGCCAAACCCTATCAATATTTTTACTATAAAAATAAGAAGCTAAACCAAATACGGTATCATTCGCCATTGCAATAGCTTCTTGCTCAGTTTTAAATTTAAATAGCGGTGCAATAGGCCCAAATGTTTCTTCTTTAGCAATTAACATATTGGATTTAACTTCAGCAAGCACAGTCGGTTCAAAAAATAATTCGCCTAAATTAGAGCGCTTACCACCGCAAATTAACTTTGCACCCTTCTCTATTGCATCATCAATGTGATGCTCTACTTTTTTAACGGCATTGGTACTAATTAGAGGTCCAATTTGCACGCCTTCTTCTAAGCCATTACCTATTTTTAACTTTTTAACAGCTTCTACTAATCCCTTAGTAAATTCATCGTAAACCGTGTCTTGCACCAAAATACGATTGGCACACACACAAGTTTGGCCTGAATTTCTAAATTTTGCAGTTATTGCACCTGTGATAGCAGCGTCTAAATCAGCATCATCAAATACAATAAAGGGCGCATTTCCGCCTAGCTCTAAAGAGATTTTTTTAATCGTCGGCGCACTTTGCTGCATTAAAATTCCACCTACTCGAGTCGAGCCAGTGAAAGCAATTTTTCTTACTAAAGGATTGCTTGTTAATTCTTCCCCAATTACTTTTGCATCGCCTGTTACGATATTAAATACACCAGCAGGTATCCCCGCTTCTTCAGCAAGCACTGCTAATGCGAATGCACTAAAAGGTGTTTTTTCATCAGGCTTAACAACGACTGTACAACCCGCAGCGAGGGCAGGTGAAATTTTACGTGTGATCATAGCCGCAGGAAAATTCCATGGCGTAATTGCACCCACTACACCTATAGGCTGCTTTAATACGAGTAAATGCTGATTAGCTTTATTGGAGGGAATAATGTCACCATAAATACGTCTTGCTTCTTCTGCAAACCATTTAATAAAGCTATTTGCATAATCGATTTCATTACGAGACTCTTGCAAAGGTTTTCCCTGCTCAAGTGTCATAATTAATGCTAAATCTTCTTTATTTTTATCGATTAATGCAGCCCAAGCCCACATTAAATCAGCGCGTTGTTTAGCAGTTAAATTTTTCCATTTTGGCCATGCATGACTAGCTGCTTCTATCGCTTTTATTGTTTCAACTTTTCCACAATCAGGAATTTCGCCTAGCAATTCCCCGTTCGCTGGATTAAAAACGGAAATTACTTTATTAGCCTCTGCCCTCACCCAATTACCGTTTATATAGCAAGTGTCACGAAACAAATTAGCGTTAAGTAATCGTTGCATAGCGATTCCTTATTGAGTCTGATTTAATTCCAATTTAAATTTTTCACGCAAACTAGGTTGATCTTCAAAATTACGCAAAAATCGTTTAATTTCTTTTTGCCATGCAAAGCGCAAGCTTGATAGAGAAGCATGCTCTTGCGCACCGTCTAAATCAATTAGCACAGGCTGTTCGCGATTATTGATTAAAATATTTGTTATTTTTAAATCACCGTGAGTGATTTCTAATTTAGCTGTACTTCTTAGTAAGTGGACGACTCGCGCGAGCATAGCCGCCGTTTTTGCTTCTTCCTGCCTGTGCTTAGCAAAGAACAAATTAGCTTGTTCACCTGGAATATATTCCATAACAAAATACGATTTTCCTCTAAATCCTAGCAACTTTCTTTCAATAAACGCAACCGGCTTTGCTGTATTTACGCCGAACAAGTCAAATTTATGTGCCAAACACCACGATTTTCTTGCCCGCGTATGACGAAAAGTACGCCGCAATCTATGCCACCCATTTTTAATGTTATAACGTTTAACTACATATTCTCTGCCATCTAATGTCACTTTAACGACAGTCGCTGAGCGGCCTTGCTTTAACATAACCCGGCTTGTATGGGTAAATGCTATGTCTGGATTTTTCAATAAATAATTAAATTCTTTGCCTGCATCTTTGCGTCTATACATACCCTTCATGCGCCATGTAGTTAGCTTTGCATAATCCGTGCTAGGCCTAAATATTTTTCGCAAATAACGCCGCCAACGAATTTCATTCCAATTTTTAATTAATAGAAATAAATCATCTATATCTTGCTGTTTTAAAATCCAACCGCGGGCTTTTGCATAATAACGAAATAATTTTTCTTGATAAGCTTTTACGCCCACACCAAATTGTGCCAAGAATAATGCTAAATTTTGCATACTAGTTTTCTTAGGCAATAAATGGGGAAAAAGCTCAATTTGCCCGCCATCTAGTGTATAAATTACTTTATCTGTTACAAGGAAATTCTTAAGGTGCATATCGTGCTGCACCACACCTAATACGTGCTGAGTAGCAATTTCAATAATCACGGCTTGAAGTAATGGCAGTATCACTTCAATGGATTGCCTTTCTTGCCAAAGCGTATCAAGGCTATCGGCATGAAAAATTCTTTCTAAAATTAAAACATGGGTTTGTTTATCTTCAGTATAGGTTTGATAATATAAAGTGGGGGAAGGTATTTTGTTTGTCTTTAATAAATCAATTCCATTTAATTCTTTCTCTACGTGATGATAAGCTCGTTTTGCATCAAAGAATAATTTAACAACAACTGGCTTTCCTTGCCAAACGCCAAAGGCTACTAAGCGTCGTTTAGGCATAATGCGCACTACTTTTTCTATTGCAATTTCATCACCATCTAATAATTTCAGCCTAAAAGGTGAATCAAAATTAAATTGTATGGATTGCAAATCAGACGAATTTAATCGGAGTGAATTATCCATGTTATTATTTGCTGTGGTCACGATACAAATTTTCTCCACGTGCTATGACTTTTTCCCAAAAACCCATTTCTTTCATCAAACTTCTTAATGATTCGCCGCGATAAATTTTTATAAAGCGTAATAAATCACGCTTAGTTAATCCTATATCCTTACTAGAAAAATAAAGGCCCGCTAAATCTTTTATAATCCAACGCTTAGGTATCACACGACGAATTTGCGCTCTATGCAAATCAATCAAATACAATTTGCCATTTTCAGATTCATTCACATTCAACAAGAAATGGCATAAATAAAAATCTCTATGATTAATGCCATTTTCATGCAAGGTCTTTGCAATCTCTGCTACTTGTTTTAACCAATGCTGTTTCATTTTAAAAGTAGGCGGATGCGTAAGCCATGCTTTAGTTAAATCTTCTAAGCTCAAAACTGGCGCCAATTCTTCCATCAAAATAAAGGATTGCTGTTTAGCTGGATTTAATCCCCGCTTACCATAAGCAACCACCTTAGGTGTTAAAATACCTAACTTTTCTAATGCATGAATGGCTTGCCATTCAGGTTGGGCGGAAATAATTGGAAAACGTAACTGGCAAATATTTTTAATAATTTCACGCCAGCCAACGCCGTGATGTTGTTTAATAAAATAATACTTTTCACCTATTAATACGCGCTGCGTTAAGCGACCTTTTTGATTTCTAAATAATTCGCCTGACAGTGACATAAAAGATTGAAAACAATCTTTCGAGCTCTCAAAAAAAGATTGGATTGAATTATCAAGAAACACGCTTTTGCCCCATCCTTTCAATAATTGCTGCTGCACGCTCTGGCATACTATAAATATCTGCTCCCTTGCCAAAGGCAATACCATTGGCTGACCATTCTGCCAGCTGAGATGAGATTAGCATATGAACTAATGATTCATTAAATTGGATTTGAGAGAAAGGGGAGGGCATGACCAATCCTGCTTCTGCTTCAAGCACATAAGGTGAATATCCGCACACATCACTAGTTAATACAGGCAATCCTGCTATGATAGCTTCAAGCAAGACTGTACCGGTATTTTCATGATAAGCAGGATGCAGCAAAACATCAGCCGCAAGATAAAAATCTGCTACATCATCGCGGCCGCCTAAAAAATGTATTTGCTTAGTAATATTTAATGATTCTGCTAATTTTAAAAAATAGTGCGGATTATCTTGCCCTATTATCCATAATTGACACCGTTGTTTAATTGATAAAGGTAATGCAGCTAATGCTTTTAATGAACGATCAACGCCTTTGGTTTTAAAACCTGAACCTACCATTAACAAAATAAAATCATTATCTTTCACACCTTGGGTACTTCGTATTTTCTGCCTAATTTGCGATGCATTGGCAGGTGCCATTCTATCTTTAGAAATACCTGGCGGCAGCATATGAAATCTTGCTGAAGGTGTTTGGTAATATTTGGCAAATACAGCTTGCTCTCTTGGGGCGATTAACATAATTTCTGTGCGGCTATTTTTATTAAACACGCTTTTCTCAAATTTCACTTGTTGTAAGTAGCGCGGCAGTAATCGATATAAAAGATTATGTCGCTTGCGAGCACGCGCTTGATAACAAACATCCGCTGCATAATAAAGATCAAGATGAGGCATTTTATTAAAGCCCACGACTAAATCGTAATGCTCTTTATCAATGGCATGCTTAACTTGCTTTGCAAAGTAATTATTGCGCGTATGGTTTTGTAGACCTCGTACAGCAATTTTATGCACAATAAAACCAGGCACTTCCTCTCCTTCCCAGCTAGCTGTAAACACATGCACTTCATGACCTTGGTTTTGACAAATAGTTGCAATGCGCAAAAAATCACGCTGCAAACCACCGTAGGGAAAGTATTTAAAAAGACAAAAAGCTAGTTTCATATTTGCGGTTATTTCACTATGTACTATTAATAAATTTTTCTATACTAAGCCAACTTTACATAAGACAAGGATTACATTGCCATGCGCTTACTAATTAGTTTGGCACTTATCATTTTCCTATCAGCCTGTGCTAGCACGGCAAATTATTATACATCAACCTTGAATAGTTGGCGCGGTTCTAATGCAAATGCCCTAGTAAAAACTTGGGGAACACCGAATACAAAAATCGTCAATCCGAATGGTACTATGGTTTTTGTCTATAAAACAAAGAGTTATGCTGCAGGACGCACTCAGGGCTCTCCTGCTATAGGCGTAAATGTAAGTAGTGCTGGACGCCCAGTTATTGTTAATCCTACGGAAAATAAAGCCCTTTCACGCAATTTAACTATTACCTGCCTTGCCGTCTTTCAGATCGATAAGAATGGCCGCATAAGCAGCACTGAAGTGAGAGGAAAGGGATGTTACGGGGACCAATATTTCGCCCAAAAGCTCAGTCATAAGCGCTAAAAACAACGGTGGTTAAGGGTGTATTAAGAATTTTATCGCCTTGATAAATATCAATAAAAATCCAAATTGATCATTTTTTGGTCTATTAGGGTTGTCTGGCATGCGGGTTTTAGGTTAGTATGCCCGCATGCAAATATTAACTAACCTTACAAAATATCTTCTGTTTATCGTGTTAAGTTGTAGCCTACTCTTTACCTGGAATACGGATATACCGAATTTATCACTACTGGCTACCCCTGATTACGATGCATCGTCCGTCTCACCCAATGCCTCTATTTGGAGCATGATGAGCCGCGACTTTGAACTGGACCATAAAGCTAACTACAAACAGGTTCAGGCAGAAATTCGTAAATTATTAGCTGACCAAGACAAGCTCCAAAGCATCTTGAAAGCAGCTCAACCTTATATTTACTTTATTTATAAGCAAACTCAAGCACGCGGTTTACCCGCAGAATTGGCGTTAATTCCTGTTATTGAAAGTGAATTTAATCCCAATGATAAATCTAATAAAGGTGCAACAGGCTTATGGCAATTAATGCCAGGCACAGCACGAGAATTAGGTATACAAGTTAAAGGTAGCTACGACGGCAGACGCAATGTAATTGCATCCACTCAAGCAGCCTTAGCTTATTTCAAGGATTTAGGATTTCTATTTAAAGGCAACTGGTATCTCGCTATTGCTGCTTACAATTCAGGTCAAGGCAGAGTGGAATCTGCGATGAAACGTAAAGGTTCTGACGATTTTTGGAACCTAAAGCTGCCTCGCGAAACACAACTTTATGTACCTAAATTATTAGCTGTTGCCGCTATTGTAAAAAATCCTGAAAAGTATGGTGTTGAGTTACCACCCATTGAAAATCAACCCTATTTTGCTGAAGTGAAATTTAAAAAATCAGTGAATTTAGCAAGCATTGCTAAAAAAGCTGGTATAGATGAACGTACTCTGCATACGCTAAACCCAGATTTCAAACAAGCCACCTTGGCTCCAAGCAAGGGCAAAGAAACCTTGCTAGTGCCTATCAGCAAAGCCCCTGCGGTAGTAAGACAAGTCTAGTAGCCGTGATGGAAGCGCAGCGGACATCGAGGTCCATTGTCTTTAGTCTTTAGTCTTTTGTCCCTTCTCCCGCCCACTGAATTCGAAAAGATCTCTGCTATCAGTTGCGGGAGAAGGTTAGGATGAGGGAGAACCTCAGAATCCACTTTCTCTAATTAATACTACCATTTTCCCCTCACCCCAACCCTCTCCCACACTCACTGCTTGAGTCTTTCTCAATTTTAGCGGGTGGGAGAGGGAGCAAAACTAATTTAGTATCGTGATGGCTACTTTACATTAAACTTGCTATTGACTTGACACCAGGCTGATAGGAATTAGAAGATAACTGATCCAGTTGATCAAGGCTTTTTCCTATGCGACGTATTATCTTTCTTATTCTAACTCTCATCACGACCACCCTCTTTGCCTACACCAGTGATGATGCCACTGCTAAAGATGATGCACAGGTGTATCACATTACTGATCAGCTTGATTTAGCAACGACAATGAAGCTCCAATATGGTAAAAAACCGAAAACGTTTATCAAATCTGTTTATCCCCAATTGGAAGGCAGTGAGAACATTCAAGGGATAGCTTATTTTAATCGCTTAGTAACAGAGATTCTTCAGCAAGAAATTACTTCTTTCACTAATAATGCAATACAAAACCAAAAGTATTTATCTAAAAATACACCAACTAAATCCATGCGTAACAGCTTATATATCGATTATGCAGCCTCTGTAATTAAATCAAAAAAAGATCACATCATTAGTATACGCTTTAATATTCAAGGTTATTTAGCAGGCATGGCACACCCTTATCATTATCATAAAACGCTTAATTTCGATGTAGAAAAAGGTGAGGCTTTAGAGTTAGCTGATTTATTTGAACCTAACTCCGATTATTTAACTCTTTTTGCAAATTATGCAGCTGAAACTTTAAAGAAACGTTTACCTAATAATGAAGACATGATCGCAGAAGGTACTCAGCCTAAAGCAGATAATTATAAAAATTGGAACATTCAACCTAATGGCATCTTAATTACATTTGATGAATATAAAGTGGCGCCTTACGTCTACGGTGCACAAACGGTTTTAATTCCCTTTTCAATCCTAACCGATGTACTTGCGACTGAATCACCACTTTCTCACTGTATAAGAAATAAAAATACATGCAGACGTAACAATTTATTAACGGGTGGTTTCATCGACGCGGTCAATACGACGCATGGTTCCTTCAATCCAGTTCTTGGTTAACTCAAGCGCTTGCTCAGGCGTTAACCCTTGAGTCTCAATTAAAGGGCCGACAACAACAGTCACCGTGCCAGGTTGTTTGATAAAACGCCTGCGCGGCCAACGTTGTCCCGCATTATGTGCAACAGGAATAATAGGATAACCCGTTGCCACTGCTAATCTTGCACCACCTAATTTGTAATGACCTACTGTCCCTGTTGCCGTTCTTGTGCCTTCAGGGAAAACCAGCACCCAGCGACCTTTCTCTAAACATTTTTTCCCTTTAGCAATAATTTGCTGCATAGCCGATCCTTTATTCTTTCTATCTATTGCAATAGGATCTGCAGCAGCTAAACCCCAGCCAAAAAAAGGGATCCACAATAATTCTTTTTTCAAAATCACAGCCGGTTCATGAAAAACTAGCGGAAGAAAAAATGTTTCCCAGGTAGATTGGTGTTTGCTCATGATAATGCCCGATCTATCAGCAGGAATATTGTCTAATCCCTCTATTTTATAATCGATTAAGCAAACTTGTTTTAACACCCATATATAAACTATTAAAAATCCACGAATGACTTTGTGTCTAATCCTTAAAGGAAATAGAAAAGAAAAGACCACCACAAAGCTATAAATCATGATAGATGATAAAGAAAAAATTGAAAAAATTAACGAACGTATAAATAAATTAACCGTTGAATATGATTTAGAATTAACGGCTCTTTCTTGTGATGACATACTGTACTGCCTCAGCTAAATCTGAAAAATGAGGAACATTCAAAAGCTCGGGATAGCGTTCCAATGCTTTTAGTCCATTACCGGTTTTTACTAAGAGGGGCATTAAACCTACATTGCGAGCAGCTGCAACATCGACGTATGAATCTCCTATAAAAAACGTATCGGTAAATTCAACAGGATATTTATCCGCTATTTGATAGAACATCCCTACTCTCGGTTTGCGGCAGGAACAATGCTCATCAGGATGATGAGGGCAGAAAAAAATTTCTTCTATCTTACCGCCTACCTGCGCTAAGGTTTGATGTAATTTTTCATGAATTTTATTAAGCATAGGCAAATCATAATACCCACGCGCCACACCTGATTGATTTGAAGCAACTAACACTGTAAATCCGTGCTGATTAAGCGCTGCGATTGCCTCTAAGCTGCCAGGAATAGGGTGCCATTCATTGGGCGATTTAATGTAAGCTTCTGAATCGTAATTAATAACACCGTCACGATCTAGGATGATAAAAGCCATACAAATGCTCATTAATAAAAAGCAAAGTATAGAGAAATAACAGAAATAAATCACCCTGAAAGCGATGCCTTCAGGGTGGCGATATTATTCAAACTTGTAAATAAGGCTTAAATTAAATGCATCGCTTCTTGGCGCAGAAATTCGGCCGTGATTATTATCAAAACTATGATAAGCGGTAAAATCATATTCTCCACGTAAATCAACGTTTTGAGTCACACTCGTTTGCAAACCTGCACCTAATTGGCCGCCAGTTTGCATGGAATGGGCATTAGTAAATCGCGTGCGTACAAAGCCTGCGCGGGCAAATGCTAATGTGTGATCACTTAGCATCACGCCTGGCAAAACGCTGACGCCATAGCCGTAGCTAGTTTTTAAGCCATTTTTATTTGAAATGGTACTGGTTGCTAAGGTACCTGTTAACTCACCTGCAAGATAAAAAGTATCGGTCACTACACCGCCGTATCCTAAAAATACGTTATACGGCACGCCGCGAAAATTCGCTGCCTGACCAAAACCTGAGCTGGTTGCAACACTGGTACTGGTTATAACATTTACACCTAAACCTGCACCCACGTAAGGCGCTGGATGCGCAGTAACGGCTGTAGAAATTAAAAGAGAACTTACACATAGCAATTTTTTAAACATATTGACACACTCCTATTTACGGACTTGTTATTATCCTTTTTGGGATCAGTCCTTCTATCTGTGCTTCCTTGAATAAGAATTACTTATTCAGATACGAAGTAGCAAAAGCATAACTGAGTTTAAGGATATTAAGCAATTATTGTAACGACAAGGATGGTGTGATAATGGAAGCAAGAAATGATTCGATAGATTTTCTGTCTGTTTTGCCTAGTGAAATATCAATGCAAATTTTATTTTGGTTGCAAGCTGAAAATTTAGCTAGAGCGAACCTAGTTAGTAAACAATGGAATGTTGTGATTTCAACTTATTTTTCTCCTTTTATTTTTTTACAAAAACTACAGATAGCAACTGATAAAGAAATACCTAATTTAATTAATTTTTACAGAAGCACTACCACCTATTTATTCACCGAACACCATTTTGAAACAACTGATATTACAGCATGGGAATTATTAAGTTATGCTATGGCAGCTGAAGATATTAAAAAAATTCCATTACTTCAATTTGAAATAGCGCTAAACAAAATTAAACTTCATGCTGCTTTTAGTGATAACTTAAAAAATAGCTTTGATATTATGTTAATAGCACGAAAAATAGGACAGCCTAAATATTATAAACATGAATATCAGCAACTTAATGAATCGCTTTATAATTACCTAAACAAAGATCGCAGCTATGTTAATTTAAGCGGAGCTTATTTATCGGAAATAAACTTAAGCAAAGCCAATTTATCCGGCATTAATTTTTATAATGTAAAACTTTATAAAGCTAATTTAGCGAATGTAAATTTTAAAAATACTAACCTTACGCAAGCAGATTTAAGAGGGGCTAAATTACAAGAAGCAAATTTAGTTAGAGCTAATTTACAAAAAGCCCGCTTACATAGTGCAGATTTATATAAAGCTAATTTTCATTTTGCAGATTTAAGCCACGCTAAAATGCCTGGGGCAATGCTAATTCATGCAAACTTAACGTCAGCCAATTTAACTGCAGCCAACTTAGCTTGGGCAAATCTTTCTTCTACTAATTTTTCCAGCACAATTCTAGAACATACTTATTTCTTTTTTCGTTTACCTCTTTTTTCTAAAGACAGTGTATTTTCATCTCTGGAATTTTTTGAAGAACAACTAAATCCCTCTGACGCTTTCTTTGAAAATATACAGCTCGCCATTGCTAGAGATATTGTTAAACTAATTAAAGAAAACTATATTAATATAGAATTAATTGCAGAAGGGAAAAAAACGCTAGAATTGATCCAAGCTAATTCATTTTTCAAATCGCCTATCATGCCCAAAAAATTTTATTTTTTCCCGTTTTCATCTCAAAGCAGTGGGGTTGACTCTATTTTTAAAGAAGCTAGCGCTGAAATCAAAGAAATAGAGAAAAGAAACAAAAGCGCACTAGCTCCCTCTTAAGAAAACTAGTGCAAGCTTTATTTATTCACATCATAGGGAACAAAGACTTCGTTTAATTGCCTTGCAACACGAATAAAGGTAGTCCGTTTAGATAATTCTTTTAACCTATGCGCACCTACATAAGTACAAGTAGAGCGTATACCGCCTAAAATATCCAAAACTGTATTTTTAACCGGACCTTTATAAGGCACATTGACTGAGCGGCCTTC
Source organism: Gammaproteobacteria bacterium (assembly GCA_014132615.1). Lineage (GTDB taxonomy): Bacteria > Pseudomonadota > Gammaproteobacteria > DSM-16500 > DSM-16500 > Aquicella. The sequence continues at coordinate 25,174 of BMAH01000025.1, forward strand.
ACTCGCTCTGTAATCTGCCATAGAACCGTGATGACGTTGCATTGCTTCCGATGAACTCATACCGTAAAAACGCTTATATTTTTTGCCCTTTTCTTCTACGATTTCACCCAAACATTCATCATGTCCTGCAAACATACCACCTAGCATGACAAAATCAGCGCCCGCTGCAAATGCTTTTGCTACATCACCCGGTGTGGTACAGCCGCCGTCTGCGCAAACTTGGCCGCCTAAACCGTGGGCAGCATCTGCACATTCTATGATGGCAGATAATTGTGGATAACCAACGCCTGTTTTTTCTCTGGTAGTGCAAACAGAACCTGGGCCTATGCCAATTTTGACAATATCTGCGCCTGAGAGAATTAATTCTTCGACCATTTCACCTGTGACAACATTACCCGCCATAATAACTGTCTTAGGATAAATTTCGCGTAAATGCTCTAAAAAAGACACAAAACGTTCGGTATAACCATTAGCCACATCCAAGCAAATAAAAGAAACCGGTACTTTTTTCATAATGTTACTAAGCTTTTCTAATTCAGCATCAGAAATGCCGCAAGAGATAAAACAAGAAGGTAAGGCAGCTTGGTGTTCTTTAGCGAAATTTTCCCAATCTTCTTGGGTGAGAAATTTATCTAAGGCAGTCATTAAACCATGCTGAGATAAGGCAAGCGCCATTGCAAAGGTGCCAGTATGATCCATATTAGCTGCAATGATAGGAACGCCTGTCCAGGTGGTTTGCGTATGCTTAAAGGTAAATTCACGTTGCAAGGAAACTTCTGAACGCGTTTTCAATACACTCCGTTTGGGTCTAATTAACACATCCTTAAAATCTAGCTTCACATCATATTCTATACGCATGTGAATTCCTCTTAATTAATAATCACTAAGTTTAGTCTTTATTTAAGGGGAAAAAAACTACTTTTTGCAGTTTGAATAATTAATAAAAACAAGCGGGATTGTGCTAAATTTTAGCTGAAAAATGCAGTAAGTTTAGGCACCAAATATTTGATAATTATTCTACCGGCGTGCTTGGCTTTATATAACGCCTCATCCGCTTGTTTTATTAATTCATCTGCCGATGTTTTATTATCAAGATAAAAAGCAATGCCTATGCTAGTACTAATTTTTAATTTTACTTTGCCAAATATAAATGGCTTTTTCATCTTAGTAATTATTTTTTTGGCATCAGACATACCCATCACACTTCCTTGTGTCACGCCTTACTTTTTATTATAACCTTAGCTATTAAGAGAAGGGATTTTTTTAAGTCTAGCGTAGTAAAAACCATCCATATTTAGCTCGCCTGGCAAAATTTGCAATCCTATTTCGCGGCTAAAACCGATAGAAGTGATGATTTTATCTTCCTGAGCATCGCTATGTGCCGCTAGAAAGGCTTTTAAGACTTGCTCATTTTCTTGAGGAAAAACGGAGCAAGTTACGTAAAGTAATATCCCATTTTCGGATAACAAAGGCCATAAGCTACTTAGCAAATGCAATTGCTCTTTTGCTAACTTTGCAATATCTCTTTGTTCCCTTAATAATTTGATATCGGGGTGACGCCTCACTACACCACTTGCAGAACAAGGTGCATCTAATAAAATTCTATCAAAGGGCTTTCCATCCCACCAAGTATTGACATCAGCTGCATCAGCACAATGAATGTCGGCATTTAATTCTAATCGAGTTAAATTTTCCTTAATTGATTCAATACGCTTTAAATCTTTTTCAACTACAATCACTTTATCTAAGGCAGGTTCTATTTCTAATATATGCGCAAGTTTACCGCCAGGTGCTCCGCATGCATCCAAAACTCGCATGCCAGGGGCTAGCGCTAACCACGTTGCTGCTAACTGTGCTGCTCCATCTTGTACCGAAACTTGACCTTGCATAAATCCTGGTAATTCCTCTACTGGCAGAGCAGGGGAAATAGTTAAGCCGCTTGGTAATTCAGGAATGATATCGATTACTTCGTTTAACGAAGATAATGTTTTCAGATATTCATCTCTAGATTTTTTACGCGCGTTGACGCGCAGAGAAAAAGGCGGATGACTATTATTTGCTATCAGTATTTTTTCCCAGTCATCAGGCCATGCTTGCTGCATGCTAGTTATCCACCACAAAGGATGTGAATACTGACTTTCTACCTCTTCATCTAATTGTGTTTCTAATTTTTCTTTATCACGCAAATATCGTCTAAGTACCGCATTGACTAACCCTCTACCCCAGGCTTTGTTTAAATCATCCGTTGCATTTACCGTTTCTGTTACGGCTGCATAATCTGGCACACGCATAGCCATTAATTGATATAAACCCACTAATAACAAAGCATGCAAATCACTGTCTTTTGCTTTCATAGGCTTTTCAAGCAAATAACTAAGCAATACATCTAAACGAAAATAAAAACGACAAACCCCGTAACAAATTGCTTGCACAAACGCTTTATCTTTAGCTGTTTTTAAGCGAGGCAGGAATGTCTCAAGGCATTCTGTCAATGACTGACCATCAGATACTGCATCAATAATAGAAGCAGCTAAGGCTCTTGCTGCTGTCATATTAAATGTTCACCAACAATTAATTCTTTATGTCTTGCATTATAGAAATCACTGACTGACATGGGTTTTCCACCAGGTAATTGAACTCGTAATAAACACAGCGTGCCAATTCCTGTGGCAATTTCTAATTTTTCTCGAGAAGCATGCAAGATGGTGCGAGGAATAGCTGTGGTTTGCTTTTCCCCTAACTCTGCTTGCCATATTCTTAAGCTTTGTCCTTTCCAACTAGTGTAAGCAACAGGCCAAGGGTTAAACGCGCGAATTTCTCGCTCTATTTCTATTGCAGGCCGTGTCCAATCAATGAGGGCTTCTTCTTTGCTAATTTTATGTGCGTAAGTAGCAAAATCATTATCTTGTTTTTGAGGTTTTAATTGATTATTTTGCAACAAGGTTAATGTTTTAACTAAAGCATCCGCACCTGCTTTAGCTAAGGTGTCATGCAAAGTTTGTGAAGTTTCATCAGGACGCAATGTATAATTTTCTTTATAAAGCATAGGACCTGTGTCTAACCCTTCATCCATTTGCATAATAGTAACCGCTGTTTCTTTATCGCCTGCAAAAATAGTGCGCTGTATGGGTGCTGCTCCGCGCCAGCGCGGTAACAAAGAAGGATGAATATTAATACAACCAAAACGCGGGGTGCGAAGCACTGCGCTAGGGAGCAATAAACCATAAGCGGCAACAACCATGACATCGGCTTGTAAAGAAGCCAGCACTTCTTGTTCGTGGCTTTCTTTTAATGATTTAGGCTGATAAATAGGCAGTTTATATTCCAGCGCTAGATTCTTTACTGCACTGCAAGTCGTTTTTAAACCTCTGCCTGCTGGCTTATCCGGTTGAGTATACACAGCCACTATAGTGTGATGGGTTGCTAGTAATGCTTCTAATGCGTGGGCAGCAAATTCAGGTGTGCCTGCAAAAATAATTTTTAGTGGGGGCAGCTCTGTCACTCGCGATTCTCTAATTTTTGACTTTTTTCTATTTTTTTACGAATGCGTTCTTGCTTTAATTTAGATAAACGATCAATAAACAAAATGCCATCTAAGTGATCGATTTCATGTTGTATGCAAGTTGCCATTAATTCTGTGGCATCTAATTCAAACGGTTTACCTTCTATATCTTGAGCACGTAAACGCACTTTATATGCACGTTCTACTCTATCGTAAGCACCGCCGCCGACAGATAAGCAGCCTTCATTTTCGTATTGCTTACCTTCCCTACTTATAATTTCAGGATTTATGACGCAAATACGCTGATCTCTTGTATCTGAGACATCCATCACAAAAATACGCTGCTGAACATTAATTTGCGTAGCAGCTAACCCCACACCATTACTCTTATACATGGTTTCAAACATGTCATCGACTAGACGACGCAAATCAGCATCGAATTGCTCGACCGGCTTTGCTTTTATACGCAGCCTAGGATCAGGTAAGGTTAAAATTGGTAATAAAGCCATTATCTCTGCTCACTAAAATCGAAAGGCATTTTAGCACAGTTTAACTTAAAACCAACTTAGAGATATTTTTCTTTTTCAATCAATACTATACGCTCTAAGCCTTGTTTGTATTTTTGCATAGCTTCTTGGGGCTCATCTAATTGCATAAGCAGATTGCCGTATTCTAGTGATGCCTCTGCATTAGGACCTTGAGCTAAGCATTTTTCAAAATAGTCTTTAGCTTTACCCCAAAGCTGTATGCGCACACACAGTTTACCTAATAATAATAAAAGTTCAGGTTTAGGCCCGTACATCTTTAACCATGCACCTGCTATAACCAATTGACGATTCAAATTGGTAAAAGGCAAGTTGCCATATAGATTTGCCAAACCTGCATGCCATTGATTTTTTAATGTTTTGCGAATTAAATCTTCAGCTTCTTTAGTAGCAGAAAAATGTATTAATTGTCTTGAATAAGCAAACACAATGTCAGGATTTTTACGTAAGTATCTTGGAATTTCCTGCCAAATTTGATTTACATCATCCAAACTGATAATGGTAGGCGAATGAAACCGCTCGCAATATAAGTTTTTTTCAAACTGCTCTAATTGCATGTCTGTTAAAACTTTTGCTTTTCTTAGCGAAGGTAGAATAGCTTGCAGTGCTTTCCAATCACCTAATCTCACATACACTTTTTCTAATAAAGAAAGTACGCGTGGATGTCTTGGTGAAATTTGACGTAAGTGATTGAGTGTTGCTATCGTTTGTTCAAATTGCCCCTGTTCAAATTCGAGCTCTGCTTTGGTAATACCAATAGCAAGATCAGCCTGAGGCGCAATTTCATAGGCTTTTTGTATATATTGGTCACGACGTTGGTATGCATTTTGTTCTTGTGCAGCTTTGGCTGCGCCTAAATAATTAATTAATGGTTCCGCTGTTTGATTAACACCTGCAAGTAAAAAACGTTCTGCTTTTTTAAAACGACTTTCAATTAATAAAGTTAAACCATGTTGTGTCTTAGTATAAAATTTTTGTTCGCGTCTGAAGCGCAACCAATTTTTAAATTTAAACCATAAAAATTGTGTACCATCGATAATATGAATTAAGAAATAAAATAAGCATAAGAAAATAAGTAGCGCCAACAAGGCAAACCAAATTGGCATTTGCACCATCCAAGGCTCGTAGGCGATAAATAAAAACCCTGGATGCCTTGCAACTTCAATTCCAACCCAAACAGAGGCAACCAATAGCAATAAAAAAATAATTAAACGCCACATAAAAACTCCTTATTGCTGAGTTGTATTAGCTGCAGTATTGGTAAAATAAGTGTCAAATAAGCTAAGCGTTGTCGATAAATTTAAATTTGGCGGTGTAAAATCGACTGATTGTAAATTTTGCAATTGTTGTAGTACGGTTTTAGTTATTTCTGAATCGGGAATAAAATAACTTTTTATCCATGCTTGCTGGCGTTCTAAACTTGTGCGATATACTTTTGCATTGCCATTAAGCACAGCCCACAATGTATTTTCCATTTGTGCATGTAAGTTTTGGTATAAAAACATTTTTTCATCGGGTAACACTAAAGGCAGCGCGTCTTTACCATTGTATTTAACAATCACAATTTTTTGTAACGTTTGCCAGGTTTTATCTAAGCCTTTGCGCCACCATGTTGTGCTAGGTGAACCTGCATCAACACTTGTTTCTTGCGGCTTTAATGGTTGATAAGAAAGTGGCAGCTTATCGTATTGCGCATCGAGTGCCGTTAACTTGATATATAAGTCAGTAATATCTACTGTTTTTATGGTTTCTAATGCCGCAATATCAGTTGCAACGGCTTTACGTAAAGCTAATAATTTAGGATCTTGTAAATCACTTAAAATTTCATTAGCACGTTTAAGCAATGCTAAAGCTAAAGGAATATGTTGAGTGAATTGTAATTCATCATTGGCTAATTTAACAACTTGCTGGGCCTCAGCAACACGCCATTTATCCATATTGCCTTTTTGCGCCTGCCCCCAATCGTCCATAATTTTTTCTTGCTGAGCTAAGGTTATTTCATTTTTTTCATTCGCTTTTGATAATGCTTCATTATTATTTTTTAATTCTGTTAATGCATTTTCTTGCACACTAACTTGATTTTGCAAATCACTCACATTTTTAGCAAGCGTCATACTGTTTTTTGCTAATTGGAAATAACCGTAACCTAGCACGCTTATCAAAGCTAATAAGGCAATTAAAACGAGTAGAAATCCCCATTTCTTTTTTGGAGGTTTAGAGGGACTCACGACTTTTTCTTCAGTGATAAGTTCAGACATATTATTTCCTCATCTTAGCCAGGGTATCTAAAATGGCTTGCTGACTTGCGTTAACTGTCACCCATATTGTCTGAAAACCCAAATCTTGCGCAAGCGTTTTTATCCTCTCACTTACCACTAAAAGTGGAGTGAGACGTAAGTAAGACCAATTCTCAGGGCCTAGCATATTTTTTAAATTATTAACACTTTCAAATGAAGTGCACACAATACAATCAAAAGGCTGTTGCTTTAGGCGCTTGATGCAATCGCTAATATCTACTGGAGGTGCTATTCGTTGATACACAACAACAGGTAAAATATGCGCACCTCTTTCAGCTAACACACTATCTATTTTTTCTCGACCACCTTCACCGCGAACAATAGCAATTTTTTTATTCTTTACCGATTGAAATTGAGATAAAGCAAGCACCCCCTCACTAGTCCACTCAGACGGAATAATGTCAACATTAAATCCCGCTTCAGTTAAGACGTAAGCTGTACCTACTCCTACTGCAGCTAATTTCACTGTGCTAGGCAAAATTTGGCTCTGCATAAACTTTAAACTAGCTTTTACTGCTTGCGGGCTAATGAAAATTAGCCAATCTTGTTCTGCTAATTGTGTCACTGCATTTAACAATGCTTGTTGATCAGGCGCCGAAGTAAAAGCTATCGTTGGAAAATAAAATGCTTGGCCATGCAGTTTTTCAATCTCTGCACATAATTGTACACCCTGAGGTTCAGGCCGGGTAACAAGAATATGCATGCCTTGCAAATTAATCATAAAATTCACTTAATAATGCATCAGCGCCTAATGCTTGCAATTCTGCACCTGCGCTTTTCCCTAACATCTGCGCTTGATCGCGCTTGCCTTCTTGTTGGGTGCGAATAATTTTGCTGCCGTTACGCCCAGATACTAAACCTTGCAAGTACACATGATTGCCTAACATTTCCGCATAAGCTGCAACGGGCACCTTACAACCACCCCCAATTTGCGTACATAATGCTCGCTCAGCACTGACGCAATCAAATGTGATGCTATCTATTAATGGATAAATTAATTGCAGTATTTCTTCATCCCCTTCTCTGCACTCTATCCCTAATGCGCCTTGTCCTGCCGCAGGTAAGCAAGTTTCTATTGGTAAATAGCTATTAATTCTATGCTCTAATCCCATGCGTTTTAAACCGGCGCTAGCTAAAATGATGGCATCAAATTGCCCTTCATCTAGCCGCTTTAAGCGTGTTTGAATATTGCCGCGTAAATTTTTCATTTCTAAATCAGGCCGCAGAGCCTGCATTTGAGTCTGACGGCGCAAACTCGATGTGCCTAGCACTGCACCATTTGGTAAGTCATCTAGCGAATTGAATCGATTCGAAATAAAGGCATCGCGCGCATCTTCTCGCTTAAGCATGACTGGCAAAATTAAGCCTTTGGGTAATTCCATAGGCACATCTTTCATAGAATGCACTGCAATATCTGCACGGCCATCAAATAAAGCTTCTTCTAACTCTTTAACAAATAATCCTTTGCCGCCAATATCGGTCAATGTGACTTCTAAGCGCTTGTCCGCCTCTGTCGTGATACCTAACAATTCAATAGCTAGCTCTGGATGGTGTTGTTTAAGTAATGCACTAACAATATGGGCTTGCTCTAAAGCAAGCGGGCTTTCGCGCGTTGCAATGATTAAACGTTGTTTGGTCATAAAATGGTAATCTTGCATTTTAATTATTTATTACCCATTATCATACCGATGCCCATGGTTTGCGAGTATTAAATTTTGAGATGCCTACATGACTGATCAATTATTAAAAAGTTACGCGATTCAAATACAGCAAAAATTGTATGAGAAAGAAGCAGACGAGCACCATGTTGCTGTTTACGAAACTGAACCTTATGGCCGTATGTTAGCGATTAATCATCAGCCTATACTTGCTGAACGCGATAGCTTTTTTTATCACGAAATGATGGTGCATCCTGCGTTATTTACTCATGTGAATCCCAAAAGCGTTGCTATTATAGGGCATCATTACGGTATTTTAGAGGAAGTGTTAAAACATCCTGATATTGATCGTATCGTTTGTATTGCTGATAATTTATTGCTAGATGAAGCAGTTAAAGAATATTTTTCGCAATACCAGCAAGTTAATAATGATAAACGCGTAGAATTTCATTCACTAAGCTTAAAAGATTGGCTCTCTCAAAATAAAACGATGACCCTTGATGTTGTCATCAAAAACCAATTACCTATAAATATTGACAAAAAGCAGGATGAAACTTATTACCAATTAGTCAGTGAACAAGGAATATTAATTAAACCCTGTCCCTCTTCCTTATTAGAGATAACATTACTAAATACGTTCACTACAAATAGCAGACAAGCCGGTTTTAATAGCATTCAATTTCTTAATTTTCCTCAACCGAGCTTCCCTTCTGGTTGGCGCACATTAATGATGGCAACCAAGATGCCTATTTTTAAACGAATCAGAGAGAAAGATATTTACAATCGAAGTTTTAACACGCGCTATTACAATTACGATATGCACAAGGCAGCGCTTGCGCTGCCTGAGTTTGTGCAAACTATGATATAAAATTATATAAAATGATGGAAAATCTTATAGCTTTGCTCCCTTAGGCGAAGCTGAGTCATTTGGTCTATTTTCAGCTTCAACATTTTTACCTATTGCCACCCAGTTATTCTCAATAAAATTATGATAGTAACTATCTACTTCCCACGGTTTTTTACAGTACAGCTCTAGTCTTTTTAAACTTTCTCTAGCTTTAGCTTCTGCAAGTAGTTCTTTTGTTCGCTCGTTAGGCCATTTAGTACTTTTTTTGACAAAAAAACGGGGTCCGCTCATTTTCTTTCCTTAATGTACGATTAATTAATCATAGAAAATATTAGTTAATTATATTTGTATAAATTTAAAACTTACTATAAAGATATTAATATTAAATCCTTCTTTGCACATTTCGTAGAAAATACCAGAAATATAAAATTCATTACTGCCCCAACTTAAGTTACGCTATACTATCCAGCCAAACATGTAGCAGGAAATCCTATATGTCCAAAACCAGTTTCATGAAAAATCTGGCATCACAATTGAGTGAAGCCCTCCCCTCTCATGTCAGCGCCTTAAAAAAGGATTTTGAAAAAAACTGCCAAGCTATACTCACTAAAGCTTTTGCTAAATTTGATTTAGTGACACGGGAAGAATTTGATATTCAAACTAAAGTACTTGCCCGCACTCGCAAAAAACTTGAAGAGCTTGAGAAACATCTTAAAGAACTTGAAGCGCTTTCACGTAAAAAATCTGGTTAATTATGCAAGAAAAATTAGACTCCTTTACTCAAAATGATTATGAAATCATTGATAGAGAAGTACCCTATCAAGGTATTTTTCGCATGGCGCGTTACAAAATACGTTATCGCTTATTTAAAGGCGGCTGGAGTAATGTCGTATTGCGAGAAGTCATGGAACGCAAATCTGCGGCAGCGGTGCTACCTTATGATCCCATTCTCGACAAAATCATCATGGTTGAGCAATTTAGACCGGGTGCCATTTCAAATCCTGATGGACCGTGGTTGCTTGAAATTGTAGCAGGTGTATTAGATCCAGGCGAAACGCAAACTGAAGTTGCTATACGCGAAGCAAAAGAAGAAGCAAATTGCGAAGTTCTAGACTTATATCCCATACACGAGTATTTTGTGAGTCCCGGCGGTTCTAACGAATATTTATGGACTTATTGCGGCCGAATTGATGCTAGCCAGTATGCCGGTGGATTATTTGGCTTAGCAGAAGAAAATGAAGACATACGCACAACCTGTATGTCATCTGATGAGGCATTTGCCTTACTCAAAGCCGGCAAAATCAAAACATCACCTGCCATTGTGGCACTACAATGGTTACAGTTAAATCGGGAATGGCTGCGACAATTATGGCTGAAAAACTAAATCCTAAATCTTCCAAATCCAAAGCATATACTTCAGAAGCAATTGAGGTATTAAGCGGTCTTGAACCGGTCAGAAGACGGCCGGGTATGTATACCGATACTACAAATCCCAATCACTTAGCGCATGAAGTAATTGATAATAGCGTGGATGAAGCGCTAGAAGGATTTGCAAAACGCATAGACGTCATTTTACATAAAGATGGTTCACTAGAAGTCATTGATAACGGCCGAGGCATGCCTGTTGATATACATCCGGGCGAAAAGGTCTCGGGCGTTGAACTCATTATGACTAGATTGCATAGCGGTGCAAAATTTTCTAATAAACAATACCAGTTTTCTGGCGGTTTACACGGTGTCGGCATCTCTGTTGTCAATGCACTTTCTAAAAAACTAGAAGTGACCATTAAGCGCGGCGGTAATATTTATGCTATGCAATTTGAGCACGGTGACAAAGTTGCTAATTTGAAAGTCATAGGCAAAGCAGAAAAAGGAGAGTCAGGCACTAGTGTGCACTTTTGGCCTGAACATAAATACTTTGATTCACCGCGTTTTGCTGCCACTAAATTAAAACATACCTTGCGCGCTAAAGCAGTACTTTGCCCAGGTTTACATGTGACTTATACCGATCAACATAATAATGAAACGGAAGAATGGTATTATGAAAATGGCTTAAGTCATTATTTAGAAGAAGCAATTGGTAACGCAGAACGTTTACCCGATGAACCTTTTTTAGGTTCTTTTAAAAGTGAACATGAAGCAGTCGATTGGGCTGCAATTTGGTTACCTAATGGCGGAGAAATTGTTGCTGAAAGTTATGTTAACTTAATTCCTACTCCCTTAGGCGGTACACACGTCACGGGTTTTAGGCAAGGATTAGCAGATGCATTACGCGAATTTTGTGAATTCCGTAATTTACTTCCGCGCGGTGTAAAGTTAACAGCAGATGATGTGTGGGATCAATGCGCGCATATCATTTCAGTCAAATTAAATGATCCGCAATTTGCTGGCCAAACTAAAGAACGCTTATCTTCTAGAGAATGCGCTACGTTTGTTGCAGGTATTGTCAAAGATGCCTTAAGTTTATGGCTTAATCAACACGTTGCACAAGGTGAAGCTCTAGCAAACCTTGCTATTAGCAATGCACAAAAACGTTTGAAAGCTTCACAAACCGTCGCTAGAAAAAAAGTTACCGCAGGCCCCGCCCTTCCTGGAAAATTAGTTGATTGCACTCAGCAAGACGTCACTCGCAGTGAATTATTTTTAGTAGAAGGCGACTCAGCAGGTGGTTCTGCAAAACAAGCACGCAATCGTGTATTTCAAGCCGTCATGCCTTTACGCGGTAAAATTCTAAATACATGGGAAGTTGATTCAAGCACTATTTTATCTTCACAAGAAATTCATGATATTTCTGTCGCAATCGGTGTCGATCCGCTTTCCACTAATTTGGAAGGGTTGCGTTACGGCAAAATTTGTATCTTAGCCGATGCTGATTCTGACGGTAATCATATTGCTACTCTACTTTGCGCTTTATTTGTAAAACATTTTAGACCCTTAGTTGAAGCGGGTCATATCTACGTCGCTATGCCGCCACTTTTTCGTATTGATCATGGTAAAGAAGTCTATTACGCGTTAGATGAAGCTGAAAAACAGGGGATTTTGGATAAGATTCAAGCTGAGGCTAAAGATAAAAAACCACGGCTTAATGTAGTGCGTTTCAAAGGCTTAGGTGAAATGAATCCTATGCAATTACGTGAAACCACCATGGATCCAGAAACTAGACGTCTCATGTTATTAACCATTAAAGAAAATGATAATACCAATGAAATGCTAGATATGCTTTTAGGCAAAAAGCGCGCGCAAGATAGAAAAGCGTGGTTGGAAAGTAAAGGTAATTTAGCAGAGGTTTAATTATGGCAACAACATATAACATTGAGCGTGTTCCCGTATACGAATACGCAGAGAAAGCCTATCTTGATTACTCCATGTACGTTATTTTAGATAGAGCACTGCCTCACATAGGTGACGGTTTAAAGCCAGTACAACGTCGTATTGTCTACGCTATGTCTGAATTAGGTTTAAAAGTTACCGCAAAATTTAAAAAATCAGCACGTACTATTGGTGACGTATTAGGTAAATTTCACCCTCATGGTGATACAGCTTGCTATGAAGCATTAGTATTAATGGCACAACCTTTCTCTTATCGTTATCCATTAATCGAGGGGCAAGGTAACTTTGGTTCGCCAGATGATCCTAAATCATTTGCTGCCATGCGTTATACAGAATCGCGTTTATCTGCTTACGCCGATATTTTTCTAGCAGAAATTGAAGCAGGGACGGTTGATTGGGTACCTAATTTTGACGGCACTTTACGTGAACCAGCTATTTTACCTGCACGTTTGCCTAACGTTTTATTAAATGGCACAACCGGTATTGCTGTTGGCATGGCAACCGACATTCCACCGCATAACTTGCGCGAAATTGTTGCTGCTTTAACACATTTACTTGAAGACCCTAAAGCAACTTTAAATGACATTTATCCTTTAGTCCCCGCCCCTGACTTCCCAACGGAAGCAGAAATTATTACACCTAAAGATGACATTAAAGAAATGTATCGCACAGGCAATGGTGCTATACGTATGCGCGCAGTTTATACGGAAGAAGACGGGGAAATTATTATCACCGCACTTCCTTATCAAGTTTCTGGTGCAAAAGTACTTGAGCAAATAGCCCAGCAAATGCAAGACAAGAAGTTACCGTTAGTTTCAGATTTACGCGATGAGTCTGATCATGAAAATCCAACTCGCTTAGTCATTGTACCGCGTTCCAATCGCGTAGATGTGTTTGCTCTAATGGATCATTTATTTGCAACCACAGATCTTGAACGTAGCTATCGTGTGAATTTAAACATGATAGGTTTAAACGGCCGTCCACAAGTGAAAGGTTTGGTGCAAATACTCAATGAATGGCTTGAATACCGCTTAACGACTGTTAAACGGCGCTTACAATATCGCTTAGATGTCATTAACCATCGTTTACACATACTTGAAGGGTTAATGATTGTTTATCTTAATTTAGATGAAGTAATACGAATCATCCGCAAAGAGGATGAGCCTAAATCCGTATTGATGAAGCGCTTTAAATTAAGCGATGAACAGGCAGATGCTATTCTTGATACGCGCTTACGTCATTTAGCAAAATTAGAAGAAATGCAAATTAGACGTGAGCAAGATACCTTAACTAAAGAACGCGATAATATAGAAAAAACACTAGGTTCTCCTGCTAAACTTAAAAAATTAATTCGTGATGAATTAACAACTATTGCAGATAAAGTAGGTGATAAACGTAAATCTCCATTGGTTAAGCGTAAAGAAGCGCAGGCCATGAAGGAAACAGAAATTTTACCTACTGAACCCATTACCGTTGTGTTATCAAACAAAGGTTGGGTGCGCTCTGCTAAAGGTCATGAAGTAGATCCTACCGCACTTAATTACAAAGCAGGTGATGAATATCAATCTTCTGCAATGGGTAAAAGCAATCAGGCAGCTACCTTTTTTGATACGACAGGTCGTTCTTATTCACTTCCTGCCCACACTTTACCTTCAGCGCGCGGACAAGGTGAACCACTCACCGGTAAGTTAAATCCTCCACCATTAGCTGAATTTATCAGTGTATTAATGGGTGAACCTGAACAATTACTCGTATTAGCATCTGATGCTGGTTACGGCTTCATTGCAAAATTAGACGATTTATCTGGGAAAAATCGCGGTGGTAAAGCAGTGCTTTCTGTACCTAAAGGATCGAAAGCATTAGCACCTAAATTTATAGCTGATGCTAAAAAAGATTATATCGCTACTGTTTCAAATACTGGGTATTTATTAATCTTCCCACTTGCTGATTTGCCCCAATTAGCAAAGGGTAAAGGTAACAAATTAATGAATATTCCTTCAGCAAAAGTCGCTTCTCGCGAAGAGTATGCGGTTGATATTGCCGTGTTAAATGCTAGCCAAAACTTACTAATAGTGGGTGATGGTAAGCCTTTTGTATTAAAGCCTGCTGATTGGAAAAACTTTATTGGTGAAAGAGCACAACGCGGATCTAAATTACCTCGCGGTTGCAGACATGTCGCGAAATTAAAAGTGGAATAAAATTAACTTAGCCCAGTAAGAACTGGGCTAGTTTTTTTACATCAGCATTTATTGCTTATACTGAGATTGTATATCTACCTTGATTGTACCTGGTGTAGCAACCAATCCATTCGCTGTATTAAATACTGGTGCCGTATCTTGCGACAACATAATTTGATTTGAATATTTGGTGGTATCTACGTTGAAAGTAAAAGGGCCTGTATAGGTTTGCAATAAGCCCGCTACCATCACTGGCGTGACAGTGACTTGATGAACCGCAGTATTACACGCTTGTCCTTGCCCTGCCCTTAAAGTGAAATCAGCTTGATAAGCAAGTACAGTAGACCAGCATGCTTTTCCTGAAGCATCATCGTAAAATTGCACAGTAACAGAAGTCGGCGTCATACCCGTGCTTGCTGCCGCTGTATTTGCAAGAAAATTCACTAGCTGGATAACTTGCAGATAAGCTGTCTCAGCCGATGCAGCCCCTGAAAACATTAGGCACAATAGACTGACAAAATAGGCTCTCTTTTTCATCTTTTATCCTTAATATTGGCCCATCCAAAATCCAAAATAACAAAGGTATAAACCTATGAGTAAATTAATTAAACCGCCTATGTAGCATATGGAAGGATGTTTACAAATTCTATCGATACGTGAGAGGGTTGCTTGTGGAAACCAAATATTGGCAACGCCTTTAAGGAAAATAATCCACGCTAATAACGTGATGACAATATACCAAGCGGGATCCCAAAAATTATGTGAAACGACTAATAAGATACCTAAAATGAGTGTGACTACGCCCATCAACAACATTGCTACCGGTTCACGCCCCATCTCTTGCATAATAGCATTAAACCTAGAACTAGCTAAAAACGCACCAATACCGATAATCACAAGATATAAACCTAGCACCTTCGCAAGAAAAACTGAAATATCCATTTTCACCATCCTTGTCAAATTAACTTATTCATCATAACGGATTTCTAATTAAACATGAAATAGGTAACTGTTTACTAGAGAATTATCATGAAGAGGGATTTAAGCTTAACCGTAGTAACCAATTGTTTACACCAATTTATAAGCCACCTGTCATCCTGAGCGTAGCGAAGGATCTGTTTTAGTTTTCGTTGCTAATTAAAACAGACCCTTCGCTACGCTCAGGATGACAGGTGGCTGAATTACAACTTAGTCCATCACCACTACATTCAAACTACCTAGGCAACATTTTCCATTCGTTATTTATTTTGCACAATTTATACGTAAATTTATCAGTCACATCTTTTGCATTAGTAAAAATCGTTAAATTCCTGCAAATCATGCCGTTCGTATTTGTGGTGTGATTAGGAATCACATAACCCCAGGTGCCTGTACTATTATTTTTCCATGTTAGCTTTTTACCATCTTTATAGGTATTTAATGCAGTAATAGCAGCATTAACCATCATATCCATATCTTTACCTTGAAAAAAACTTACGCTGGAATTATCCATAAAGTTTAAATTGCCAGCCACAGCTACATTAGACCAAATGCAACTTATCAAAAAAACGAATTTTATTATTCTCAACATGTTACACATCTCCCTATTTAGAAAAATTAACTGTATCTTCTGTTTCTGGCAATTTCTCACTAATCATTTTTTCTTCATTTTTTACACCAAAAAATCGATTTAAATCTTTATAAGCTTTCATGAAATTATTATTTTCTGACTGAAAATTATGCTTTAACTTTATATCACTAAACTTTTTCACTATTTTTTCTGATGGTAAATAGTCTTCCTTTAAATCAACTTTCATCACGTCATTTTCAGGTAATACTGTAAAAAACCCATCTTTTTCTAGCGCTTGCTGCCTTAATAGTTGTTGCTGCCTTTTTGCTATGTCTTGTTGTGCTTGTTTATTAACACCTAATAAGAGTTGCAAAGACAATTTTTGTTTAAAATTATTAAAAGTAGCTTCATTTTCCCCATTACGCTGAGCAGCGATTGTATCTTTAACCACTTTTAATTCTTTTTCTTTATCTGCACGCAAGCGCATTTCTTCTGCCTTATGAAAAACATCGCTTTCCAACTTAACCCCTTTTTTTACTCTGCCTCTTGCGCGCAAAGAAACTAAATCTTCTTCCATCTGTACTTTACCTTTAACTGTTGCTATCGCACTCATCACAGCTTGTTCAGAATAATTATCGATGAAGTTAAATTGCTCTTCGCTTAAACCCTTACAATCAAAATCTTTATGTATGCTTTTATATTTTTTACGTGTCATTTCAAAATCAGCTTGCGCAGCATTGAGTTTAGCTTCGATTTGTTCTTTCTCATTAGAAATTTTTTCTAATTCTTGGCGTTTTTCTAACTCCTGCTGACATGCTAATTTTAGCTTATCAGTAAACTCTGCTAACTCATGTAATCGGTGATTTTTTTCTTGCCCTAATTCCGACAAAGTATTTTCGTATTGAGCGATCTGTAATTTCTTCTTAAGGACTTCTTCTTCTTTTTTAAGTCGAGACAATTCTAATTCTTGCAAATACTGTTTTTGTTCATTAATTCGCTTGTCTTGTTGATTTATTTCTTCTTCCTTACGCAAATGATTTTCAAAACTCGTTACAATTAAATCCCTTAATCTTTCTACGATTGAGGTTTCTAACGGCACTGTCATATCGTAAATTTTTAATTCCTCAATAAAACGCTTCAATAAAAACGTAATAAACGAGGTACTGCCCGTACCACCTTGTGATATCAGTTGTTTATATAGATAAAGAGCGGGTCGATCAGGCATATTCGCCGTTAACTGCACAAGCTCATCAAATTTACTTAATTTTTCTTGAATTTCACCGCTTCTTCCCCATCTTATGTAACGCTGAGGCAAAGCTTGATATAGCTTAAGCGCATCCTGAATTAACTCTCTTAATTGACCCAATTCTAATGAAGCCAGTAAAGCAGCAATACGCTCTGAGACTGTCTCTATATGATCTAAAGGATTTAATAATGTAGTTTCTTGCGTTTGTGTTTTATCCGTTCGTGTATCAATCATGATACCATCCTCCATGAAAACAATTCCGTGTTGCGATTTATAATTAGATAGAAATAGTTTGACTAGTAATTATTTAATCGTTACCTCATTATGCAATCAGAGTTGAAATGCATTCAATCAGTATTTTTCCTAATTTTTTTAAGCTCTTAAGGTTTTCTTAATGTTAGTGTTGTTGTAGCCACTCAGCTATTTTTTGAGTAACACGATTCGTGAGCTTTTCGTTTAGATAAATACCTAAATGGCCTGTTGTAACAATTAATTCATGATAATGTTTGCTTGTTGTTAATTGTTTTAATGCTTTAGATGAACTCATGGCAACAATAGCATCTTGCTTAGCAATAATATTTAAAATAGGATTTGAAATAACATCTAGGCAAACCTTTTTCCGATCAAGCTGTAATTTGCCATTAAATAAAGCGTTTTTCCTACAAAACACTTCTACCATTTGAAGGAAAGAGGCTAGTGTTTGATCGTTTGTATCTTGCCACCATTTTTCTATCAATAAAAACTTCGTGCTTGCTTCAGTATTTTTTAATATATCCAACAATTTCAAATATTTTTTTCCTATTACTTCAAAAGGTCGTAATGAAACGAAAAATTGTTTAATTAAAAATCCAGGTATATTCTTGTTTAAATCGATGAAAATAGATTCATCTAGTCGTTTTAACAAATTAGGCATTGCATGATAGCGGGTATTAAAATTTATAGGTGTAGAAATAAGAATTAAATTTTTTATATTTTGAAATAAGGCATTATAACAAAGACTAAATAACCCACCCTGACATATGCCCAACAAATTAATTTTCCTTATTGCATTTTTCTTTGTTATAAAATCAACGCAACTTGATAAATGCTTTAGCACGTAATTGTCTATGGTAAGATGAATATCTTTAGCACTAGGCGCATTCCAATCTAGCAGATATACATCAATTCCTTGATTAAGTAACCCTTTAATAAATGAATTTTGCGGAATTAAATCTAATATCTCTGTTTTATTAATCGTGGCAAATACAATTAATAAAGGTATTCCCTTACTTTTTGAAGAGCTAGCATAATGATATAACTTACAGGCAGAAGTTGAATGAACTACTTTTCTAGGATTATAACTATAATCAAGTACCATGATATTTTTAAATAATTTGGCACTTTCTTCGAATAAAGACTGAAAATCAATAGAGTCCTGCATTATTCAGGTATCGCTGATTTCCAAAATTTAAGTGCAGCATTCATAAATTCACCATAGACATCTTGATAAGATTTAGAATGCATAGATTTCTTATAAATATCATTACAGCAATTTAGCCATAATTCATATAATTCACGTATGTTACGAATAGGATTTTGGTCTCGAGCGCGCTTTATCCACAAATCAACCATCATGTCGCAAGCATCACTGCACATTTTGCCCATGGTTTTCCAATATTTTTCGTAAGCTTTTTGTTGTTTTTCTTGGAATTGATCAATTTGCCATTGGCTTTTTAAATGCTGTACCCATAAATTAATTTGCGCCATATGTGCTTCAGGATTAATAAAAGCGCCATTTTCAAATAGGGTTTGTAAGTTTTCATTAGCGGTTTCAAAAAATTCTCTACTTTGCTTCATCCATAAATCATACCAATTGGTATCAAAATCAAATTTTGCATCCTTGCTCATGATTTTCTCCTAATTATCTCTCTCTTGTTCACGCCGCCAATAATCATTATTTAAAATAGCTAATGCACAAGATACTGTGCTTAAGTATACATCATTGATATGACTCATTAATACAGGCACACGGCCGCCTAGCACCAGTCCTCCATGACGAGCTTCGGCTAAGTATTCTAATTGTTTAGCTAAAATATTACCGGTTTCAACATTTGGCATGACTAGGATATCTGCATCACCAATGACAGGTGATGAAATACCCTTAGATTTAGCAACTTCAACTGAAATGACGTTATCAAAAGTGAGAGGGCCGTCTAAAATACCGCCGTGAATTTGGCCGCGCTCAGCCATTTTACACAGTGCTGCAGCATCAACGGTAGATTTCATACTAGAAGTCACAATATCAACTCCAGCCAATATTGCAATTTTAGGTTCAGTAATATTTAAAGCACGCGCAAAATCAATAGCATTTTGTGTAATAGCCCGTTTTGCATCAAGATGCGGATCAATGTTAATTAGCGTATCTGTTAAAATTAATGCTTTATGATAAGTAGGTACATCCATCACTAAGGCATAACTTAAATAATGATCTCTTAACAATCCTTTTTCAGGTTTGATCATTGCTTTGAGTAAATCTTCACGTGTTGCTCCACCGCGTACAATAATGCCTACTTCATCTTCTCTTGCCATGGTAATAGCTTTATTTATAGCACCGTGTGCATGTTCAATATCAATTATTTCGTACTGACTGATATCCACTTTGGCTAATTGCGCTGCATGCGAAATTCTATCTTTAGGGCCAATTAATACCGGTTTAATAAATCCTTCTTGTGCTGCATCATAAATGGCGGCAATAATTTTTTCATGAATAGGGTAAATGACGGCGGCTCGTAAAGCGCCTAATGTCTTTGCTTTAGCAAGTAAAGGATTAAATAATGAGAAAGGTCTGCGTAACGTGATTTCAGGTAATACTGCTTTGGGTCTGCGAATTTTTTTGGTTGGTGCAATAACTTCCGCTTGTCCTTCCATCACCACTTCATCGCGTTGATTGCGGCACTCGCAAGCAAACATAACGCGATTCTTTTCTGGTTTCTTTTCTACGACTGTCACTTTAACAGTTAGTGTGTCACCTATTGCAACGGGTTTTTTAAATTTAAGATTTTGACTAATATAAATCGTACCAGGGCCGGGAAGCTGTGTGCCAAGCACCGTTGAAATTAATGCGCCGCCCCACATACCATGCCCGATAATTTTATGAAACATTTCACTTTGAGCATATTCAACATCGACGTGAGCGGGATTAATATCACCAGACATAATAGCGAAAACTTGTATGTCTTTTTCAGTCAGTGTACGAGTGAGTTCAGCAGAATCACCCACTGCGATTTCATCGAAAGTCCGATTTTCTAAATAGTCCATTGGCTTAATCCTGAGTTATATCTCTATTTTACCTTATTTATGATGAATAGAGGCATTTGATTAATTAGGAGTTTTTAAAAAATTTCTCAAAAAATTACTAGTAAAAGCAATATAAATCTAAGATGATGCGGTTTTTTACTCAGGAGAGTTTTATGTTCAGAAATAAAGAGCCTTATAAAAGCGTTTACGAAAGCATTAAACAAGGCGATCTTCCTTCTATCAAAGAAAATTCCCATTTGTTAGTGGAAAAAACCCAGGAAGGAACACTGGTCTCTTATTTAGCTGAGCAAGGTGATCATAAATCAATTAACTTATTATTAAATGAATATATTGGCCTAGAAAATGTTGCGTTAATTGGCTACGCAAGAGGAGGTTATTTTGACAGAATGCATCAATTATTAACTTATTTTCAAAAAAATTCGATTGGTACCTTTTTAGAGCAAGCTTGCTTTTTGGGGCTAGGGGAAGGAAATCATCTCGATAAAATCATCAGCCTGCTTAGCAAAGAAACGAATCCTGAATTACTTTTTGATAAAAAAGTAAGTGCTATAAATGGTGCAGCTGAAAGGGGGCATTTATTTACCCTAAAAGGCATTCTAGAAGGAGAGAAACAGCAATTAAATGCTTTATTATCTGCTGCTTTAATCTCGCTTATAAAAGCACACTATAATGAAACTGCCCTCCAATTGATTGGAAGTTTAAAAGAAAAAATTGATGTTCCTCATGCTTATATGGAATTAGCAGCCATTTATTCTCTAAATAAAGATCATGAGCAATTATGCTATTTATTTGACAGAGTAGATGAAAAATTAAAGCGCTTTGTTGCTAGTAATCTCATTCTAGTACTTATAGAAAAAAATAATTTTGGTGGAATAAATACATTATTAAATAAAGTAAAAGATAATCCTATAGAATTAGATCATTTAATAGCAATGCTTCTTTCTAAATTAAGAAAAAATAATGTAGTAGATAATTCTTTTATCCTTCCACCTACTGAATTTTCTCATTTTGATGCTTCTTTTCATCCAGCATTTACTAATATCGCTAAACAATTTAGCGAGGAAGTATCAAATAGGGAACAAAGGGCACCGCTTACTTTGTTTGACAAACCTAATCAGTTACCCTCAACAAGCACACCAACCATGCAATCATCTTCATCAAACACAATGTGATATAAGTAATCTATCTTCCATTCTATTTAACAAATAGAATGGAAGATCGTATTTTATTTCTTCATCACACTACGATAAATCCATAAACATAAAAGCAAGGTAACAAAAATACTTAATACGCCAGCAAAGGGCATATAGGCATCCGGCATTAAACGCAAGGCATCTGAGCTTTCTTGTAACGCAAACGGAATGGCTAAAACGACGCCCATTAATGAAGCGCCAGCAACAATCCCGCATGCTAGCAATAAACCTTTGTGCTTATGTGAGTGCAACTGCTTTTCTTGTTGCACAGGGGAATAACGTTTGCATAGACGTGTATTTACTATGTGAGATAGAAAACCGCCTATGATCACAGGAACAGAACTATCGAGAGGGAGATAAATACCCAAGCCCACTGCTAATACAGGTAAACGCGTGCCAAAAGATTTTTTTACTATTTCATCAATGATAATGCAGACAATTGCTATTAATGCACCTATGCCTATCATTCCCCAAGCGAGATGATGACTAAACACACCTTTTGCAACCGTTGCCATTAACCCTGCTTGCGGTGCTGCTAGCATTTGTGAAGGATTCATATTAGGACGTGGAAAGACACCGCCTATGCCGTAAGCATTGTAGAGTAGTTGCAAAATAGGAGGGATAATAAAGGAAGCTACAATCATCCCCAGCATTAACATGGCTTGTTGTTTCCAAGGCGTTGCGCCTACGATTTGACCAACTTTTAAATCTTGCATAGTGTCATTTGAAATCGATAAAGCAGCACCGATGATAACCATGCAACCGATTGCGACAATAGAACCGATTGTTTCTTTAGTCTGCGCATCCCACGAAGTCCAGCTAAAGAAAAACATGAACAGTAAACAAATGACTAACAATGCAGAAACTAATAAACCTGAGACTGGGCTATTGGTTGAACCAATTAATCCTGCAAAATAGGCCATGATAGAACAAAATGCGAAACCACCAATTAAAATATAAATTGTGCTAAATCCGGAAATAAAATAGCGAAATGAAACCGGCATATCGAAATTAGCAGGGATGATGGACCAACAGATTAATAAGAAAATAGGGACTAGTAATAATGCTGCACCTATAAAAACATAATGAATAGGAATATCTCTTTCAGTACGCAAGATATTATTAGTTTTATTTACCCGAATATGTCTCACGGCAGAAAAAGAGGTTGCCATGCTTGTGATAACAGGTTTAAACAAAGTGCAAAGCGTCCACAAGCCGCCCACCAACATGGTGCCTATACCAATGTAGCGAATGTAATCGCGCCAAATAGACATAGCAGCTTGGGTGGCTGTTTCAGTGGATGAAATGCCGTAAAACCAACCTAAAATTGGAATGCCTGCTAACCAGCCTATAAAAATACCAACTAATAAACTAATAGCAACATTCATACCGACTATGTAACCAGCTGCAATCAAGGCAGGCGATAAACCCAATCCGAAACCGACGATGGTAGAAGAAACTTTAATCCAATATTGAAATGTATCCGTTAAAATTTGAAAGCCAGATTGAAATAAAGCAATGGTGGCACCGACTATACCGCCAATGGTTAACGATTTTAAATCACCTTTTTCACGTTTAGTGCTAGCTTTTAATACATTACCGATAGCAACTGCTTCGGGATATCTAAGGGTTCTATCTTGCAATAAGGCACGGCGTAAAGGAATGGTAAATAACACACCTAAGGTACCACCTAGTAAGCTGGTAATCACTGTTTGCCAATAGTTAAAGTTATCCCATACGTGAAGGATAATCAGTGCTGGCAAGATGAAAGCAATACCTGCCGTTAACGCTTCGCCGACAGAAGCCATGATTTGTACCATGGTATTTTCTAAAATATTAGCATTCTTAAAAAATCGCAGTATGCCCATGGAAATGACCGCGGCAGGAATAGAAGCTGAAACGGTCACACCGACTTTTAAACCCAAGTAGGCATTAGCAGCAGCAAGCACCACAGTTAAGATCACCCCCAATACCAACACCCTAAAGGTAATCTCAGGCAGGTTTTTATTGGCTGGGATAATTGGTTCATCCGTTTTGGCGAGGATAGGCTTCCTTGGCATAAACAATATCCTTTTTTGAATTCTTATATTTAGTACTCGTACCACTTATTAAGGAATAAGTGAAGCTCTTTTACACCATCGCCTTTAAGCGCAGAAAAGCTTTGTAAGGTAATTTCATTTTCATATATCGCGAGTTCTTTTTTAACTTCTTGCAGCGTCTTTAATACCCCAGTTTTACTTAATTTATCTGCCTTGTTTAGCAAAATATGCACAGGTAATTGTCTATGCTCGCAATAATCTAATAGGTGCCTATCTAATGTTTTAAGCGGATGGCGAATATCCATCACCAATAATAATCCTTTTAATGACTCTCTTTGTCGTATATAAAGATCAATTGTTTTTTGCCATTTTGCTTTGGCAGCAGCAGGAGCTTTAGCAAATCCGTAACCCGGTAAATCGGCTAAACGGCGCTGCTCGTCTAATACAAATATATTAATGAGTTGGGTACGTCCTGGTGTTTTACTAACTCGCGCAAGGCCTTTGTGTGTAATTTTATTTAACACACTGGATTTACCCGCATTAGAGCGGCCAACAATAGCCACTTCTACGCCTTGATCAGGTGGTAATTGCTGGACTTCGGCAACGCTTAAAAGAAAATACGCTTTTTGATAATGTGATGACATATTAAACTACACAGCCTGATGATTAATGGAAGACCTCATGATACTCAATTCTCTCAATCCAGCCCAGCAAGAAGCCGTGGTTGCACCACTTGGCCACCAATTAGTCTTAGCAGGGGCTGGCAGTGGTAAAACACGTGTCCTAATCTATCGTATTGCTTGGTTGATTGAGCACGAACATATTTCACCTTTTAATATTCTTGCTGTGACCTTTACGAATAAAGCAGCGAATGAAATGCGCACGCGTGTAGAGAGTATGCTAAACGTCCCCGTTAAATCAATGTGGATTGGTACTTTTCATGGTTTATCGCACCGATTTTTACGCGCGCACTGGCAAGAGGCTGGGTTGCCGCAAGCCTTTCAAATACTCGATTCCGATGATCAATTTCGATTAATCCGCCGCGTCATTCATGCCATGAATTTAGATGAAGAACGTTTTCCACCAAAAGAAGCACAGTGGTTTATTAATGCACAAAAAGAAGAGGCACGCGAACCTCATCAAGTGGAGCTGCGGGATTTTACTGCTCAAACCTTAATCCAAATTTATCAAGCTTATCAGGAAGCTTGCCAACGCGCAGGGGTGATAGACTTTACTGATTTATTATTAAAAACTTATAAATTATTACTCAGTAACGATACCTTGCGGCAACATTATCAAGAACGCTTTCGTTGTTTGCTGGTGGATGAGTTTCAAGATACTAATACCTTGCAATATAGTTGGCTCAAATTATTTGCCGGTGAAAATAATTCCATCATGATAGTTGGCGATGACGATCAATCCATTTACGGTTGGCGTGGTGCACGCATTGAAAATATACAACGTTTCTCTAAAGACTTCCCTGGCGCTAACATCATTCGCCTTGAACAAAATTACCGCTCAACAGGAACTATCTTAAAAGCAGCTAATGCTTTAATTTCGCAAAACTCAGGACGCTTAGGTAAAAACCTTTGGACTGAGGATCAGGAAGGAGAATTAATTACCTCTTACGCCGCCTTTAATGAAACTGATGAAGCTTTTTTTATAGTTAATCGCATACGTGATTTACGCCAAGGTGAATTTGCATTGCGTGATATGGCCATTCTTTATCGATCTAATGCACAATCGCGGGTCATTGAAGAAGCACTAATGCAATTTGGTATCCCTTACCGCGTTTACGGCGGTTTACGTTATTTTGATAGAGCGGAGATTAAAGATGCACTCGCCTATTTACGTATCATCGCTAATCGTCATGATGATCCTGCTTTTGAACGCATTATCAATACACCCACTCGCGGCATTGGCGATAAAACGGTAAATGCTATACGCGAACAGGCAAAAACAGCGAATCAGCCATTATGGTATGCATTAATTACCTTACTTGAGAAAAAATTCTTTTCAGCGCGCGCAGACAGTGCTTTAGCTAACTTTGTTAATTTGATTAATGCCATGGATGAAAAAACAGTTGGCATGGATCTACATAAACAAGTGGAATACGTGCTTTACTCAAGCGGCTTAATTGAACATTATCGTAAAGAAAAAGGTGAGAAAGGCTTAACACGTTTAGAAAACTTAGAAGAATTAGTAAACGCTGCTCATCAATTTTCGCAAGAAGCTGTACCTGATGAAATGTCACCACTTGCTGCGTTTTTAGCTTACGCTGCACTTGAATCTAAAGATGATCAAGCGGAAGCTTACGATGATAGCGTGCAACTAATGACATTACATTCCGCCAAAGGTTTAGAATTTCCTGTCGTCTTTTTAGCAGGTTGCGAAGAAGAATTATTTCCTCATTACTTATCTATGAATGATCCTAAAGCTATGGAAGAAGAAAGACGCTTATGCTACGTAGGCGTTACTCGTGCTATGAAAAAATTATTCATGACTTACGCAGAGTTAAGGCGCATGCACGGTAAAGAAGCTTATCACCGCCCTTCTCGATTTTTGCGTGAAATTCCCGTGGAATTAGTCGATGAGGTTAGGTTTAGAACTAAAGTGTCACGCGTACAACCTGTCGCAAGCACGCCAGCTTACAAACCCCAGGCACAGGGCCGTTTTCGTATAGGTCAGGATGTACATCATCGAGTATTTGGCGAAGGAACAGTACTTGATGTTGAGGGCGATGGGGATGAGATGAAGGTGAAGGTGAGGTTTGGCAGTGTGGGGACTAAGGTATTGATTGCTAGTTATTTAACTTAAAAATAGTGCTATTTATATATAAATGAGGTGTACTATTAAGATGGGCAAGAATGATTTTGTAAAAGCAAGAGCGCATACCAATCTTACTCCAGGTGAGTCATTAAAAATACTTCGTGAGTTACAAGGATGGACACAGGTTGATTTGTCTAAGAAAGTAGGAATTAGCCAATCAAATATTTCAGCTCTTGAAGGAAACACTAGACAACTAGATCGTAAAAAAGCAATTGCTTTTGCAAAAGTATTAAAAGTGCATCCGGCTATATTACTTTTTCCTGATTTTGATATGTAAAAAAATTACTAATTAGCTTACTTATTACAAACAATTTCTAGAAACGAGATCATGTACAAGCAAATAAAAAATATATTATTTAAATTAAATCCTGAATATGCTCACGCTATAGCGCTAACATTAATAAAATTCGTTAATAATTTAAATCTGACTAGGCTTTTTTTTAAAAACACTCCTAGTCAATCCTTTCCCCTATTAAATCTTATCTTCCCCAATAAAATCGGCCTCGCTGCTGGTTTGGATAAAAATGGTGACTACATTGATGCACTAGCTTCGTTAGGATTTGGTTTTATTGAAATCGGAACAGTCACGCCTAAGCCGCAAAAAGGTAACCCTAAGCCGCGTTTATTTCGCCTTGTAGAGCATGAAGCTATTATTAATCGCATGGGGTTTAATAATAAAGGCATAGATTATGTAGTGAATCGATTGAAGAAAACTAAGTACAAAGGGATATTGGGAATCAATATTGGGAAGAATAAAGATACCCCTAATGAAAAGGCAGTTGATGATTATTTATTGGGGTTTAATGCTTTCTGGCGTTATGCAAGTTACATTACTGTGAATATTTCATCGCCTAATACGCCCGGTTTACGTGCCCTGCAAGAGAAGGAAAGCTTAGAGCAGTTACTTAGTGCATTGAAAAATGCACAGGCTAATATTCATGCGCTTAAAAATAAATATGTGCCACTTGTTGTAAAAATTTCTCCTGATTTAACAGACGCAGCCCTAGAAGAGTTAGCCCATGTTTTGTTAGCGCAAAAAATTGATGGGGTGATTGCTACCAATACGACTATTCATAGAGATATCACGCATGCACATGCAAATGAAACAGGTGGCTTAAGTGGTAAACCTTTACAAGATCGCAGTACTGATATTATTAAAAAATTAGCTGGTCTATTAAATAATCGTATTCCTATTATTGCAGTAGGAGGAATACATGATGAGGCAAGTGCAAGGGAAAAATTAAATGCTGGCGCTCAGTTATTGCAGGTTTATACGAGTTTTATTTACCAAGGCCCCTCGTTAATTTCAAAGTTAGCACTCATGTAGCCGCGATGGGAGCGCAGCGGACATCGAGGTTCATTCCCTTTACAAACGTCCGTTAACCTCGATGTCCGCTGCGCTCCCATCGCGGCTACCAAATTTATTAAGCGCCTAAAGACACTTTAAGCTCCCTTCCACCTGTTAAGGAGTTCTTCTAGAATTTTCATCATGAGGACAACAGCCGTGCATATCATCAAAAAAATCACCGGCCGCTGCGACCAAATTTGTAGCCGCATTACTGAAGAAAGCCTGAGCTTGAGAGAGTTGCTGTTTAACTGAAACTTTTGCTTGATTGTTTTGTTGGTCAATTGGGTTGGGGTTTCTTCTTAAAAACATATTATTTTTCCTTATATTTAAATTATTATTACTCAACCGTAACTGATTTAGCCAAATTGCGTGGCTGATCAACGTCTGTTCCTTTAAGCACTGCAACGTGATAAGCAAGCATTTGCAGTGGGATAGTATAAAGTATTGGGTTTAATAGAGGATGGGTTTTAGGCATACGGATAATATGTGCATCGCTAAATGCAGGTTGATTTTGTAAATCACCTTGATCTGTTAATATAAATAATTGGCCGCCGCGTGCACGCACTTCTTGTAAATTAGAGAGACTTTTTTCTAGCATGTTATCGCTTGGTACGGTGGATATAACAGGCATGTTGGTATCAACTAAAGCCAAAGGGCCGTGTTTTAATTCGCCTGATGGGTAGCCTTCTGCGTGTATGTAAGAAATTTCTTTTAACTTCAATGCACCTTCTAATGCAATAGGATAGAGTGCCCCTCTGCCTATGAAAATAGCATGATTTTTATTAGTAAACGATTTTGCCCACTCAGCAATTTTACTATCTTGATGTAATACATCTTTGATTAACGTTGGTAAGTGTTGTAACTGTTCTAATAATTCTTTTTCAAGCGCCGTATCTTTATGACGGGCACGACGCAGTAATAACGCTAATAAAAATAATGCGGTTAATTGCGTCACAAACGCCTTGGTTGAGGCAACACCAATTTCTAAACCTGCGCGAGTTAGGAAATGTAAATCTGCTTCCCTCACCATAGAGCTAGATGAAACATTACAAATAGCTAATGTGCTTAAATACCCCATTTTTTTAGCTAAACGTAGTGCTGCTAACGTATCTGCTGTTTCACCTGACTGAGATAAAGTAACGAATAAACTATTTTTAGATTGAGCTACATCGCGATAACGAAATTCACTGGCGACTTCAACTGAACAAGGAATACCTGCTAATGCTTCAAACCAATAGCGCGCGACTAAAGCAGCGTGATAACTGGTGCCGCAAGCAATTAACTGCACGTGTTCTACTGCAGGAAAAATAGCTTCTGTTTTATGGCCAAAAATAGCAGAAAGCACTTGGCCTTTATTCAATCGTCCTTCCAAGCATGAAGCAATCGCTTCAGGTTGTTCCATAATTTCTTTTTGCATGTAATGGCGATATTCACCACGCTCAATGGAATCTAAATTCAATGGCAATTCGTGTTCTTCGCGTTTAACTTCTTTTAAATTTTGGTCGTAAATAGAAACTGAATCCAATGTGATTTCAGCTAAATCATTATCTTCTAAATAAATAAATTGTTGCGTAACAGAGAGCAATGCTAATGGATCAGAGGCAACAAAATTTTCTCCTCTACCACGCCCAATCACTAAGGGACTACCCTGTCTAACGACAATTAAACGCTTAGGATCGTGCTTAGAAATAATACCTAACGCGTACGCGCCTTCCAGTTGATTGATAGTAGCGCGCACTGCTTGGCGTAAATCTTTAGATTTAACAAAATGACTATGAATTAAATGTACAATGACTTCGGTATCTGTTTCTGAGTGAAATTGATAGCCGTCATTCAGCAAGCTATTACGTAAATGAGCATGATTTTCAATAATGCCATTATGTACTAAGGCAAATTCATCGTTAGAAATGAAAGGATGTGCATTATGCTCAGAAGGCGCACCGTGCGTCGCCCAACGAGTATGAGCAATACCTGTGTGGCCCATTAAAGGATTAGTTAGCAGTGCATTATCTAATTCGCGCACTTTACCCACTACCCGCAGTCTTTGCAGCTGCTGCTTGGCATCAATAATCGCAATGCCTGCTGAGTCATAGCCTCTGTATTCCAGCTTTTTTAAGCCGTCAATCAATAGCTTGTCCACAGGGCGATTCGCGACTGCTCCAACAATACCGCACATAATAATGGGATCCTTAAAAATAAACGCGCATTATAGCCTGCTCACCCACTGGATGAAAGGTTGTTTTTTTATTAATCATTAAGCTTTAGGGTTAGGCTTAGTTTTATAGGGAGTAGGCGATTTATATTCAT
Source organism: Gammaproteobacteria bacterium (assembly GCA_014132615.1). Lineage (GTDB taxonomy): Bacteria > Pseudomonadota > Gammaproteobacteria > DSM-16500 > DSM-16500 > Aquicella. The sequence continues at coordinate 55,338 of BMAH01000025.1, forward strand.
CTAATTTAGGGTCGTTTAAAGCTTTGGTTAACTGCGTTATTCTTTCATTACATATCTTCAAACTACTTTGTAATTCAACGACTTGCTGAATAGGAGCTAGTAAACTCCTTATCGTTTCTGCATCTAATTCTGCTTTGGTATCCTGTAAAACAGAAAAAACCTGGCCTAATTTTTTATTTAAGCGATTGATCTGTAAAATTTGCTGTGGAGTAGGATCCTCAGGCAATAAAGAGAATAATTTATTTAAATAACCGGTCACCCCATCCATCCTTGCAACCGTAAGAGCACCATCAAATCCCTGCTCAAATAAATCGACTAAATGCTCTCTCAAACCAGGATTAGTTTTTAATTTCACATCAATAGGTTTGGTTTGAATAGTAGAAAAACGATGTTGTACTTGATCCAAAGGAATTTCTTGGCCATTTAAATCTACTACTTTTGTATCACTGTTCAGTAACGTTTCAACCAAAACAGTATCAAATGTTCTTTGTCTTTCTTGCCAATCTTCGCTTAAATTTTCAATAATCTGAGCCTGTTTTGCTATTTCTTCTTGTAATGATTTAGATTTAGTTTTTTCAATAATTAACTCTTCTTTTAATTCTTCACGTCGCATTGAAGGTTGAAGAATTGGCTTTGCCTGTGCTTGCACTAACCGTTCAGCATAAGCTTCTTCTGATTTTCTTTCTTGCAAAACATATTCATATTTTTCTTTTTCTTCTTCTGTCAAAGCGATTTGGGCATGAATAAGTTTATCTATCAAAATAGCTGCTTCTATAGCTTTTTCTATTTTTATTAAATTAGCTAAATGATTACGGATAGGAGAGTCAACTAAGTTAACAGCATACATCCATTCATGAGGAGCTTCAGGGTTAATAGCAGCTTTAACAGAGCGTCTTTCTTTTAAGTTTTTTATATCCACGTAAGAATACTCTTCTTATCCATTATTTTATTATATACCTTAACTTATATTTTCTTTTTCCGCGTTTTTAAGCGCTTGAAAATGTTATTTATTTTTTTCAGGGCGCTTCCAGTCAGTCAGTGTAATTTGCATAGACCTTGCGAGAGTTAACCGATTTTTAGGCGCATCCTTAACAATAGTTGACCCTGCACCAATAGTTGCTCCTTCGCCAATTTTAACGGGTGCAACTAATTGCGTATTTGATCCTATGAAAGCATTATCTTCAATAATCGTTTGATGCTTATTCACACCATCGTAATTACAAGTAATAGTGCCTGCACCAATATTAACGTGTTTACCAATAGTGGCATCGCCTATGTAACTTAAATGATTTATTTTTGATTTTTCTGCCACTACACTTTTTTTAATTTCAACAAAATTCCCTATGTGTACTTGTTTTCCTAATTGTGTACCAGGACGCAAGCGCGCAAACGGTCCAATAATAGCTTCATCTGCAACTTGTGCTTCATCCAATAAACTATGTGACTTAATCTCAACGCCATTTCCTAATACCGTGTTACGCAAAACACAATTAGGTCCAATTCGGCAATGATCGCCTATTTTTACGCGTCCTTCGAAAATAACATTAATATCAATATACACATCACGACCAATGTCTACTTCACCACGCACATCAAGACGATTAGGATCTGCTAAACTCACCCCTTGTTTTAGCAATTTTTCTGCAATTTGCTTTTGATGAAAACGCTCTAAGTAAGCCAATTGCAATCTATCATTTACGCCTTGAATTTCTTCATGCGTAAGTGGTTGAACGGTATTTACTGTGATGTTTTCCTTCACAGCGAAATTAATAATATCTGTTAAGTAATATTCTTGTTGTGCATTTTGGTTATTTAAATTAGGTAGCCATTTCTTTAAAAGATTAGCCGGCACTAAATAAATGCCAGGGTTAATTTCAGTAATTGTTTTTTCGTGAGGTGATGCATCTTTTTCTTCGATAATACATTCCACAGTTCCCTTAGCATTGCGTTTAATGCGGCCATAGCCACTGGGGTTGGTAAGATGTGCAGTTAACATAGCCATGGATTGCGGTTCCATAGCTGCTAATAATTTTTTTAGAGTTTCATTGGAAATAAGTGGTACATCGCCGTATAACACTAACACTTGATCATCAGATGAAATAATCGGTAGCGCTTGTTGCAAAGCATGTCCTGTACCAAGTTGCTCTTTTTGTTCTACCCATTTTACGTCTTTATCCGTGATAGCTTGGCGCAATGTTTCGCCTTCATGGCCGTAGATAACAATAGGCGGCAAAGATGAAAGCTGTCTCGCAGTCGCAAGTACGTGATTTAACATGGGCTTATCAGCAATCCTATGCAATACCTTGGGAAGAGTAGAATGCATACGTTTTCCGCGGCCTGCGGCAAGGATAACAACCTGTAGCGCCATGATATTACTGCCCTTGATGACTAATGAAAGGCAAGAATTATAACGTAATCATTTAGTCAGAAGATACTACTTGCGATTTAGCAATGGAGTTTAACCAAGCTTGCACCTTCTCTTCTTCTACAATCATTTTATCGATAGCAAGAAAGGCAACGTGTTCCAACCGGTCCGATATGGCGTTTAACATTAATGAAAAATCACCTACTGATTTTATTACACCGTGTTCATTTCTAACTAAGATTGGATCATCTTCTTCGCTATAAGAACGATGAGGGGTTTGAATTAGCATTATTTGCCAATCAGCTATGGTTTTATGGTTATCGCGCTTAAATTCCTGTAGAGCTGATTTTATTCCCTCAAGGCGATGCGGATCTAAATGAACAATTTTAGGCATTTTTCTATGCTGTAAGCGTGCAGCCATTTGTATAGCGGGATGGTCGTCGCATAAAACAGATAATTGTTTTATCAATGCAAACACATCATAGTCACATAATTCTTTATAATTTTCGTAATGTTCTTTTAAAAATGAAGTTTGCGCTTCTTGTCCTTTTCCACGCTCTGCTTGTTCATTAAACCGATTAGCCGCCATTAAAAACTGCCCTAAGCGGGTTTTTTGTATGGCTTTAAAATTAGATTCGTATTCTAAACTTTGTGCCAAGCTATCAAGCAGCGCCACGAGCAAAGACTCTATCGCTAATTTTTTTTGTGAATGATAAATATTGCGCGTCATTAAACGCCTAGCCATTAAATAATGTTCGACAGCGCCTATGCCCTTATGCGTTATACCTAATCGACTACCCTCATTTGTTTCTATGGTTGTCATACAATGCAGCATCCATGGAAAGTCGAATTCCCCGTATTTGACACCGCAAAAATGATTATCCCGTAATAAATAATCCAATCTATCTGCATCTAATTGTGAAGACACAATATCAGCCAATACATTTTTTTTAGTCGTTCTATGCATAATCATATTAGCGATTTCATCAAACTTTTCGGCAGTTAATTTATGCTTAGGATTAATTTTGTTATAAAGTTTAAAAAAGCTGCTATCGCCAAATTCAGCTAAGAAATAGGGTGTCCACAATTCGTGACGGATTTTTTTCTCTTGAAATATACCTTCAAAAGCATGGGAAAAAGGCCCATGGCCTATATCATGCAAAAGGCAAGCAATCATTACTAATTGTCTTTGATCATCACTTAACCCAATGGTGTGAGCAATTTGACTTGCAACGTAACAACATCCTAATGAGTGATTAAAACGTGTGTGCACTGCCCCTGGAAAAATAATATCGCCCAATCCTAATTGTTTGATGTGGCGCAAGCGCTGAAAGATAGGGCTATCTATAAACGGTTTTATCCAAGCATTTTCCACAGAAGTAAATTGCATGGTGCCATGAACAGGGTCTTTAATAACGTGATATATATTATTCATGATGTTAAAAATCGCATGTGTGAGCAAAGACGTCCTATTATATCGTCTTAATAGCCAGTAATATACAATACGTTATTTTTATGCAGGGATAATTCCATGGTTTTATCAACTCAACCTGTTTCAATCGTTAATACAAAGACTTGTGCTACGCTTGCAAATACTAAACATCCTTTTATGTTAGTGCTTGAGCGCGGTGAAAATCTATTTAAAGCCTTATTGGAATGCGCTAAACAAGTTAATTTAAAATCAGCGAGCATTTATGGTTTAGGTGCGTTAGATGATGTGAGTGTCGCCTACTATCATTTAGATAGAAAAGAATATGACATCAAGCTTTTTAACGGTATGTATGAATTAATTTCTCTGCAAGGCAATATCACTCGCGTTGATGATCAACCCTTTTTGCATATACATGCAGCCATTGGCTTGCCTGATCACAGTGTGATGGGCGGTCATATTATGGATGCAACCGTCGGCCCTACTGCCGAAATCACTATCATTCCCTTTGAAGCAAGCATTCATAGAAAACACAGTGATGCCATAGGTCTTAAGCTAATGTGCCCTGGGTTTTAGTTAAATTAACCTGTTCTAAAATCGTATAATGTGAACCCTCTGGTTGGGGTTCACTACGATATAAAGTCACTTCCCCCACCTCTATGATTTCCTGCAGTAATTCTACCTCAGATAGGAAAGCTAAATTAACGCCATGGGCATGCTTAATCCGACCTAACGTTAAATGCCCTCGAAAAGGTCTATCCTCAATTGGATAATTAGCTGCCTGAATGCCTTGACCTATCAATTTGGATAACTCCGCCAATTCTTGTTGAGGTGAAATATCTAATACAATGACACGAGGGCGGTGGGGATCTGGCAGCAAATTAATATTACTTAGCTTAATAGAGAGGGGATGCTTATTATCCACTAAGGCAAGCTTGACCTTATCTAATAAGCTCGGCAAATGTGCAGTTTGCACTTCAGCGAGAAATTGTAAAGTAATATGCAAATTGGCTGGCTTTGACCAGCGTATAGCGTTAGTTCTGGCCTTTTTCTTTAATTCGTTTATAAATTTACCTACTTTATCCTTCAACTCTTCCGAGAGAGCCACAGCAAAAAAAATCCGCATTACGGCTGGTTTCGTCATTCCATTTCTCACTATGTTTGATTAGTATAGTTAGGTTAAATATAGGACTCCATTATGGTAAAAAAACGTGGTCTTGGTAAATCTTTAGATGCTTTGTTGGCCTACACTGGCCCAGATCAATCCGCACCTGAAACTGACAATAAGCCTAATGAAACATTATCGCAATTGGCGGTTGATCAAATCCAACGCGGTAAATATCAACCTCGCCGCGAAATGGATGCAGCAGCACTTGAGGATCTTGCTAACTCAATTCGCAACCAAGGTATCATACAGCCTATCATTGTACGTCCTGTGGGCAATAAATATGAAATTATTGCTGGTGAGAGACGCTGGCGTGCGGCTCAACTGGCGGGATTAACTGACGTCCCTGCCATTATTCGCGCTATTCCTGATGAAGCAGCGATAGCCATTGCTCTCATTGAAAATATCCAAAGAGAAAATTTAAACCCTATAGAAGAGGCGATTGCCTTACAGCGTTTAATAGACGAATTTGGCATGACACACCAAGATGTGGCGGAAGCTGTCAGCAAATCCCGCGCGAGTGTCACTAATTTATTACGGTTACTCGCCCTGCCAGCAGAGATAAAAACCATGTTAGAGCGTGGATTAATTGAAATGGGCCATGCACGCACATTAATTACCCTACCCGAAAAACAGCAAATTGAAATTGCAGAAATGATTTTAGCCCGCGGACTTTCTGTGCGCGAAACTGAAAATGTCGTAAGGCGTTTGCAATCTGCTAATCCTAAAGCGAGTGCCAAGCCATTAGACCCTGATGTCGTCAAACTACAAGAAGAGTTATCAAAGCAACTTAGATTGAAAGTCGCCATTCAATGCAACGCCAAAGGCAGAGGGAAAGTGGTTATTCATTACAAGAATTTAACTGAATTAGATGCGCTACTCTCTCAGCTTGAAGATGCTTAAAATGAAATGAGAAATAGATCGCTGTTTAAGGATCTTCCTACACTCGAGAGCCTCCCTAGAGAAGTAAGGCTTCATATTTTTAGTTTCTTTTCTGCTGCTGACACTCTAAACACCCGTCGAGTTTGTAGATTACTTAATAACGATATATACGAATACTACGGCAAACAAATCTCTCGCCTCCTAGGCGGTAATTTATACCTGCGCTACCAACAAGAGCCTGATGTTTTTAATGAAATAAAAAGACAATCTCACTTATTTAATCATCATGTATTATTAATTACAGACATGGAATTTAATCATCGACTTTATAAAAACAACCACCGCCCCCCTGCTTTACTTGCTTACCACTTAGATAATGATACGTATTTTAAATCGCTTACCCCCAACGCTGCACATACAACTTTGCTTTATAAAAATGTTATTTATTCAAAAAATGATCTTAGGAAAAAAACGTTATGTAACAGACGGGGAAGTATAACAACCACCCATTACAAATTAATTTGTGTGATGATGGACGACATTTCAATCATGACAGATGCATTGCTAGATATTAAGCACCGGTATTTAGCCAACGGATTGGCGCTTCCTATTATTTTTATATCAACTTCCTCTGCCATTACTAAACAAGAAATACAAACCGTATTGGATTTAAATGTTAATATCGCTGGCTTTATTCCACTAACACCCAGCGAAACTCCTTATGAACATAACATGTTACAATTTGATAAAGATTTGCGAGCATATTTTGAAAAGTTAAAAACGCTCTTAGCTTTATTTCCTATTTACTCAACCGCCTCTCTTCCTAGCACATCTTATTGAATCATTACTTCACTTTTTGCTGGGTAAGAAAAATTATAATTATTACCATCAAAGGCAATTAGAAATGTTTCTCTTGAAATTAAATGGGAATAATAAAAAATAGTCATGCAGTTATAACCACCTCCAACCACCGACTTTAGTGAAAACGCATCTATACTTAAATAGTCGCCCGTTTGCAATTTTTCAATTCCTAGTGGATAACGTGCCGCAGAATTGCATAAACCGTTTGTCATAAATCCAAGGTAAGCATCAATACGCACCGGGGTGGCAGTATTTTTAGGTGTCAAAAAATAAGTGGCATGAATGGTAGAAGGTGAAATGACACTTTTCGCACCTATTGTCCATGCATTGATAGACAAAGAAAATAAAAGACTTATTATCCCTAATACTAATTTCATAATAATTTCTCTACATGAATTCCTAAGATCGCTGGCCATTCCATATACCAGTAACTACCAAATTGATAATCCGTCAAATAAGCGAATAATGGCTTTTTTTCAACACGATTACACATTGTATAATGCCCGTTTTTTGGCTTAATCGCACTACATTCATAATTGCCTTTGTTATTTCTATACCATGCAAAATGATTGGGATAAGCACTTGTGGCGTGCACTAACATTAACTCTTCGCACCATGGTTTATTGCAAGTAATAGGTTTTACTCGACAATAAGTTTGCTGATTTTTAGCATCACAGGTGATTTTATGATAAATGATTGTATGTTTTTTAAAACGCTCGCGATACACAATGCCAATATGCCCCACGTTTAATTCCGTACCAATCACTTCTTTAATATTTTTACGGCCAACAAACCATTTATTTGTGTCATAAACTAATTCAACAATCGCGGGTGTCGGTATCATGTTAAGCAATTCTATATGGGGTGTGTAACTTCCATTAGCGTTAAGTAATGCTAAAGAAGTTTTAGGTAAATAAGAAATACTTACTGCACTCGGCCTCACATTTATATGTAAAAACTGACGTTTCAGCCACTGTTGTTTATCTAAGATAGACGACGTTATTTTTGCATACTGACTTAATTCACCTGTGATTGTCACATCTTGAATGAAACCTTTTTGCTGATTCGCTTTATTAAAATCTGCATCGATAAAATGATGTCGATTTAAATAGTGCCAAGGATTTTTTGGCAGTAAATAATGATTGTAGCTAACTGCTAAATAATATTTTTCAACTTCAGTTGGCTCTTTAGCTAAACGCCTAGCCATAATGGTTTGCACCAAAGTCTGGCAATCATAACCTACTTGCCCTGTATCGCCTTTGCGATAAGGTTTATCGAGTAAGTTCTTGGTGAGGTCAGCTAATTGTTGATCCAAAGAACTAGGTAAAGCCTGAACGACACTAATAATTAAATATAGAAATAGTAATGACGTAATCTGTCTAATAATCATCCTTGGGCTCATCATCTATTTACTGAATTTTTGCTTTCGCTTTTCAACTCGTTCAACGTTTATAATGGAATAAATGAGAAAAAATTGCTATGGATGGCTCTATAATAAAATTTTATACGGACTTCCAGCCTGCTCCTGAGTAAGCTTAGGGATTAAATAACCAGGTAATTGTTGTCTTAGTGCATCATGTAATTGTTTTGCTTTTTCTAAGCTAAGATCAAAATGTGCAGCGCCTTCTACTTTGTCTAAAACATGCAAATAATACGGCATTACTTTAGAAGCAAATAAAGTCTCACTCAACTCTATTAACGTTTGCACTTGATCATTTATTCCTTTTAATAACACAGCCTGATTAAGCAAGGTAATATCTGCATTATTAAGCTTAACTAGCATTTGCTTAACTTCATCGTTAATTTCTTGCGCGTGATTTGCATGTACGACAATCACTTTTTGCAATGGTAATGTTTCTATCCAGGCAAGAAATTCTCTAGTAATCCTTTCTGGTAAAACAATAGGTATTCTTGAGTGAAAACGTAGGCGTTTAACATGAGAAATTGATAACAATTTCTCAGTAAATTGCATTAATAATTTATCACTCACTGCTAATGGATCACCACCGCTTAGTATCACTTCAGTAATATGACTATCTTGTTTTATGTAATTTAATATTGCCTCCCAACCTGCTTTGCCAGGGTTATTTTCTGCATAAGGAAAATGGCGCCTAAAACAATAACGACAATGTATGGCGCATACACTTGTTAATGTCATTAATACGCGGCCGTGATATTTATGCAATAAACCAGGAATAGGATTTACAAGCTGTTCTTGTAAAGGATCACGCTTAAAATCAGGATGCGTTTTGCATTCTATATCTAGTGGTAACACTTGCTTAAGTAGCGGGTCATTAGGATTTTTTTTCTGCATTCTATCTACGTAACTGCGTGTCACCCTTAAGGGAAAAAGCTTAGCTGCTTCTAAGGCTTTGGGTGCATAACTAGCATCTAAACCCAATAAAGCAATTAATTCTTTGGGATCGGTAATTAAATTTGTTAGCGATTGTTGCCAGGCAGCTTTTTTGTTTAATTCAATCACTTAGCTATGACCCTTGTTAACATTTATATTCATAGAAATTCGTACAAAACCAAAGTGGGTAGCGAAAAATTGCTATAATCGTTGATAGGAGACTGATAGTCAAATAAGGGGATATGAAGTGCTTGATGCTGACCGTCCCATTACCTCAAGTATTGAGGATAAATTAAATAGAACCGTATTCGCTAAATATTTAGCTCGTTGCATGTTAGATCATAATGAGCCTGATAGTTTGGTGGTAGGTTTATACGGTGGCTGGGGTGTAGGTAAAACATCTGTGATTAACTTAGTCATGGAAGAGTTAAATTTTGCAGCAAGCAACATGGAAGATAACGCAAAACCTATTATTTTAAATTTCAGCGCGTGGAGTTATTCGGGCCAGCATCAACTTATTTATAGCTTTTTTAGGCGGCTTTCTTCCGCATTAAGAGGCGTTACTTATTTAGAAAACTCAGAACGCATTTTACATTTACTGGAATTATACGTTTCCTTTTTTACTCATCAACCTGTCCCCCGCTCCTTAAGACCCAAACGTGCTTGGTATGAAAAATTATTTAAACATCGTAATGATGAAGAAGTTTATGCATGGGAATCAGGCCGGGATTTAACATTAGTTAAAGCTGAATTAAATGAATTATTACGCAATCAACAGCATAAAATTATTATTAGTATTGATAACATTTCCCGATTATACCCAGACGAAATTAAACAATTATTTCAAATAGTAAAATCTATGGGTGATTATGCTAATACTGTTTACCTGCTTGCTTTTGATAAAGACCAAGTTGTTAATGCGTTAGATAATTTAGATGATGGCGGTGGAGAAGATTTTGTAGAAAAAGTGATACAAATGCCTTTTGAAATTCCCGCTATTCAACAACAAGACTTAGAAATTATTTTCGCTGATAAATTATCTGATTTAATGACCTTAGTGCCAAGTGAAGCGTGGAATACAGAATACTGGGCTGACATTTATTATAATTCACTCAAATATTTTTTCTTAAATTGCCGAGATATTACGCGCTACGCTAATACACTTGAATTTAGTTATACTCGACTGAGAGATGTAGTTAATCCTGTCGACTTTTTTGCGCTGACCGCTTTAGAAGTATTTACACCTGAGGTGTATGCAGGTATACGGGATAACAAAGATTTATTCACGGATTTACTAGACAATGTCTATGTCATTACAGAAGATCAACGCGAAAAAGACAAAGCACGTTGCGAGGAAATAATTCATAGAACAAATAGAATTGATAATGAAACATTATTAGAATTGCTCATTTATTTATTTCCACGCTTAAGCTATATTTATTATCCCGACATTAAAATTTATCATGCTGAAGCGGTTGCTAGAAAATTGCGTAGAATTTGCAGCCCTGATTTATTCGATATTTATTTCCGCCTTTCTATGCAGACCAGCCAAATTCCACTTACTGAATTTTACACTCTATTAGACTTTGCTTCTGATGAGGCCATGTTTGAACAAGTTATTACACGCTTAAATCAAGATGAACGTATTATCAAATTCTTAGATTTACTAGACAGTAAAATTGTTAAAAAAATTCCTAAGGAATACATACAAACTATTATCAATGCGTTATTAGAAAATGGGGATTTATTCCCGGCAGGTGTTACCGGTAAATTAAGTTTAGAAACACCTATGCGTGTGCATAGAATTATTCACGACTTGTTGCGCCGGTTCTCTAACTCAGAAGAGAGATATCTTCTCTTGCAACAAGCGATAGGTAAAGCTGCTAAAAGTGTTTACATTTCTGTTTTCGAATTAAGGGAACAGGCAAAAGAGCATTCTGAAGAAACAGATAATTATATTCCTAGTGAATATAGGGATTTAGAAAATAATCAATTAAGGTCCTTGCAACAACTTGCTGTCAGTAAAATGATTGTCTGGGCTGACAACGGCAGTTTGGTTGATCATCCTAAATTACTACCTTTACTTTATGCTTGGCGTGATTGGGGCGATGCTGATGCTTGCTCTCGTTACGTAAAAAAAATCACCCAAACCGATCATGGATTATTAGTTTTCCTCAATGCGATCTTAGACAGAGATATTAACTTAATCATGTTAAGACAACACAAAGACAGCCACAGTGCAGAATATTTAGAAAAAATCGCCTTATTTTTGCCCTCACACGAACTGACTGCTCGTGCGAAGGCTATTTTTGAAAATGATGCATTTGAAACATTATCAGAGCGCGATCAACTCGCTATCTTAATATTTTTAGATATCACACAAACACAAACTACAAAAACATTCCCTAAAATTACTGTCTAATTTAATGAAGCAACGACGCTAAAGAAGACACGTGGATTTTTACCCTGACCTATCAACTCTTCTGCTGCTACTTTCTTAGTTAACGGTTGTGCCCACATGAAATTACCACTGACATATTTAGTAAAATAAAAGCGAACACCTAAACCAGTTGAAGTGGCGCTTAACTTTTTCGGTGTACCGCCTATTAATAAATAATTCCAAATCATACCTGCATCGTAGAAAGTGTAAAATTGTAGTGTTTGTAGAGTTCTGCCTACGTTGTAGTCGTAGCGTAACTCTAAACTTCCTGCCGCACCCCTATCACCGATTAACTCAGCTACGTCGTAACCTCTACCTAATTGAGGTCCACCGAATGTGAATTGTTCAGAAGCAAGCAAGGGTACTTGTGACCATTGGCCTTGTATAATTCCATATAAAGAAAAGGGACCTTTTATAGCCTGTAGCCTACTTGCCGTACCAGCAAGCTTAGTATAATTTGCATGGCCACCAGGTCGAGACGTTTCTGCTGTTTGTGGATTAGTGTCCGTTGTGTAACCCCAAATGGGTAAACCTTGGCGTATATCTAAGCTCAGTAAATTTACACCATACCAAGAATCTGCAAAATTATATGTACCGCCTAAACCAATACTGCGAATATGGTCAGTATATAATTTAGTATTTAATGCAGTAACATTACTATCTAAATAATTACCCCCAGCACGGAAGGTTAAGCTAGAGCTACGTGTTCTGAGGTAGGGGAAATAAAAAGTAGTGTAATAATTTGTCGTTAAACCATCAATTTCAAGCGGTTGTAACACAAATAATGGATGAGTTTGTGTGCGTGTGCCGCCCACCATCCAACCAACGCCTTGAGCCGTAACTGGCATGGTATGATTCAAATCTAGGTAAGTTAACTCGCCGCCTTTGGGCGTTTTGGTAACAGTAAAATTAGTCACATCGCCGGTTGCTATCCATGAATTAATTCCCAAGCTAGCTGTCATTTGCTGAGGACCAATATAGAGTGTGCCGTAGTTATCATAAGAAGCAAAACCGGTAAAAGTCTTCGTTTGCGTTACTAAATTTAAATCGGCTGCACCGGTTTGATTTTTTGAAGGCTCAAGTACAGCCTTGACATCCGTTCCGGGTAATTCATTTGCTAATAAGAGATAACGCTCCATACGTGAAATTTCAAGTGGGCGACAAATTTTAATTTGATCCCCATAAGCTTGCACAATATCACGCGCATTACGAGGATCGCCTGATACGATGACTTTATCAATAAAGCCTTCTATGATTTGAATTTTAACTACGCCGCCTTTTACATGCTGGGGTGGTAAAATCGCTCTAGAGATAATATAACCATTATTACGATAATAATTAGTAATGCCTTGAACAATTTCAAATAACTCACTCACCGTGATCACTTTATGCAATTTATCTGCATAAATAGGCCGCAAAGTAGCTTCGTTATAAACGTGATTACCTACTAACACAATGCCGTTTAACTGGAACTTAATTTTTTCTGCTTGTTCGGTTAAAGGAGATTTTGTTTGCTCTGGTTCTGTAATTGATGGAGGCGATACTGGCTGTGATTTAGGTTGCTCAGCGCCTATAGCTTTGCTCACTTGTTCAGGCAGGACAGAACCTGGCAAAAAACCACCTAGCGGCTCTGCAAATACAGTCTGCTCCGCAAAAAAAATGAGACCAATAAGGGGGAGGAGTTTAAACGGCACTTTCAGCTTCATTAGAATCCCTTCTAGTTACAGCAAGTATGACTAACAATTTTAATATAAAGTCTCTCAATTTGTAATTAGTAATCACATGGACTTTCTGTACATGAAATTACCATCTTAGGTATATACTATATCCATACTCGCTTACAAGGATGATATATGAGTAAACGCATTCCAATTATCATTGGCATTTTATTAATCATCATCGCGGTCTGGCTTTTAATCACACCCACACGCTCCGTTCGCTCGCTGATTGAGCGATTAGATAATTTAGGTTACGACTTACAACTACGCACACGCGTTTTAACAGATAAAACCATTCCTAAAACGCCCGTTGCTATCGTAGATATCGATGATAGAAGTTTAAATGTAGAAGGTAGATGGCCATGGCCACGCAGTAAATTGGCGGCTTTAGTTGATAAGTTAAAAGCAGAAGGGGCAGCGGTTATTGCTTTCGATATTTTTTTCTCTGAAAAAGAAAATAATATTGCTGATACGATTATCAATAAATTAAAAGCAAATAATCTCTTAACTAACAATATTGATATAACCTTACAAAAAAGCGCTACTTTATTTGATGAAGATTCCATCTTCGCTAAAAGTTTATCTGAAAATGCTTCGGTATTAGCCTTAGGTTTTTTGCCTAGATCACAAAAACAAAATCAACTTCCGCCTCCTCTGTTATCACTAAATAAACACGAGGAAGAGCAGTTAGATATAATCCATGCAGCAGGCTACATCAGTAACATTGCCATTTTACAAAACGCGGCAAAAGGTGGTGGCTTTATCAATATTTTTGCAGATACAGATGGCATTATCAGACGCTCACCTCTTTTAATTGCTTATCAAAACAACGTTTATCCAGCACTTGCGTTACAAGCAGTTATGCTATTTTTAGGTGAACCTATTTCACTCATTACCCCTACTTACGGCGATGAGAAAAAATTAGAAGGCATTAAACTGGGTAATCGTATTATCCCAACTGATGAGCATGGACAAGTTCTTATTCCATTTGTAGGTAGAAGCTATACCTTCACTTATTATTCAGCAACGGATATTTTAAAAGGACACATACCGAAAGACGCACTATTAGGAAAAATTTTATTTATTGGCACATCTGCAACAGGACTTGGTGATTTACAAGCTACGTCTATACAAAATCCATTTCCTGGTGTTGAAATACAAGCTACCTTAGTGCATGGCATGTTAGAAAACAATTTTTCCTATAAACCTGCCTGGACGCTAGGTGCAAATATTTTCCTCACTGCTTTTTTAGGATTAATAGCTGCATTTATATTTCCCTATTTAGGACCCCGCACATTAAGCATTATTATTATTTTTTTTCCACCCTTATTATTATTCATTAACAATTGGATATGGCAAAAAACAGGATTAATTTTATCCTTTTTAGTCCCTGTCATTTTATGGTTAATTATCGCGACATTTAACATTATTTATGGCTATTTATTTGAAACCAGAAAACGTGAACAGTTAAAAACGATGTTCGGTCAATATGTGCCAGAAAAACATATTGATGAAATGTTAAAAACAAATAGTGATTTCGGTCTACATGGCGAAGATAGAGAGATGTCTGTTTTATTCGCAGATATAAGAAATTTCACTAGCATTTCAGAATCACTCACCGCTGCGCAATTAGTTGATATGTTAAATACATTCTTCACACCTATGACAGAAATTATCTTTAAGCATAGAGGAACAATTGATAAATACATTGGTGATCTCATCATGGCATTTTGGGGAGCGCCCCTTAAAGATAAAAATCATGCAAGGCATGCCATTGAATCTGCGCTTGAGATGCAAAATAAAGTAAAAGTTATGCAGCCCATTTTAGAGAAAAATGGCTGGAGTAATTTACAAATTGGCATAGGTATTAATAGCGGCATCATGAGTGTGGGGGATATGGGCTCACGATATAGACGCAATTACACCGTGCTAGGGGACTCTGTCAATTTAGCATCACGAGTAGAAGCATTAACTAAATTCTACGGCGTTGACATTATCGTTACAGAAAATACGAGACAAAACCAATCTAAATTTATTTTTAGAAAGCTAGACCAAGTGCGTGTTAAAGGTAAAAAAACAGGTGTCAGCTTATATGAAGTTGTTTGTTTGCAAACTAGCTTAACGAATACAATGCGAGAGGAATTAGATATCTATCATCGTGCATTAGATTTTTATTTCTCTAAGCAGTGGGATGATGCATTAGTGTTAATGACCCAGTTAAACCAAACTTACCCCGATAAGAAAATATATAGCATTTATTTGCATCGCATTAATGACTTTAAACAACATCCTCCGGGAGAAGATTGGGATGGTATTTTTGTGCATACTGAGAAGTAATTATTGTGATATGCAAAAACTAGAAATGACACCACCGCTGCGTTGAGGTCTTGCGGGACCAGAAGAGGATGCAGCGCCAAAAGGAGAAATAGCAGCAGGAACAATTTCTAATTTTTCCGCAAACACGCTGGGTTGTTGTGCAAGAGGAACAGGGTCAGATGTAGCTGATGCCACTTTTGCATATTTAACATCATTATTTAAACATAATGCTTTTTTGCTTTTCCCTGTAACGCAAGGTGTACCGCCATAATAACCAACAAATAACTCTGTGCCTTTCATATAAACAGCGTAATCGGTACCACGTACACCGATAGTCGCAACAGGGGTATTAACTTGATAATCTTTAGGGTTACCTTTTGCAATCAACCCCGTAATAGTTCGAAAGCCACCTTCGATTAAATTCATGAAATAAGAACCCACAGACCCTTTTTTCTTACTGGGGTCAAAAGCATATTTTGCTATTTCAAATTTAGTATTAGGATAAAAAGTAATTAAAGAGCCATCAGTAAAAACTATTTGGGCCTGCGAAGTCGCATCGGTTGTTAAAACATCTTGTAGATAAATAACTGATGTTTTTTGTAAAAGGCGCTGCTCATTATTAACCATAGTCGCTTTTAAATTGCCTTTCACCCACACCACTCTACCAACAGGTGTAGGCAAAGGAGGATCAGCCGCAAAGCTAGTGCTAATAAGCGATGCGAGAAAGGCCGTTATCAGTACTAACCATATACGCCTAACTATTCTCATCTCTATACCCTAATACTTAAGCAACTTTTAATTAAGTATAATATATTTTTATAGGTTTGCGTGCTTAATAACCATTAGTAAACAAATGATTTTTTTAACATTTAATAAAAAATAGGGTACAAAAACCACAAAAAAAACGAATAACTTACTGATTTTATGAAAAAATGAAAAAGATAGTTTTAGGAGAGTTAGTAAGTATTATTGTAATTAGTTCAAATCTTTAAATAACCTCCCCTGGCTAACAGTAAAAACTGGCCAACCGGTTAATTCTTTACCCATATAAGGTGTCCATCCGCATTTACTGTGGGTCGTATGCACCTTAGATATTTTATTTAAATCAACTAGTACCCAGTCTTGGTAAATCGGCAAATTAAAAATATTTTTTGCATTATGAGAAGTCAGATTAACAATTTGCTGCAAAGTAAGATGACCTTTTGCATGTGCATCTAATAGCAAAGGCAACATAAATTCAATGCCTGGCATGCCTGAAGGGCACTGTCCGTAAGGTTGATCTTTTTCAGAAATAGTATGCGGAGCATGATCAGAGCCTATAGTATCAATGACACCTTCGCGTATTGCTTCTAACAAGACTTCTCTATGTTCACTGTCGCGGAGTGGAGGATTAACCACAGCTCGGCCTTTCAATGTATCGTAAGCTGAGGTATCAAAAAATAGATGGTGTGGTGTCGTTTCTGCATAAACTGGTAATTGATTTGCTTTAGCTTGTTTTACTAATGCCACTTCATCTTTGCTGCTAACATGTAAAATATATAAGCGCGTGCCGTATTTTTTACTTAAGTTAATTGCTTTTTCTACTGCTCGCGTGGCTACTTCAATATCTCTTAAGTGAGAATGTGCAGCATAATGCATGGGGCCTTTATAATTTTTTTTGCGTTCGCGAATTAAGTGCTCATCTTCTGCATGTACGGCAACTAATAAATTTTCTTTTGCTGCCATTTCAAATACAGCAGCCAAACTTTCATCATCATCGATAACCAAATTACCAGTGCTGCAGCCCATAAATACTTTAATACCTATGACTGATTCTTTTATGCCAGGAATTTCAGATAAATGATGTTTATCTGCGCCAAAAAACAAATTATAGCGTAGTGGTAAATTCACCTCTTTTAGTTGCGAATCGATTAATGCCTTCTTATCTCTTAGCAAATCATGAGTGAAAGTGGGCGGCAATGTATTTGGCATATCAAAAACCATTGTACAGCCGCCGCTTAATGCTGCTTTTGCACCTGTGCGCCAATCTTCTTTATGCTCCAAACCTGGTGTACGAAAATGCACGTGAGGGTCTATCACAGCGGGAAGGGCAACTAGATGGTCTGCTTGAATAGCGTGATTCTCTTCACTTTCAATAGAGAAATCATAGCTGTCACCATGTATATCTTTTACTTTTTTAAAAATAATCATAGATTCACTTTAACTTCATTTCTATAAAATGGCTTTTCGCAAAACTTACACGTTAATTTTATTTTTTGCCCTTGCTCTTCAATAAAGAAAAAACTTTCTATAGGCTCACTAAGCGTAATGCACGAAATGTTAGGACAAATAAATACATTGGTAATGCTTGATGGTAAAGAAGTAATTACTTTACTTTCTACTTCAAAATTTTTAATGATATTAATCGTAGCTAGAGGAGCAAAAATAGTAATTTCATTTGCTTCCTCAGTCGTTAAATTATGGTTTTCAATTTTAATTAAATCCTTTAATCCTAATCGTTTACTAGGTAAATTTAAGCCTACTGTCACCGTGTATTTTTTTTCTAATAACCGTAGCAAGCGAATAATTTTTAAAGCTTGGCCTTCTGCAATATGGTCAATCACGGTGCCGTTTTGAATGGCTGAGACAGATAAAGTTTTTGTCATGGTAATGTCTCGTTTAAAAGCAAAGTCAACAAGGCTTGTCTAATGTGCACACCATTATTTGCCTGCTGAAAATAATCAGCATGCGGTGTTTTATCAACACGTATATCAATTTCATTAATACGCGGCAGTGGGTGTAGCACTTTTAAATTAGGTTTCGCAAATTGCAGTACTTGCGGCGTTAAAATAAATTGTTTATCTAATAAAGGCACACCTATGTTAATTAATCTTTCTTGTTGAATGCGTGTCATATACAAAATATCTACTTTTGGTATGACTTCTTCAATTGATTGATGGAAAGAAAAGCGTACGCCACGTTTTTTTAACCTATCACAGACTGAATCAGGCAGGGTTAATGCATCAGGTGCAACTAAAAATAAACGCATATCAAATAAGGTACATAAATCAGCAAAAGAATGGATAGTGCGACCAAATTTTAAATCGCCTACTAATCCAATTGAAAGGCCGTCTAAGCGCTGCTGCGATTGATTAATCGTAAATAAATCAATGAGTGCTTGCGTTGGATGTTGGTTTGCACCATCTCCTGCATTAATAACAGGTTTAGGTGAAACTTCTGCTGCTAGACGTGCTGCACCTTCTTTCTCGTGCCGTATGATGAGTAAATCTGCGTAATCTGAAAGTACACGTATAGTATCGTGTAATGTTTCACCTTTCTTTGTCGACAAATGGTCGTCGCTTGAAAATCCAATAACATTGCCGCCTAAACGCAACGTCGCTGTTTCAAATGACAAACGTGTGCGGGTTGATGGCTCAAAAAAGCAATGCGCAATTAATTTATTAGTTAATAAGGGTGTTATTTCACGCTGCTTAATTGACAGAGCAACGTGCAACACTTGTTCAATTTGCTCACGATTTAAATCTTTAATAGAAATAAGATCATGACCGTATAATAAATTTGACGTTACGCAATGTCTTTCATGCGTTGGTAAGATAAACTTCTCTGCATGTATTGTTGCCATGAAAGCGGCGGCTCCGTGGTTTGAATATTTGTATTAACTAAGCACTGCAACATGATTTGAGCAATTTGCAAATTAGTAATCAGTGGAACGTGATGATCCACTGCCATGCGGCGTATGATAAAACCATCTGTATGCGCACTCAGTGCATGGGCGGTGGGTAAATTTATAATCAAATCTACCTTACGTTCTGCAATCACTTTTTCAATATTTAAGGTTTGAACAGCACCTTTCTCGCTATTCTTATATACAAAATAAGAACCTACTCCATTTTTTGATAAAAAGGCATGTGTTCCGCTGGTGCTATAAATTTCCCAGCCTTTATCATCAAGCTGTTTCAAATAAGGGAGTAACTTTAATTTATGTACATCGCTAATAGAAACTAGCAATCGTTTTTCAGGTAAAGGTTGTTCTGTCGATAACCATGCGCGCAAATAGGCTTCGTATAAATTTTCCCCTATACAAGCCACCTCACCGGTTGAAGCCATTTCTACATTCGCAACAGGATTTGCACCTTTTAACCGGTGATAGGAAAATTGCGGCACTTTCACGCCGACGTAATCCAATTCAAGCGTTTCATAAATCATAGGTTGGTGCTTACCTAACATCGCGCGGGTAGCAATATCTATAAAATTATACCCCGTCACTTTAGAGACAAAGGGAAAAGAACGGGAAGCACGTAAATTACATTCAATGACTTGAATAAAATTATTTTGCGCAATGAATTGGATATTAAATGGCCCAGTAATGTTTAATGCTTTGACAATTTCGCTCGTAATTTTTTTCGTTTTACGAATCGTTTCAAGATAAAGACGATGGGGAGGGATTACTAAAGTGGCATCGCCTGAGTGAATACCCGCATTTTCAATGTGTTCGGCGATAGCTTCTATGACTATGTTGCCTTGCTCTGCCACACCATCCATTTCCAATTCTTTTGCGTCTAAAATAAATTTTGAAATGACGACAGGGTGTTCTGCTGAAACGAGGGAGGCTTCTTGCAAGTATTTTTCTATCATTCTTTCATCGTAAGCCACATTCATAGCAGAGCCTGAAAGAATGTAAGAAGGTCTAATGAGAACGGGATAACCCATTTCTGCGGCAAATTCTTTCGCTTTTTGTATGCTTGTCACTTTATGCCAAGAAGGTTGATCTATGTTTAATTCGTTCAGCAAAGCAGAAAATTTTTCCCTATCTTCTGCTTGATCAATCGATTGTGCTTTAGTGCCTAATAAATTATAACCACGCTTAGCTAAAGGCAGCGCTAAGTTATTAGCAACTTGACCACCTACAGAAACAATAATACCTTGGACTTGCTCAAAATCAGCAATATCTCTTACACGTTCTAACGTTAATTGTTCGAAGTATAATCTGTCTGATTCATCATAATCCGTAGATACGGTTTCTGGGTTTGAATTCATTAGAATAGCTTTATGACCTAGTGTACGTAATGAACGCGATGTATTAACCGCACACCAATCAAACTCTACCGAAGAACCAATGGAATAAGGTCCTGATCCCAATACTAAGATTGGCCTTTGAGCACAAGGTTCAACATCATGTTCTTTTGCATGATAAGTCAAATAAAGATAATTAGTCTGAGCAGCAAATTCGCCGGCTAATGTATCAATTTGCTTCACATAAGGAATAATATTTTCTTGGTGCCTATATGCTCTAACATCATCTTCTGCTTGCTGCGTTAACTTAGCGATAACCTTATCAGAAAATCCTGTGCATTTTGCAAGCCTTAAAAGAGAAGGAGATAACCTTTCTTGAGTTAATCGTTTTTCAACTTGAGCGATAGATTGTAAATGCGATAAAAACCAATTATCAATTTTACTTAACGCATGAGCTTTACTTACTTCACCGCCGTTTAAGAAAAATTGATATAAAGCAAATAAACGTCTATCGGTTGGAAATTCTATTTCATTTAATACATCATCAATGCGATGGGGATAATCGTTTAAACAAGAAGCACCTATATTTAACATACCCACTGCTTTTTGTAAGCTTTCAGGAAAAGACCGGCCAATAGCCATCACTTCGCCGACACTTTTCATTTCCGTGCCTATCGTTCTATGTGCTGCTTTTAATTTATGCGTATCCCAACGTGGAATTTTAACCACGATGTAATCTAATGCTGGTTCAAAGAAAGCGCAGGTTTTCTGGGTAACACTGTTTCTAATTTCATGCAATAGCGATCCTAGCGCTAATTTTGTTGCAACAAATGCGAGGGGATAACCTGTCGCTTTTGATGCAAGCGCACTTGAGCGTGACAATCTGGCATTCATTTCAATCACACGATAATCGCCATTATGCGGATTAATCGCAAATTGAATATTGCATTCGCCCACGATGTGAAAATGATTAGCAATGGCAATAGCCATATTACGCAAATGTTGATGCTCTCGATTACTCAACGTTTGTGCTGGAGCTACAACAATACTTTCTCCCGTGTGCACACCCATGGGATCAAAATTTTCCATGTTACAAATTGTAAGTGTATTGCCTGCAATATCTCTTACAATTTCATATTCAAATTCTTTCCAACCCAGTAAATATTCTTCGATTAAAATTTGTGGTACGACAGCAAAACACTCTTTCGTGCGCTTTATTAATTCTTCTTTGTTAGTTATTTTGCCTGAACCCAAACCACCCAGAGAAAATCCCGCGCGCATCATCACTGGATAACCAATTTGCTCTGCTGCTTTAATCGCTTCATCGACTGTGTTTGTAGAAAAACTACGCGGTGTTTTAATATCAATGGATTCTAATGCTTGCTTAAACAGATCCCTATCTTCGGTTTGCTCTATACGCTCAACTTGCGTGCCTAAGACAGTGACATTATGCTTTGCTAATAAGCCTGATTTAGCTAGCGCCATTCCCAAATTCAATGCGGTTTGGCCGCCAAAACCCAGTAAAATGCCATCTGGCTTTTCTTTTTCAATAATTTGGCTGACACTTGTGATATTAAGCGGTTGTAAGTAGAGTTCATCTGCCATATGCGCATCAGTTTGCACTGTAGCGATATTGGGATTGACTAAAACAATTTTAATTCCTTCTTCTTTTAACGCTTTAATTGCTTGTGAACCTGAATAATCAAATTCACCTGCTTGTCCTATGCGCAAGCCGCCCGAGCCGAGAAGCAGTACCTTTTTACCGCTAAACCGCATAATAGCCTCTTTGTAATTATTGACTAAGTTGTCGATAAAATTGTTGAAACAGCCAATTCGTCTCTTCAGGACCTGGCGCTGCTTCAGGATGAAATTGCACAGAAAAAAACGGCAATGATTCGTGTTCAATGCCAGCAACACTATTATCATTTAAATTGCGAAACGACACACGCCAATCAGTAGGTAAACTAGCTTCATCTACTGCATAGCCATGATTTTGTGAAGTTAAATAACAACGATTTGTTTCAATATGCAAACAAGGTTGATTATGTGACCTATGACCAAAAGATAATTTATAGGTTTTTGCACCTATGGCTAACGCCATTAATTGTGTACCTAAACAAATACCAAAGGTAGGCTTAGCCTGCTGCATTGCTTTACGCAAAATACTCACGGTTTCTTGGCATTGCATAGGATCGCCTGGGCCATTTGAAATAAAAATACCGTCGTAGGCTTCTTGTGTGTAATCGTAATTATAAGGGACGCGTTTTATACGAACAGGTAATTCCTGTAAGTTACGTAAAATGTTTTCTTTCATGCCGCAGTCAACAGCGATAATTAATTTATCACCATTACCATAGTAAACAGGTTCTTTAATTGAAACTTCACTTACCCAATCGATTTCTTCTGTTTCCTCAAACTGAACAGGATGATTAAGTTTGCTAATGGCACCAGGCACAACGCCTTTAGTACGCAAACATTTAGTCAGCGCACGCGTGTCAACTTGTGTTATATAAGGAATGCCTTGCTGTGTCAGCCAATCAGTGAGTGAGAGCGTCGCTTCATGATGTGAATGAAAAGGTGAAAGTTCTGACAAAACGACGCCTTTCACATGAATTTTTTTTGATTCCCATGTTTCTTCAGAGGGAACACCGTAATTACCGATTAAAGGATAAGTGAAAACGAGAATTTGGCCAGAATAAGAGGGATCGGTTAGTGCTTCTACGTAACCTACCATACCGGTTGTAAAAACTACTTCGCCAAAAAAACAATCTTGCTGCTCTAAAGGAGCATAACCTTGAAAAACCTCACCCGATTTTAAAACAATTTGCGCATTTGATTGCATATTATCTAGGTATAATTTTATTCGCCGTATTGTTGCACTTTTAATTTTAAAAAGGAAGTTAATTCCATTGTCTTTGCAATTTATGTTGCCGCGATGGAAGCGCAGCGGACATCGAGGACCTATGTGATAAAAGATCCTCGATGTCCGCTGCGGCTACTTATTGTGTATCAGCGGCTTTTGCTAGCATTACAGCCAAACTTTCCTTACTATTGCTAAAACATCTAATAGGTGCGCCAATGTCATCACTTATTACAACACTTTATAAAATAGGCGCGATTCAGTTTGGTGAATTTACTTTAAAGAGCGGCCAAACCTCGTCTATCTACCTTAATCTACGTAAAATTATTTCTTATCCATCTCTACTACGTGATGTTGCTAATGCCATGTGGGAAGCGACTCAACATTGTGAATACGATGTTGTCTGCGGCGTACCTTATACCGCTTTGCCCATTGCTACCTGCTTATCGCTAGATCGAAATATTCCTATGATTATGCGGCGCAAAGAAAAAAAGGATTACGGCACTAAACAAATGATAGAAGGTGTTTTTAACGCAGGCCAACGTTGTTTGGTGATTGAAGATGTCGTAACAAGTGGTGCGAGTATTATTGAAACTACCACGGAATTAGAAAAAGCGGGTTTACTTGTTCATGATGTAGTCGCATTAATTGATAGAGAACAGGGCGGCAGAAAAACATTGGAAACATCGTATCGCTTTTACTCTATTTTATCCTTATCGACCATAAGCGATACGTTATTAGCATCCAATTTATTAAGTACAAAGGAAATTGACATCATTAAACAATTTGCGTGAGATAATCATGTCCAGTCATTTAACTTACTCAGAACGCGCTAGATATTGTATTTCAACTACCGGCCAACGTTTATTACTTTTGCTGGATAATAAAAAAACTAACCTAGCTTTATCTGCAGATGTCACTAAGGCAGATGAATTACTCGTCTTAGCAGACACATTAGGCCCTGAGATTTGTATTTTTAAAACGCATATAGACATCATTCAAGATTTTACCCCCGCTTTAACTAGCGAATTACACAAATTAGCCCGTAAGCATCAATTTCTATTATTTGAAGATAGGAAATTCGCAGATATTGGCAATACAGTTAAACATCAATATGAAGACGGCATTTATCGCATTGCTGAATGGGCTGATATTATCAATGCGCACAGTTTGCCCGGGCCTTCCGTAGTTAAAGGATTAGCCGAGTCGGGACGTAAATATAATCGTGGTTTATTATTAATAAATGAATTAAGTTCTGCAAAAAATTTAATCGATGAAAAGTATCAACAGCAGACGCTTGCTATGGCAGAACCCTACGCTGATTTTGTTATAGGTTTTATTACCCAGCATGCTGTTTCTTCTGATCCGCATTGGATCAACATGACGCCTGGCATTAAGTTTCATGAAA
Organism: Gammaproteobacteria bacterium; assembly: GCA_014132615.1. Lineage (GTDB taxonomy): Bacteria > Pseudomonadota > Gammaproteobacteria > DSM-16500 > DSM-16500 > Aquicella. The sequence continues at coordinate 80,148 of BMAH01000025.1, forward strand.
AAGGTGATACCTTAGACCAGCAATACATTAGTCCCGAGCAAGCCATACTTGAAAAAAACACAGATATTATTATTGTCGGCCGAGGTATTTACGGGGCGGATCAACCCCTGTCGGCAGCAAAGGAATATAGAGAAGCGGGATGGTCAGCCTATAAACAACGAACCAGTCATAAAAAACTAGCGTCTACTGTGTAACATGTTGATTTTTATAGGTATGACACTAAAAACGGGCACGCTGTCTTACAAATGATAAGTTGTGTACAATATGCCCTCCCAGCAACCTCTAAAAAATAAGAATAGTGAATAAGCGTGATAATTAAGGAGCCGTTTATGGTCGAATCCAGTAATGAAGCGATAAGTATACAGCATAAGTCCCACGTCAATTTAACCGCAGAGCAATTGATTGATATGGCCTTATCGCGTGGAGAAGGAGAGTTAGCGTCAAATCAGGCATTAGTCGTTAAAACAGGTGTACGCACCGGGCGTTCGCCTAAAGATCGCTTCATTGTGAGAGATGAAACCACTGAAACCCAAGTCGATTGGAATACTACCAATCAAGGTATTTCAACGGATAAATTTGATGCTTTATGGCAAAAAGCGCTTAATTATTTAGAATCTAAAGACATGCACTTCACCTCTTTCTTAAGAGTCGGTGAGCATGAAAAATTAGGCATTCCCGTTAAGGTCATCACCGAACTCGCTTGGCATAATTTATTCGCTCAAGTGTTATTTATTCGCCCAGAAACTCCCAATACACTGAATGACATTAGACAGTGGACTATATTAAGCACACCTGGCTGCAGAACTAATCCTGCTTTAGACGGTGTAAATAGTGATGCTGCTGTTATTATCAATTTCACTAAGCGACGCGTTTTAATTTGCGGCACGTATTACGCCGGTGAAATGAAGAAGGCTATGTTCTCTGTGCTCAACTTTTTACTTCCACAACACGACATTCTGCCTATGCATTGCGCAGCTAACGTGGGTAAAGACGGAGATACTGCGCTATTTTTTGGTCTATCAGGCACAGGCAAGACCACTTTATCCGCAGACCCTCAGCGCTTTTTAATTGGTGATGATGAACACGGTTGGGGTGAAGACGGCGTGTTTAACTTTGAAGGTGGCTGCTATGCAAAGTGCATAGACTTATCTCAAGAACGCGAACCTTTAATTTGGAATGCAATTCGTTATGGTTCAGTAATTGAAAATGTAGTGTTAGATCCAAGCACTAAAACACCTGATTACGCTAACTCAAGCCTTACACAAAATACCCGAGCTGCTTATCCACGTGATTTTATTGAGCAGCGTATAGAAAACAATCGCGGCGACCAACCTCGCTCCATTCTCTTTTTAACTTGTGACTTATACGGTGTATTACCTCCTATAGCTCGTTTAAACCCTGAACAAGCAGCATATTATTTTTTAAGCGGCTATACAGCCTTAATTGGAAGCACAGAAGTTGGGCAAGGTAGCGGTATTAAGCCTACTTTTAGCACTTGTTTCGGCGCACCTTTCTTCCCACGCCCACCTGCTGTTTACGCAGAATTATTGATGAAGCGTTTACGTAACTTTGATACCGATGTTTATTTAGTGAATACCGGCTGGACTGGTGGCGCGCACGGTGAAGGCGGAGAACGATTCTCTATTCCTACTACAAGAGCGGTTGTAACTTCGATTGTCAGTGGTCAGTTAAAAAATGCTGAGTATGAAACCTTACCTGGGTTTAACTTGAGTATTCCTAAGAATGTGCCTGGTGTTGATGCAAATTTATTAGATCCTCGCAAAGCGTGGAAAGATAAATCGGCTCATGATGCACATGCGAAAGCGTTAATTGAGAAATTCGTGGAAAACTTCAAACGGTTTACCGTGAGTGAGGCAATTAAGACTGCTGGGCCTCAGTTATAAATTAGGTAGCCTCGATGGGAGCTTTGCTCCCATCAAAACTTACAATACTTCGCAAAACGAATTAATAGAAACCATCTTTTGTTTTTAGTTCCTTCTCCCGCCCACTTCATATGAAAAGATCACTGCTACTCGTTGCGGGAGAAGGTTAGGATGAGGGAAAACTTACATTCTATTTATTAATGTAAAGTATACCCTCACCCCGACCCTCTCCCACACTCACTGTTTGAGTCTTTCTTAATGCCATTGGGTGGGAGAGGGAGAAAAAACCTATACTTTACCCTCAAATAAAAAATCGTTAGATTGTGGAAATGAATCCTGTCGAAGCTAACTTAAAACACATAAAGCAATTAATCGCTGATTATGAAAAAAAATATAATCGGCCACCAGGTTCTGTTCACTTAGTCGCTGTCAGTAAAGGCCAACCCGTAGATGACATTGTTGAAGCACTGGCAACAGGGCAAACTGCGTTTGGTGAAAATCATCTACAAGAAGCGCTGCCAAAAATTGAAATGCTAAAAGATAAAAAAATAGAATGGCATTTTATTGGGTCTATACAAAGCAATAAAACACGCAAAATTGCAGCCCATTTTGCTTGGGTAGAAGGTGTAGCGAATGAAAAAATTGCACAAAGGCTAAATGATCAACGTTCAGAGCATTTGCCGCCGTTAAATATATGCATTGAAGTAAATATCAGTCATGAAGCCAGTAAATCAGGCGTATCCAATGATGAAGTGGAATCATTAGCAAACTTTTGCCTCACTCTTCCTCGCTTAAAGCTGCGCGGCTTAATGTGTATCCCTGCAGAAGAAGCTGATTTAGAAAAGCAACGCTGTACTTTTCGCAAACTGACTTCTCTCTACCAACAATTAAATCAAAAAGGCTTTAAATTAGATTGTCTTTCCATGGGAATGTCGCACGATTTTGAAGCAGCTATTGCTGAAGGTGCCACCTTGGTAAGGATAGGCAGAGCCATTTTCGGCCCCAGGCATTCACCCTAAATTTCCCAGTATTATACCATAATCATTCCCCCCCAATTTGCGCTATAACTTAATTATAGGAATTAACGGGGACAGCGATCATGAAAGGCAATTACGCTAGGATGGCGTTTCTTTTTTGGGCATTGCTACTGTTTACTGCAACAAGTTGGGCACAACCAAAAGTCCAAGGGATATACGTTACTCAAACTTCTCTAGAGAATACGGCTCTCTTAACTTCTCTCATCAAAAATGCAAAAGCGGTTGGTATTGATACTTTTGTGGTGGATTTAGAAAAACCATCCAAACGTTACAAAGAAAATATCGCGCTTTTAAAAGACAATAATATTAAATACGTCGCAAGAATTATCATGTTCCCCGGTGGCGGTAGCCCAGACATGATTAAAAACCCTGAGATTTGGCAAAAAAAATATGCCTTAGTCAAACAAGCCGTTGATTGGGGTGCCAATGAAATTCAATTAGATTACATACGCTATAGTTCAAAAAACAAAGCGTCCTCAGAAAATTCCAAAGATATTTTAGAAATTATTCAATGGTATAAAAACAAGCTAGTCTCCCAAAATATTCCCTTACAAATCGACGTGTTTGGTATCACTAGCTTTGGTGAATCCAAGCATATTGGACAAAATATACAATTATTCGCTGAAAGTGTAGATGCAATATGCCCTATGGTGTATCCATCTCACTACGTTCCTTTCGCAGAACACTACAAACGCCCTTTCGAAACCGTTTATGATTCCTTACGTCGCATCAAAAAACAATTCGGCGACCATCAAGTACCCATGAAAGTCTATGCCTACATAGAACTTTCCAATTATCACTACCCTATGTCTAAAGAAAAACGCATGGCCTACATTAAAGAACAACTACGCGCCGTACATGAAGCGCAAGCAGATGGTTGGTATGCCTGGAGCCCTCATAACTTATACGACAATTTATTTGCCGTATTAGGCCAAAAGGATAACCAAGAAGAAAAGAAAGCTGAGTAGTATCTCCTGCACTTGCAACCCCTCTCCGGACAGAGGGGTTTTTTTATAGCTAAAATGCACGGCGTTTAAAATACATGTAGATAATAGCTAACGCCATAAAACTCAATATTACACCAATTGGTTGCCAAAAAGCAGGCGCGAGTGATAATGCATTGGGGTCTTTTAATATGGATAAGGGAATAGCCAGTATGACATCCAATAAAGAAGCACCGGCAATTAAACCACAAGCAAACATGACATCGTGATAATTAGATTCATTTTTCTTAGATTTACGTAATAACCACGCCATAAATCCGCCTAAAAAGAGAGCGGTAGAAGAAGAAAACGGCAAATAAATACCAATTGCCACGCCTAAAACCGATAATTCCAATTTAAAATGACGTAATACACAAGCATTGAGAACCTGAATCACCAAAATAATTACTGCGCCTATGATTAACATATTCCAAGGCACTTGCTGATGCAAAACAGCACCACTTAACGTTGCCATTGCTGCCGCTGGTGGGGCTGGCAATGAAAGTGCCGCATCCATTCCTTCGCGCGGCATGACGCCTGCTATGCCGTATACGTTATAGAGTAACTGCATAACAGGGGCAATGACTAATGAGGCGCAAATCACTCCAACTAATAACATCGCTTCTTGTTTCCAAGGGGTCGCACCTAGCAAATATCCAACTTTCAAATCTTGTATATTGTCGTTTGAAATAGCCGCCATGCCAGTAATGACTGCAGTGCAGATAATAGTGATAGCTTCACAAGCTTTAATTTGAGTTGGAGTTAAAATGGTATAGCCGTATTGATGTAAGAAAATAAAAAAAGCAAAAGCTATGGTTAGTAATGCGGCAATAACGATAGATGAACCAGGACTAGCAGAAACACCCACCATGCCGGAAAAATAAGCAGTAATGATACAAAATAGAAAGCCGCCAACCACGGTATAAAACAAAACTGAATAAAGAACAGCTTGGTTGGCAAGCGATGATAAACCGAGTTGTTCTAAAGGTAACAAGTAAGAGTAGAATAAATACAAACCAGTAACACTAATTATGCTAATTAAAATAACGTATTGGATGGGAATATCTTTGTCTTTGCTATCAACATGCTTTAGCGCTTTAGCAGATAACGCAGAAAAGGCGAGACGAATACTGGATAGTATAGGCTTAAATAAGGTTAATAAAGTGAATAACCCCGCTGCAAGCATAGCGCCTATACCTATGTAGCGCGTGTTATCTCCCCATAGCAATTGAGCCGCCTCGCTGGCTGAATGATTAGCAATGACATCGGGAGATAGATAACTTAATAAAGGGATACTTACTAACCAACTTAAAATCGCGCCCAACATGATGCTAGATGTTAATTGAATACCAATTAAATACCCTGCACCTATCATGGCTGGGGAGAAACCCAACCCAAATCCTATCACCACTTCATTCACTTTGACCCATGCTGATGCAGCACTCGCAACTAATTTGACACCAGTTTGGCCTAATTCTAATAAAGCGCTTATTAAGCAACCATACAAGACATCTTTAATACCAACTTGTTGTTTGTGAGTGACTTGCAACACAGACGCAATCGCACGGCCTTCAGGAAATTTTAGTTTTTTATCTTCCATTAAGACCCTACGCAATGGAATAGAAAACATAATGCCTAATACGCCGCCCAATAAAGCGATAAGAAAATTTTCCCAATAACTAAAACCCGTCCAGTATTGAATAATAATGAGGGCTGGAATGGTATAAACAATCCCGCCCGCCACCGCTTCGCCTGCTGAAGCTGCGGTTTGCACTAAATTATTTTCTAATATATTCGATTGATTAAAAAGACGCAGTACACCCATAGAAATGATGGCAGCGGGAATGGATGCTGAGAGTAAAATACCAATCTTGAGTGCCAAATAAGCGTTTGAAACCGCCAAAATAAAGCTGAGTAAAATGGCTAATATAAAACCTTTAAGGGATATTTCTTTGGGGCTACGCATTTCTTGGTAAATTCCTAGTTAGGGCTTTCGCTATTTTATTTAATACTATAGGCTTTTACATCTTAATGTGGAATGTTTGTTGGTAATTGCACAAACATTGAGCTGATCGATAAAGGAGAGGAGCATGAATTATCCCATTATTAGCATTATAGGCGCAGGCCACATGGGTAGCAGTTTACTAGGTGGTTTAATTCAATCCGGCCATCCAGCAGATAAATTATGGGTGAGTGACAAAGATAAAGAAAAGTTACAGTCCCTGCAAACTCAATTGCACATTCATATTACTGAAAATAATGAGCAAGCTGTCGCTCACGCTGATATTGTTATTTTTGCCATTAAACCTCAAATTTTTGGTGAAGTAGCGAGAGAATTACGTTCAGCCATTTTCGCAAAACGGCCTTTACTCATTTCTATCGCAGCAGGCATTCGTACTCATCATATAGAAAAATGGTTAGACACTAAGATTGCCTTAGTAAGAGCCATGCCAAACACACCCTCTCTCATAGGCTGTGGAGCAAGTGCTTTATACGCAAATGCTAACGTGACTCATGAGAACCGCAATGCAGCAGAATCAATTTTGCGTGCAGTAGGTATCGTAGTTTGGGTGGGTGATGAGAAAGCATTAGACGTAGTCACAGCTTTATCCGGCAGCGGGCCTGCTTATTACTTTCTACTCATGGAGGCTATGCAAAAAACAGCTGAAGAATTAGGCTTATCCTCAGAAACCGCTCGCTTACTCACATTACAAACTGCCTTGGGGGCTGCGCGCATGGCCATGGAAAGTAAAAATTCCCCAGAAGAATTGCGCAGGCAAGTTACCTCCCCCGGTGGTACTACCGAAAAAGCAGTTTCTGTGTTAGAAGAAAATAATATTCACGGCATTTTCAAAGAGGCATTACACGCAGCCTCTGCACGCTCGGAAGAATTAGCCAGTCTGTTAGGAGATAAATAATAATGTCTGATACTTTACGCACCGCTTTGCTATTTTTAATTACTACTGTTTTTGATCTTTATCTTTTTATACTCACGATTAGGCTGGTGCTAGCTTGGGTACACGCAGATTACTTTCATCCTGCCACGCAATTTATCATTACGCTCACAGATTTTTTAGTGAAACCGCTTAGAAAGTACATTCCAAATTACAAACGTTTAGAAACAACGACGTTAGTATTAATCTTTATCTTTGAACTCATTAAGTTTTTCCTTATTTCTATATTAAGTTTTGGACTACCTGATATTTTTGGGTTAATTATTTTAGCTTTTTCTAATATGCTTAAATTATTAATAGAAACTTTTTTCTATGCTATTTTGTTGCAAGCCATACTCAGTTGGTTACAGCCAGGCTCACCTATAGCAAGAGTGTTAGAAAAATTTACAGGGCCCGTATTAAGACCTTTTCAACGCATTATTCCTTTAATTAATGGATTTGATGTTTCACCTATTCCAGCGCTCATTATTTTGCAATTATTAAACATGACATTAGTCAGTCAGTTAATTTACATAGGTTGGCGAGTAGCATTTGAATGAAAATTGTTTTAGCGAGTAGTAACGCGGGAAAAATAAAAGAATTAAGTGCATTGTTGTTACCTCTTAACATTGAGCTGATTCCACAATTAGCATTAGGTGTAAACGATGCCGAAGAAACAGGCATCACTTTTGTTGAAAATGCCTTGCTAAAAGCAAGGCATGCTGCAGCACAAACTGGCTTACCTGCTATTGCTGATGATTCAGGACTAGTGGTGCCGGCACTCCAAGGTGCGCCTGGTATTTATTCTGCACGTTACGCGGGTAAAAAAGCTGAATCAAACGATAATATTGCTAAGTTACTTCATGAATTAGCACAAGTACCTGAAGAAAATCGTCAAGCTTATTTCTTTTGTTGCCTTACTTTTTTATCGCATGCACAAGATCCAACTCCATTAATTTGCACAGGCAAATGGTATGGGAAAATTTTACATGAAACTCGCGGCACACAAGGTTTTGGCTACGATCCTATTTTTTATCTACCGGATCAAGGGAAAACTGCCGCAGAACTTCCATTAGAAATAAAGAACACTTTAAGCCACAGAGCTATTGCACTTAACGCTTTATTAAACGCATTACCGGAAAAATTATGAATGCACTTTCTGTTAGCAATTTAAAAAAAGAATATTCAAACGGCATTTATGCCTTAAAAGGAATTGATCTTACCGTACCTGAAGGTGATTTCTTTGCTTTGCTAGGCCAAAATGGTGCGGGCAAATCGACAACAATTAGCATCATTTGTTCACTAGTCAATAAAACCTCAGGAAAAATAGAAGTATTTGGGCACGATACAGATAAAGAATTAGCTATAGCAAAATCGTTAATTGGCGTCGTGCCTCAAGAAATGAACTTCAGTTTATTTGAAAAAATTTCTCATATCTTAATCAATCAAGCGGGCTATTACGGTATTCCTAAACACATTGCTTGTGAACGCATGGAAAAATATTTGAATGAAATGGGTTTATGGAATATGCGCGATCAACCTGCTGTGCGCCTATCAGGTGGCATGAAACGCAGATTAATGATTGCACGCGCTCTTATGAATGAGCCCAAACTACTTATACTCGATGAGCCAACTGCCGGTGTGGATATAGAATTAAGACATACCTTGTGGAATTTTCTTACTAAATTAAACCAACAAGGTACAACCATTATTCTTACTACTCACTATTTAGAAGAAGCTGAGCGGCTTTGCAAAAATGTGGCCATTATCGATCAAGGTCAAATCATTGAACGTGCTAATATGAAAAGTTTAATTAATCGGTTAAATGTGCAGACTATGATTTTTGATATTAAAAGTCCGCTGGATAAACCCCTTCATTTACCTGATTTTACTCATCGCATGGTAGATGAAACATCATTAGAAGTTGAAATTCATCGCGGTCAATCTATCAATGATCTGATTGGATCCCTCAGTGAGCAGCAAGTTATTATTCACGGCATGCGTAATAAAACTAATCGTTTAGAAGAATTATTTATGCATTTAGTTTCACAAAATAAAAACAAATCCGAGTAGAAGGTGACCATGACACGTACTGGCCTTTATCCAAATTTAATTGCTTTTCAAACTTTATTAGTTAAAGAAATATTGCGATTTATGCGTATATGGACGCAAACACTAATTCCCCCTGCTATTACCATGTGCTTATATTTTATTATTTTCGGTAAATTTATAGGCTCGCAAATACGTGAAATTCACGGCGTGAGTTATATTCAATACATTGTTCCTGGTTTAATTATGATGTCTATCATGACTAATGCTTATGCAAACACAGCCTCTTCTTTTTTCCTTACTAAATTTAATAAAAGTATCGAAGAAATGTTAGTATCACCTATGTCAAACATTGTCGTGTTATTAGGTTTTACTTTAGGTGGCACCGTTCGCGGTATATTAGTAGGATTAATCGTTACCTTAATTGCTTTTTTATTTACGCACGTTCCCTTTACCCATCCTTTTATCGTAATTAGCATGGCTGTTTTATCCGCTACTGTTTTTTCACTAGGTGGTCTTATCAATGGCATTTATGCAAAACGCTTTGATGATATTTCTTTTATACCCACTTTCATTTTAACGCCCCTCACTTACCTAGGCGGCGTATTTTTCTCCATACAACAATTACCGCCATTTTGGCGCTCAATTTCTATTCTTAATCCCATATTAGATATGGTAGACACCTTCCGCTTTGGCATATTAGGCATAGCCGATTTAAATATTTATATAGGAATGGCCTTAGTCATCTCACTCTGTATAGGTTTATTTTTATGGGCTTGGGTATTACTTAATAAGGGAATAGGGATAAAGGTTTGACAGTAATAAACTAGCTGATTAACCTGTTTAAGGATTTACTCACCAAGGATGACCCATGATAAAACAGACTCTTTTACTCATAGCCCTAAGCGTTGCCATTGTGCTTTCTATGTCTCACGCACAAACTGGCGTGCAATATTTACTAAATGCACATGATTGGATTTCTCAATTATTAACAGATGTATTTTCAGGCGGTAATGCGGGCAATTTAGCACGCGGCTTGATTGCTCTATTAAGTATTCCTATCTTAATTGCATTTGTTCCAGCTGTGCTTTATTGGATGGTAAGACGCCACTGGTTTCCCTATTTCATGGAAATTGTGTGGGTCGTGTGGTTAGTGCAAGCAGGTGCGTTAATGGTGATGTATAACGCAACGGTTTAATCACTAAAACCAATACACGGTTTTTACCATGATTTTAGAGGTAAGCGCCATTCCCTGTTTGATAATGTCAGGAAGCTCATGAGCACCAGCATCAATAGCTTCATCGCGATGTTTACTTTCATCAGCTTCCATTTGACTCAAAATGGCATGACTAATGTTATCTTGCTTAGGCAGTAAATGCAGATGGCCTTCTAAATGTTTAATGACTTGTTTTTCTGTCTCTGCAACAAACCCTAAGCTCCACCTATCGCCTATCATACCAGCCATCATCCCAATGCAAAATGAACCCGCATACCACAGTGGATTTAAATAACTAGTATGACTGCCTAACTCATCTAAACGCTGTTTACACCAAGCTAAATGATCACCTTCTTCAATCGCCGCTTCTTGCATTTTGCTTTGCTGCACTGCATTTTTAGACACGATGCCTTGGCCGTGATAAAGCGCTTGTGCACAAATTTCACCCGCATGATTAATTCGCATTAATGAAGCGGCATGCTTTCTTTCTTTTTCCTCTAGCACCGGCTTTTCCATGCCTTTTGCAGGATAAGGTTTGCCACTTGTCCGGGGGTTATTAGATAAAGCGCGCACTGCTTGATCTATATTTATACAGATTTTATCTAATAAAGTGTAATGACGTTGTGACATAACAACCCTCTCTTAAAAAAGCATGGTGAATATCTACAGGCATCAGTATAATCTGCCTCCCATGCAAAATAGATATCATTCAGAAATTATCAAACAACACCCAACGCTGCCAGCTCGCGTCATGCGTATGAACACGCCTCATGGGGAGGTTTTAACACCTGCCTTCATGCCTGTGGGCACGCGCGCTATGCTTAATTACTTAACGCCGGCTGATTTACATGCCAGTCGCAGTGAAATCATCTTAGGCGGCAACACGTATCATATGCTTTGTACCCCTGGGATGGAAGTCATTGAAAAACTAGGCGGCATGCATCGTTTTATGGGCTGGAACAAAGCGATGCTAACAGATAGCGGCGGCTTTCAAGTCTTTAGTCTTTCTAAGAAAGGGACTATTTGCATTATCGATGATCAAGGTGCGCACTTTAAGCATCCACTAACCGGAAAAGTTTTGCACTTAAACTCTCATACTTCAATTCAAGCGCAAAAAATCATTGGCGCCGATATCATCATGGCCTTTGATGAATGCACGCCTGAAACAGGCGGAAGAGAAGCGGCATTAGCGGCATTAGATAGAACACATAGATGGTTAGTATTATCTCGTGAAGAACATGAGAAAAATCCCTGCTCTGCATACGGTTATAAACAAGCTTTATTTGGCATTATTCAAGGCGGAAGTTTTCGTGACTTACGCGAACAAAGTACTGAATTTATTTTGAGCCAAGATTTAGATGGTATCGCGATAGGCGGTGAAGTCATTGGTTTTGACATGGTAAAAACGGCTGAGATTATAGATTGGGTACGCCCTATGCTACCAACAGAAAAAATTCGTTACACCATGGGCGTAGGATTAAATCCACAGGATTTACTTGATGTGGTTGCAAAAGGCATAGATATTTTCGACTGCGTTGCACCAACACGTAATGCGCGTCACGGTACCTTGTACTGCGGCCAAATAATAGAAAAAAACAATTGGTTAAGTTTTGAAAACAAGGGTGAAGTTCCGCGCATATTAATCAAAAAAAGCCAATATGCAAAAGATGAATCCCCTATTATGCCTGGATGTGATTGCTATACTTGCGTTAACTTTTCTCGGTCTTATTTACATTACTTATTTAAAGAAGGCTTAATCGCCTATTTTCATTTATCTAGCATTCATAATATTCACGTCATGCAAAAAGTATGTGAACGCATGCGTGAGCTTATTTTGCGTGATTAGATAGATAAGTTAAGTAAAATTCCACTAAATTTAAGCCTTTTTTAAGAATCGCCTTATTA